>NC_013855.1:567500-900000 GCF_000010725.1 Azospirillum sp. B510 | reverse complement strand
ACCTTTACTACAGCTTTGCAGTGGTGCTAGGGACTTCATGTGTAGGATAGGTGGGAGGCTTGGAAGCCTGGGCGCCAGCCCGGGTGGAGCCAACCTTGAAATACCACCCTTGAAGTCTCTGGCATCTAACCGTGGCCCGTGATCCGGGTCCGGGACCCTGCATGGCGGGTAGTTTGACTGGGGCGGTCGCCTCCCAAAGTGTAACGGAGGCGCGCGATGGTGGGCTCAGAGCGGTCGGAAATCGCTCGTCGAGTGCAATGGCATAAGCCCGCCTGACTGCAAGACTGACAAGTCGAGCAGAGACGAAAGTCGGCCATAGTGATCCGGTGGCTCCACGTGGACGGGCCATCGCTCAACGGATAAAAGGTACGCCGGGGATAACAGGCTGATGACTCCCAAGAGTCCATATCGACGGAGTCGTTTGGCACCTCGATGTCGGCTCATCACATCCTGGGGCTGGAGCAGGTCCCAAGGGTTCGGCTGTTCGCCGATTAAAGTGGTACGTGAGCTGGGTTTAGAACGTCGTGAGACAGTTCGGTCCCTATCTGCCGTGGGTGTCGGAGTTTTGCGAGGATCTGTCCCTAGTACGAGAGGACCGGGATGGACATACCTCTGGTGCACCGGTTGTCACGCCAGTGGCATGGCCGGGTAGCTAAGTATGGACGGGATAACCGCTGAAAGCATCTAAGCGGGAAACCCACCTCTAAACCAGAGCTCCCTTGAGAGCCGTGACAGACCATCACGTCGATAGGAGGCATGTGGAAGGGCGGTGACGCCTGAAGCTAAGCCTTACTAATCGCTCGATCGGCTTGATCTCACCGGGCGCCATGCACAGCGGCAAGCCGCTTCATGGACGATCTGAAGACGCGTCCCGTCACTTGAAACTCGATTTTGTCGCGATCAGCGAAAAGGCCGCCTCCCTTGTGGGAAGGCGGCCTTTTCGTTGTCGGGGCTCCGGTGCCCGTCTATTCACCCAATCCCTTGAAGCCCATGTCGCTGTCGGCGACGGTGACGAACCAGTTCTTCGGATCGCCCACCATGCCGGCAAGCTCCGGCTGGTCGAGCGCCGGCCGTGCCATCATGCGGGTCGGCGAGCGCAGGCCGTTCTTCAGGCAGAGGAAGCCCATCATCGACAGTGGCCGCGCCGCCAGGGCATTCAGCGTCCGGCACATCAGTGCCACCATGCCCTCCCGGCGCGCCAGTTCGGTCATCATGGAGAAGGTCGCCACCAGCCAGCCCGGCCGGGCCATATAATCACAGACCACCCCCACGGGTTCGCCCTTCCAATGGTCGACCCGCAGCACGACATAGGCCAGCACCGTTTCACCCCGCATGAGGTAGAAGCGGCGGAAGCGGTCGGCCTTCGGCGTGAGATCGAAGCGCCAGTTCACAAAGGCCCAGTCCCGTCGCGCGATGACCGGATGCTGTGCCGACGCCGCCTCCCAGAGATCGTCGACCCGGTAGTCGAAGTGGTCGATCGCGACCAGCCGGGCACCGAGCAGCCTGGCCGACAGTCCGTAGCCCATCGAGGCCGTGGAGAGCGCCGGCTTGCCGATCCGGGCGACCAGCTTGGCCAGACCGCCGCCATAAGGGCTGACGCGCAGGCAGCGCAGCGGATCGATCACCCGCAGGTAGGTCGGCACGGTGCCGAGATCGAGCCAGCCGCCGCGCTTGTAGGATTTGTAGGCGGCCTCCGTCATCGACAGCGAAACGGCGAGATCGCTGGCGCCGGAATGGGTTTCCGACAGGGCGGGGCCGACGCCGCGCAGGCGCCATTCCGGGGCGACCATCAGGTCGATCGCCCAGGATGCCCGGCGGTTGCGCTCACCAACCTTCAGGGCGAAGGGTATGCCGCCCTGCTGGCCGACCACGGCGCCGTTGCGCTTGCACAGCCAGAGCTGTGGGCCTTCATGATCCCGCTCCGGCGGCTCTTCGAACAGCCAATGGAAATGATGGGAGCAAAGTTGGAGAGCGTCGACGCCGAACTGCGTTCGCTGGAAAGCGTCGAGAGCGGCACGGTCATCCGGCTCGTACCGGGCGACGCCACGGTGTTTCCAGTCGATGACGCTCATGCCGCCTCCCCGACGCAGACCGGCCGCACCAGATGGGCATCGCGCAGGATGCGGGCGGAGGTGCGGCGCTTGGCGGTGATGTCCTTGTAGACGCGGCGGACCTGCTGGACGGTCAGGTCCAGCGCCGCCGCGGCCTCTTCCTCGCCGGCGCCGCGGCCATAGGCGCAGAGCGCCAGATCCAGCTTGTCGTAGGGCAGGGCGTAATAGAACTCCTCCTGCGACTGCGGCAGGGTATAGGTGTCGGTGCTCGGCGACTGCGCCTGGATTTCCGCCGGCAGGCCGAGATGGGCCGCCATCTGGTAGACCTGCGACTTGTAGAGATGGGCGATCGGCTTCAGGTCGGCCAGACCGTCGCCGCCGCGCACGAAGAATCCCAACTCATATTCCAGCCGGTTCGGCGTGCCGAGCACGGCGTAGTTCAGACGGTCGGCATGGGTGTATTCGACCGTCTTGCGCATGCGCTGCTTCAGGTTGGTGGCGGCGACGACGTCGAGATAGACGTCCACCGGCATGCGGCTGGTCTGGCGCTCGCCATCCGGCGATTCGACGGTCAAGGTGAAGTAATTGACGCGGTCGGCATCCAGCAGGTTGCCGGCCAGACCGATCTTCTGCTTCCAGCCCGGACCGAATTCCGGGAACAGCCGGCGGATGGCGGTGTCGCGCCGCTCGTAGCAGCCGAGCGCCTCCAGCGGGCCGGTGATGTTCTCCATCAACGGGGTGACGCCGAGATGCGCGCACAGCAGGGTGCCGAGGCGGGTGCTCTTCGGCGAGTTCTCCTTTTCCGGCATCAGGATGCACAGCACGCGCTCCGGCCCGAGGGCGCGGACGGCGAGCGTGGCGCAGACCGAGCTGTCGATGCCGCCGGACACGCCGAGCACGATGCCTTGGCGGCGCAGATCATGGGCGACGATGCGTTGGATGGCATCTTCGATCTCGCGCGCCGCGGCCGCGCAATCCAGATCGAGGACCTTGGAATCGAACTGAGCGAGGGGCGAGGACAGGGCGTTCAGCATGGTCACGGTTCCCGATGGGGGTTGATGCATCGTCGGTCAGAAAGGAAACGCGGCGGTCAGGCCGCGGTCGGCTGAGGCGTGGCGGTTCGGCTGCCGGCTGCCCGATCTTTCAATGCCTGATCCTCCAGCACATGGATTTCGGCACGGTCCAGGGCGGCCCGCTGGTCGCGGATCCGCTGGGGCAAGTCGTCCTGGATGTAATGGGCCAGCATTTGCAGCGTCAGAGCGCCGACCAGGGCCATCTCCTCCCGCTCGCCGGCCATGTGGCCGTTCCGGCGGTGGGCCTTGTCGGCAAGGGCCAGGACGGCGGTGGCGTCGGTCAGGCCGTAGCGGACGAGCGCGTCCGGCGACAGCAGGTCGCGGACATGGTCCGGGGCGGCGTCGCCGAACAGGGCGGAGGTCATCGGCGCGCGGTAGGGGCGCTTCGGTCGCTGGACGATCTCGGCCGGCAGATGGCGGGCGGCGAGCCGGCGCAGGGCGAGCTTGTCGCGCAAACCCAGCATCTTCACCCGGTCCGGCAGGGCGGCGCAGAGATCGTCCACCGCCGGATCGAGGAAGGGATAGCGGACCTCGATACCGTTGGCCATGGCGACGCGATCGCCCTGGGTCGACAGCAGGTAAGGGGTCATGAAGGAGGAAATCTCTGCCCATTGGCTGCGGGCGAGCGGCGACCAGCGCGACCAGCCGTCCGGCAGATGGGCGGCGACATGCGCCTCGAAGGCGGCATCGTCGGCGGTGGCCTGGACATCGGCGGACAGCAGGCGCTGCGCCCAGGCGGTGTTGCGCCAGCGGGTGCGGTGGGCATAGAAGGCCTCGTCCGTCTCCATCATCCCGCGTTTGAAGAAGGCCTGCCACAGTGGGCTGTCCTTCTGGCCGTTGACGGCGGCGAAGGGATGGACGCGGCCCAGCAGCTTCGGCCGGACCTTGCTGCCGGGTTGACGCGCCCAGAAGCGGCGGACCTTGTCCTCCTTGAAGAGGTCGTAGCCGGCCAGCCACTCGTCGGCGCCCTCGCCGGACAGCACCACGCGGATGCCGCTCTCGCGCACCAGACGCGACAGCAGGAACAGCGGCGCCGGGGCGGTGCGGACCAGCGGCGTCTCGCTGTGGCGGACGACGTCGGGCAGCGCGGCCTGGATGTCCCGCGGGCCGCAGAGGATGTCGTGATGCCCGGTGCCGACATGGCCGGCGACCAGCCGTTGCTGCGGCGTCTCGTCGAAGCCGGCATCGGTGAAGCGGACGCCGAAGCTGTGCATGCTGGTGGTGTCGAGCTTGCGGGCCAGCGCCGCGATCACCGAACTGTCGAGCCCGCCGCTGATATAGACGCCGACCGGCACGTCGGCGCGCAGCCGCAGGCGGATGGCGTCGAGCAATTTCTCCTCCAGCCGGTCGGCGGCCTCGTCCAGCGACAGCTTGGCCAAGGCCGGATCGGCGGTGAAATCCGGTTGCCAGTAGCGGTCGACATGCAGCGCCAGCGTGGAGTCGACGCGGATGGCGGTGGCCGCCGGCACGCTCTCCACGCGCTCGAACACGCTGCCGTGCGGCGCGGCACTCCAGTGGGTGAAGACCTGCGCGAGGCGGGCGTGATCGAAGGCTGGAGCTACCCGGCCGCCGCCGAACAGCGCCTTGGCTTCGGAGGCGAAAACCAGATGGTCGCCACGGCGGGCATAGAACAGCGGCAGGATGCCGAGCCGGTCACGGACCAGCCACAGCTCGCGCCTGGTGGCGTCCCACAGGCAGATGGCGAACTGGCCGTTCAGCCTGGCCCAGGTGGCCGGGCCATATTCCTCGAAGGCGTGGACGATCACCTCGGTGTCGGTCCGGGTGTAGAAGCGGTGACCGCGCGCCTCCAGATCCCGCCGCAGCTCGACATGGTTGAAGATTTCGCCGTTGAAGCTGATCCACAGGCTGCGGTCCTCGTTGTGGATCGGCTGGAAGCCGCCGGCCAGCCCGACGATGCTGAGCCGGGCATGGGCAAGCCCGATCCGGTCATCCCGATAGAAGCCGTAGCCGTCCGGGCCGCGATGGCTCAGCATGGCGATCATGCGTTTCAACTCGTCCAGACCGGCCGGTTCGGCGCGCGATCCTGCGAGAACTCCGGCGACACCACACATGGGCGTGCTCTCTGTTCTGGGGTGGATGGTGTCGGGGCGGTGTGCGGCGGCGGGAAAGCTTTGCCCCCTCCCTAACCCTCCCCCGCTGCGCGGGAGAGGGGACGGGTACCGCCGTCGGACGTCGTGGCTTCACTCATCAGCTCCGCCCGCCGGATCTTGCCGGAGTCGGTCTTGGGCAGGCTGTGGCGGAACTCGATGAATTTCGGTACCAGATGGCTTTCCAGCCGGCCACGGCAGTGCTGGCGGATCGCCGCCTCCGACAGGGCGGCGCCGTCGCGGGGGACGAGGAAGGCCTTGATCGCCAGGCCGTCGGCATCGTCGGGGACGCCGATCACGCAGGCCTCCAGCACGCCGTCCAACTCGTACAGCGCGTTCTCGACCTCCTTGGGACTGACCTTCTCGCCGCGGCACTTGAACATATCGTCCTTGCGGCTGACGAAATAGAGATGCCCCTCGGCGTCCTGGGTGAAGAGGTCGCCGGTGAAGAGAAGGGTTTCGCCCTGTGGACCGCGGCGCAGGCGCCTGGCCGTCTCGTCCGGCCGGTTCCAGTAGCCGCGCATCACGTTGGCGCCGCGCACCACCAGTTCGCCCACCTGGCCGGGGGGAAGGCGGTTGCCCTCCCCGTCGGCGACGAAGGCTTCGCAGTTGGGAATGGCGCGGCCGACGGAGGCTGGTTTCGCATCCAGGTCCGCGGGATCGAGCGTGCTGATGCGGGTGCAGCACTCGGTCATGCCGTACATGGAATGGAAGCGGGCTTGCGGAAATCTCCCACGCAACCGGCGGAGATGGGCAGCGGGCAGCGGAGCGGCGGCGTTGGTCAGGTAGCGCAGGCTGCCGAGATCGGCGGTCTTCGCCGCCTCCAGCCCGAGCAGGGTGGAGAACACCGTCGGCACGCCGGGCAGGCCGGTGACGCGATGCCGGACCATGCGTTTCAACGTTTCCAGCGGGAAGGTGAAGGAGCGTTCCAGAACCAGGGTGAAGCCGACGCGGACGGCGGTCATCACCTGCGACAGGCCATAGCCGAAGGTCAGCGGCAGGACGCACATCACCACGTCGTCGGGGGTGTTTTCCAGATAGGTGGCGATCGCCCAGCTGGTGTTGACATGGTTGGCGTGGGTCAGCATCACGCCTTTCGGCTGGCCGGTGGTACCGGAGGTATAGATGATCGCCGCCAGATCCTGGTCGATCAGGCCGGGATCGGCCGGCCGCCGGGGCGGTGCCGCCAACGCATCGGCATAAAGCCGACCGGATGCGCCGTCGGGCAGGCCGCAGCCGACCCAAAGAACGGCCGGTGACGCCTTCACCGCCTCCAGCGCCGGCAACACCTGCCGGGCCAGCGCGGCCGGAGCGATCAGCACCGAAACGCCGGCATCGGCAAGCAGATTGGTCAGTTTGTCGGATTTGGTGGAGGGATTGATCGGCACGAACACGCCGCCGGCCTTCAGCGTGCCGAACAGGCCGGCGACATATTCGATGGAGTTCTCCAGCATCACCGCGACACGGTCGCCGCGGACGATCCCCGCCGCCTGGAGCGCGCAGGCGATGGCGTCGCTCTCGCGGTCCAGTTCGGCGAAGCTGCGGCGGGCATCTCCGGCGATCAGCGCCGTGCGGGCGGGATCGCGCAAGGCCGTCTCGGTCAGGAGCTGGTGAACCAGATGGGCCATGGACTGTCCTTCTCACCTTATGCCCGCTATGTCCGCCTTGGCCTGTCCCGCGGGATCAGGCGGCGTCGCGGAGGTCCTGCTTGCGATCGACGAAGTTGGCGATGCGGTCCACCGATTCCAGATTGTCGGCGACCATGTCGTCGTCATCGACGGCGATGCCGAAGCGCTCCTCCAGGAAGGCGACGACATGCATGATGCCGGTGCTGTCGATGATCCCCGATTCCAGCAGGGATTCGCCGTTGTCAAAGCCGGAGTCCTTGCCGAGCAGGAAATTCTCCACGATGAAGGCGCGGATTTCCGGCAGGGCGGGAGAGGTCAGGGTCGTGTCGGTCAGGGTGGCGGTCCGCATGTCTCTGAAAACTCCTGCTGGGGTCGGTCGACTGGGGGTAACGGGATTTGCGGGAAGATGGCTTTGGTCGAAACGCGGTTCCGGTTGGTCCGCCTGTTTTCGCATCCGCGTGACATGGAATTTTATTGTGATCATTGCGCCGGTTTGCGAGGGCTCAAAGGATAGGAGTGGCTTGAGGTCTGTGGTTAGCCACTCTGTGGGGCCGTGATAGGGCCTGCCGCGATGGGCAATGCGTTCGGCTTGCCTCGGACGTTCAGGGTCATATGCCTGCCGACTTGGGCTTTACCATCGGGCCTGCCCATTCGGGCGTGGCCCCGCCGGTCGACACATCGGCGGCGGCGGTCCTGCGCTTGCGCAGCCAGGCCGGGATCCCGGTCAGCTGGACACTGAGCCAGTCGACCGTCACGTCATCGGACACCGGGAAGGCCTTCAGCCGCAGCGGGTCGGTGGCGGCGTCGTTCCAGCCGGGATCGATGCTGCGGGCGGTGCGGTAGCCGGCGCGCCGGATCTCCTCCACCTCGCGGTCGCTGAAATCGCCGTTGGGAAAGGCGAAATGACGGCAGGGCTGTCCGAGCCGGTCCTCCAGCTCCGTCCGGCACAGCGTGATCTCATCGGCGCAATCTCTGTCGTCGCATCGCAGCAGGATGGGATGGGTCCGGGTGTGGGCGCCGTAATCGGCGACATCGGTCATCCGCGCGATCTCGTCCCAGGTCATCGCCTGACGATCGGCGCCGTCGCGGTCGGGATCGTCGCCGGCCTCGGCCAGCAGGCGGCGGCGCTCGGGATCGGGAACCCGCTTCAACCGCTCGACCCCGATGCTGTCGGCGGCCGCGGTCTTCCACCAATAGGGGCGGGCGGTGCCGACGATACCGCTGCACAGATAGATGGTCGGGCGGAGGTCGAATTCGCGGAACAGCGCGGCCAGCGCCGTGTTGTTCCGATGCCCGTCGTCGAGGGTGATGACCAGCGGATAGGCCGGCAGCCTGTCCCAGCGGCCGGTCTCCATCGCGCCGGCGACGGCGTCCAGCGTGGTGAAGCTGTAGTGCTTCGCGTACCAGCGCAGATGCTCGCGCAGCACCTCCGGCGTCGGATCATGGTAGACCACGATGGTGACGGCGTGCCGTGCCTTGAGGAACCGTTGCAGCGCGCCGAATCCAGACCAGCGCACCAGAGTGGCGATGGTGTTTTTCATGGTGCCCTCTTCTTCCTGTCGATGTGTCCGGCTCCCGCCTGGGTGGCGCGAACCGGACACGCTCCGTCTTTCCGCGCCTCGGCCTCTTGGCACCTCAGCCGGTCGTGCTTTTCGAATGACCGGTCGGGCCGGAGGCCGGAACCGGACCGCTGGCGACCGTCGGCGTCGTGGTCAGGCGCCCGCGGGAATTGCGGCGGTAGATCTCCAGCAGCCGTTCGCGGAACACCGCGACATCGAACTGGCGCTCCCACCGGGCGCGGGCGCCGGCACCGAGGTTGCGGCGCAGGTTGCGGTCGTCGATCACCCGTGCCAAGGCGTCGGCCAGCGCCGCGACATCCCCCGGCGGCACCAGCAATCCGGTCTCGCCGTCGGCGATGGCGTCGGGAACGCTGCCGACCGGGGTGGCGACGATGGTCAAGCCCTCCGCCATCGCCTCCAGAACCGACATCGGCAGCCCTTCGAACATCGAAGGCTGGACTAGCACATGGGCGCCGGCCAGTTCGCGCCGGCAACCGGTCTGGTCGAGCCAGCCGGTGAAGCGCACGCGCTCGGCGATGCCGAGGTCGCCGGCAAGGGCGCGGTAGGTCTCCAGATCGCCGTCGCCGGCGATGGTCACCTGCCAGTTCCTGTCGCGGCAGGCGGGGGACGCCAGGGCGTTCAGCAGGACGTCGATGCCCTTCAGCTTGATCAGCCGGCCGAGGAACAGCAGGCGCACCGGACCGGCGAACCCCTCCTCCGCATCGTCGCGGACGGGGGGCTTCGCCGGTCCCGGCACGGCGTTGTGCAGCAGGGTGGTACGCTGGCGCGCCTCCGCCCCGAAGGCTTCGGCCACCCAGTCGCGCCAGAATTCGCCCAGCACGACGATCTCGCTGGTCATCGCCATCATGCGGCGGATCGCCCAGCGCATCAGCGGGCTGCTGTCCTTGAAATGCTTGGGGAAACGTCCGCCATGCAGATGCAGGACAACCGGCACGCCGAAGGTCCGGGCCATGGCGATCAGGATGCCCTTGCGCAGGACGCTGCCATATTCCGCCATGTGGATGTGGACGAGGTCGGCCTTGCCCGCCGCGAAGCAGCCGGCGAGACGGGCCACCGCCCGCGTGAAATAGAGGGGCATGAGATGGAATTTGCCGGGGCCATAGCTGTCGACGACCTCGAACCTGACATCCGGGCAGTTTTGCCGCAGATCGGTGGTGAAATTGTCGACCACACGGCCCATTCCGCCTTTTTCCTGGGTGCCGCCGGGGGAGACGATATAGATCATGTCCGCTCCTGATCCTTTCCCGGCCCGCCAATTCTGCGCTGCGTCCCGGCCTTTACCGTGAGACGCCCGTCTTTCGACGGCTGCGGCGGGCATGTTGTGTGTTCGGCTTCCGGTCTTGCCGGCCCTTATCCCAGGGCCTTGCGGTGAAATGCGTCGTGGTGCGGCCGGTCGGCTGCCGCCCCCCGGAACGCCGCGCAGCCGAAGGCTGGGTGACATTCGCGTGCAAGTTTACGCGATGCGGCATCCGCACGCTGTGGAGCGACCGAACGGGTTGGCCTGCCGGTATGGCTACCCAACCTGTGCATGCGCCTTTCCCCTTCGGTCATACCCGTACAGATTGTTTCCTGGCCCGATCATCGAGGCCCCCGCGGCCCGGATCACCGCCGTTTGGAACTGGCGGCGGCCGACCTGGCCAGCTTGCCCAACTCCGCGGGCAACTCGGCGGCGCTGCGGTCGAGCTCCTGGTAGATCGCCAGCAGGGATTTGGCATAGGCGTCGATGACGAACCGCTTCAGGAACAGGCGCCGGCCATTCTCCGCGAGACCGCGATACAGGTCCGGGTCGCGGCCGAGCTGGAGGACGGCATCGGCCAGGGCGCCGGCATCGTTCACCGGGATGATCCGGGCGGTCTCGCCGTCGGTCAGCACCTCCGGGATCGAGCCGACCGGCGTGGTGATGACCGGCAGTTGGGCCGACAGCGCCTCCAGGATCACCATCGGCAGCCCCTCATGGGTGGAGGGCAGCAGCAGAATGTCATGGGAGCGGATGTGGGCGTGCGCCTCGTCCCGGCCAACCCAGCCGAGGAAGTCGCACTCCTCCGCCACGCCCAGCCCGGCCGCCATGGCGCGATAACCCTCGACGTTGCCACCGCCGCCGATGGTGACCCGGAAGGGCTGTCCGCGCTCCTTCAACAGCGCGCAGGCGCGCAGCAACGTGCCGATGCCCTTGCGTTCCGACAGGTTGGCCAGCACCAGCAGGGACAGGACCGCCCCGGCCACCGGCGGTTCGGGTGGGCCGAGGTCGGCGCCGACATCGGGCACGGCATTGTAGAGCACCCGGATCTTGCGGGGGTCGGTGCGGACGGACTGCACCAGGAAGTCGCGCCAATTGTCGCCCAGGACCACCACCCGGCCGCAACGGTTGAACAGCCAGCGGCTGATGGCGCGGGCGAAGAGGCCGCCCTGGAAGAACTCGACGAAGGAGGCGCCGTGCAGATGGACGACGGTCGGGCAACCCAGCAGCCCGGCCACCGCCTGGACCGCCGCCTTGCGCAGGAAGCTCGCCCGTTCCGACACGTTGATGTGGACGACGGATGCCTGCCGCCGGGCCAGCAGCCAGGCCATCCGCGTCAGGGTGAGGCCGAGATACAGGGGGGACAGCAGGACGCTGCCGGTGCCGCGGGTATCGAGGATGATGGATCGGGTCGTGGCGGATTTGTCGAATTGGTCGACCACGTAACCGGTCATGCGGCCGATGCCGCCGCCGCCGTCGAGTGCGCCGGGTGTGGCGAACACGACCACGATCCGGTTGGACGCATCCGGTTGGACGACGGGGGGGCGGCTGTCGTTGGTGCAGTCCATAGGCGTCGGGGTCCTTTTTTCGTATTCAGGCGGCGTCGGACGCGGAGAACAGGGCCTGGCGCAGGCGGCGGCGCAGGCCGACCGGCATCAGCGAATGCATGGTGAAGGTGGCGAGCGCCATCGGCGTCGGCTGGCCGTCGCGCAAGGCGGAATTCAGGATCCGCCAGCGCGTGCCGGCGGTGCGGGCGGCATGCTCGCCGCCGGTCGCCTGCAACAGCAGGCTGGCATAGGCGCGCGGCGACAGGTGGTCGCGCATCGACTCCGCCCATTCCAGGGCCTGGTTGATGTTGTGGCAGGTCGACAGCGTGACGCGGTTGTTCTCCTCGGTGTAATGGATGGCCATCACATCGGGGATATGGATCAGCGCCGCGCCATCGATCCGGCCGCAGGTGATCAGCCATTCCCAGTCGTCGAAGCGGGATTTGGGGATGGGGTTGCGCAGCAGCAGGGCCTTCGGCGTCAGCAGCGTGGTGGTGGGGGCGAAGGTTTCGCCCTTGAACAGGCCTCGGCGGACGAACAGATAGTCGCCGATGGCATCGGCCGGCGTCGCCAGCCGGCGTGGCCAGGCGAAGCTGCCGCGCGCGGTCACCACCTGACAGCGGCAGCTGAGGATGGGAAAGCGGATGCCGGCGGGGCGGGCCGCCATCTGCAACTCCACCTTTTCCGGCATCCAGTGGTCGTCGTCGTCAAGAAAGGCGATCCAGTCGCCCGGCGCGGCGCGCACGCCGATGTTGCGGGCTTCCGCCGCGCCGTGATTGGTCTCCAACTCCATCACCGTCAGCCGCGGATCGGCGAGCGCCGCCAGATGGGAGGCCGTCGCCGGATCCGGTCCGTCGATCACCACGACGACGTCGAGGTCCCGGTAGGTCTGATCGAGGGCGCTGCGCACCGCCCGCATCACCATGTCCGGGCGGTTGCGGGTGGGGATCACGACGGTGACCTGTTCATTGGCCGTCCGCTGGCCGCCTGTCTGTTCTTGGGCCGTTTGCTTATCGGTCGCCGGTTGGTCGCGGCCTGCCGGCTCGTTCTTCGGGCTCATGGGTCTGCCTTCGGTCGAAGGAAAAAGGGGAAGGTGGAGGAGGGCGGGGCCGACAGTCCGAATGACGGGCTAAAGCCCCCGGACCTGGCCGGCATAGGCCGGCGATGCGGCGATCCCCGCCGGGGCATGCCGGTGCAGGCGCCGCCGTTCGGCCGCCCGGTCCTTCAGCAGGCGTTGCCAACGGCTCTGCTGGATCAGGCGGACGACGGCGATGCTGGCGATCACCCAATTCATGGAGTGACGCTCGGCGAACACGCTTTCCGATACCGACACCGCCAGCAGGGCGCAGCCGACGGCGAAGGCCCAGGCGGCCTCCGGCCGGCTGCTGCCGTAGCGGGCGGCGAAGAAGCCCTGGAACAGCATGCGGCCGAGCACCGCCACCACCAGCACCACCCCGACGAGGCCGAGGTCGAGCGTCAGTTCCAACCAGCCGCTGTGAGCCGAGGTGATGCCCCAGTCGCGGGTGAAGCTGGACCCCGGCCCGTTGAAGCCGTACCAGTAGGCGGCATAGCCGTAGCCGAGCAGCGGACGCTCGCTGACCGAATGGACGATGTGTTCCCACAGCACGGTGCGGCCGGTCAGGGTCGGATCGCGGCCCAGCGCATAGAGCACGTCGTACCAGAAGGTGGCGCCCGCCGTGATCATGATGACCAGCAGGGCGATCAGCAACGCCATGGTGGGGGCGAAATTGCGGATGCTGCCGCGCAGCATCGTGGTGGACAGCAGCGCCACCGACACCAGAACCGAGGTGACCAGACCGGTGCCGGAGCGGCTCATCACGATCAGCAGCATCGCCAGCAGGATCAGCGGCCGGGTGACCCAGCGGCTCTGCTCCTTCCGCCAGTCGAGCCAGACCAGGGCCAGCACCAGCCAGACCATCATGCGGCCGGTGACGTTCTTCTGGAAGAACACGCCTTTCCAGGCGCCGACGTGCTGGGCGCTGTCCAGACCGATCGCCGGCATCGTGAAGATCATGACGTAGGACACGACCATCAGGAACGACAGCCCGACCACCAGCAGCCGCATGATCTCGGGAAAGCGGAAGCGCAGGGCGAGCCAGATGCCGAACACCGTGGTGAACAGGAAGGCGATCGAGCGGCGCAGCGTCACGTCCGGGAACAGCGACCACAGCGCGGTCAGGAAGGCGAAGGCCATCATCATCGTCAGCGCCGGACTGGCGAAGGGGATCTGGAAGGCGATGGCCGGTCTCAGCGCGATGGCGGCGAGCAACAAAACATAGAGGCCGCCATAGAGGATGGTGACGCCGGCGGATTCCAGGTCGCCGGCCAGAGGGTCGCCACCGGTCAGCATCAAGGGAAGCACCGAACCGCCGAAGGCGACGATGCCGATGACGGCGATGCTCTTTTCCAGAAAATCCAGGAGTCTCATCGGCTTTCCTTCAGGCTGCCGCGGCATGTCCGGCTCTACAGCCCTGAAGATGCTGCCGCCTTCCGCCGTCTCGTAGCCGGGCGGTGGCGTTAGACCGAAGGAGGCCGGACCCGAAGGGGGTAGCCGCTTTCGCACCCCTTCCACCTTTCCCGCCGGAAAAAGGGAATGGAGGACCGGTATTCGAAGAATTCCGCATGCAAGGAAGCGGCCCCGCGCGCGGGTGCGCGGGGGGCCGGCGGGCATCCGGGGCCGGCGTCTGGAATTGTGGGATCGGCGGTTATGAACCGTCGCCCTTCAGCACCATCACCGCGGTCTTGCACAGGATGAAGAAGTCGAACAGCAGGCCGCAGTTGCGGACATAGAAGACATCCATCGACACCCGCTCCTGGAAGGTGGTGCGGTGACGTCCCGACACCTGCCAGTAGCCGGTCAGGCCGGGGCGGACGGTGCCGATCACGTCGGCGGACACACCGACCTCGGGCAGCTCCTTCGGCATGTAGGCGCGCGGGCCGATCAGGCTCATGTCGCCCATCAGGATGTTCCACAGCTGCGGCAGCTCGTCGAGCGAGGTCTTGCGCAGGAAGCGGCCGAGCGGGGTGATGCGCGGATCGACGGTCAGCTTGTGGTAGGTCATGTATTCTTCGCGGGCGACCGGGTCGTTCGCCAGCAGATGCTGCAACTGCTCCTCCGCATCGACATGCATGGAGCGGAATTTCAACAGGTCGAAGGTCTGCTTGCCGCCGGCCCAGCGCTTCTGGCGGAACATCACCGGGCCGGGGCTGTCCAGCTTGATGGCGATGGCGAGGCCGAGCATCAGCGGCGCCACCAGGACCAGCAGGATGGCGGACAGCACGACGTCCATGGCGCGGCGGATGCGCAGATAGCCGGTCGGCGGGCGGACGCTGACGCGCAGGGCCAGCGAACCGTGCAGATTGTGATAGCTCGCATCGACGGCGCTGACATTGCCCTCGCCGAGCACGCAATAGACCTGACGGAAGGGAAGGGTGCGCACCAGACCGGTCAGGTCGCCACCATGGCGCCCCATGTCGGCGACGATGGCGGCGCTGGCCTGGGACGCCACGGCGGGCGAGTTGGCCAGCAGTTCCACCGGTCCCATCACCGGCAGGCCGGCAACGCGGGTCTGCCACAGGCTGTCGTCGTCGTCGACGAAGCCGACCGGCCGCATGCCGAGCCAGGGCAGGCGTTGCAGCTTCTCGGCGATGGCGGCACCCTGCGGGCCGGCACCGACGATCATCACCGGCGTGCGCCAGTCGAGCGCGCTGGACAGCAGCCCCTGGATCAGCAACAGGTCGGCGACATAGGTGATGGCGAAGCCGAGAAGGGCGATCGACAACGCCTCGACGAAGAAGGAGCGGAAGCCTTCCATCACGATGAACGGCACGGCCAGCACGGCGCAGCACAGGAAGGCCGCCTGGAACGTCCGTCTCGTCCGTTCCATGTAATCGAAGCGTCCAAGCGTGTAGATGCCGAACACCGATTTGACCAGGGGCACCAGCATCAGGCCGGTCACCAGCGACCGTTGCCAGGCGGCGGCCTCCATCGGCTCGGCCAGCGCGTCGACGCCGAGGAAATGGTTGAGCGTCCACCCCACCAGGGCGAGGACCAGTCCGTCGGAGAGTGCAAGCAACAGCCCGGGGGCGATCGTCGGGATCGTCGCCTTTTTTGCCGAGGTCAGATCGATGACCACTTCTGGGTCCAGTTTGCTCATCGCAGGTCCCGTGGTTGAAGGGAATGCCAGCCACCGCACGGCCATTCGTGCGGATGGTCGCTCGTCATCAGCGTCTCTTGGAAGTCGGCCGGTCTTTACTTCGCTGCGCCGCGATATCTCCCATGGCGCATTTGTCTAAAGATCGCTCTTTCATGATTTTTGTGGACCGATCCGCAGTTCGTTGAGGACGAATTAGGATGAGGAAGCCCGGCCAGCAACAGGGCATACGGACGTTGATTTCGCGTCCGCGATACCACTGCTGTTTCGAAGGGTGCGGCCACCCGAATATTAATGGGGATACTTTCGGATGCGTCTCCCGGCGGGGATAGCGTTTCGGGGTAACGGCAAGGTGGTGTCGCACCTCGGGCAGCGGCATCGACCTCCGCAATTTTTGGCTAGAGGATGGACGATCACGTCCCGACCGGGCGGAATGGCGCGGCGCGAACGGGGGGGATCGCCGAACTTGCGGGGTGGGCGCGCCACCCGGATTTCCCGAAGGAAGGCGCCCGGCAATTCCGAGCGGGGGAGCGGCGCGAACGCTCCCTTGCCTGTTTCGGGACATAAGCGGCAGCGTGCAGCTCCGCCGGAAAGCCTATTCGGATTGTCCGGAGGCCCTGACCGACGCCGTGCCGGTCCACGAATGGGCGGCCCCGGAAATCCTGCTTAGCACCGAAGAGTGAGACAGTCGCTTCAAGGCCGAATTGACGCATTCCCGACCTCCGCCAAGATTTGGCGCGTTCCTTTTCCCTATCCACGCCGTCGCCGCCCGTCGGACGCAACGCTCCCCGGCGGGCGGGACCGGAAAAGGAAGCGGATTCAAAGGGGGGCGAAGGAAACCGGATGGCTCTCGAAGCTGGTACGATCATCAAGCATGGCTGGATGTTCATGGTGGCGAATGTGGTCAACCGCGCCGCGGGACTGCTTCTGCTGCCGCTCTATGCGAAGGTCCTGTCACCGGCGGAGTTCGGTGTCTATGCCCTGATCAGCGTCGTCGGCGACATCGTGGCGGTCATGCTGATGATCGGGATGATCAACGCCTTCACCGTCGTCTATTTCGAGCATGCCGACGACCGCGGCCGACGCCGCGTGGTCAGCACCACGATGATCGGTCTGTGGGTGGCCTCGCTGGCCCTGCTGGCGGTGGCGCTGCCGGCCGGTTGGGGCGCCAGCGAACTGCTGTTCGGCGGCACCGGCCAGGCGCCGATCATCGCCTTCGCCTTCGTCGGCATCGCCTTCAGCGCGGTGTTCGAACTGGCGCTGGCCTATTACCGGGTCCACAAGCGGTCGGGCACCTGTCTGCTGATCTCCGTCGGCAAGGCGGTGGGGCTGATCGGTCTCAACCTCAGCTTCCTGCTGGTGATGGATCTGGGGGTGACCGGCATCTTCCTGGCCAACGCCATCACCTTCGTCGGGCTCGGCATCGCGCTGACGGTGGCGATCCTCGGGGCGAACGGCGTCGGCTTCTCCTTCGGGCTGCTGAGGCGGGTGACGGTCCTCGGGCTGCCCTTCATGCCGCAGACCATGCTGGACATGGGCAACCAGTTCGCCATGCGCTATCTGGTCAACCTGCTGATGGGCGTGGCGGCGGTGGGCGTGCTGTCCTTCGGGCTTCGGCTCGCCACTCTGCTCTACATGTTCCTGACCGCCTCCTTCCTGCAAATCTGGTCGGTCAGCCGGATCGAGGCGCAGCATGATAGAGGGGGGGACGGCACCGCCGGGCGCGACCAGTCGGAATTCGTCTTTTACCTGTTCGTCGTCCTGCTGTCGGCGGCGGCCTTGGGCATGGCGCTGACCGCGCCGGAGGTGCTGTGGCTGATCGCGTCCAGCGACTATGACACGGTGCTGCCCTGCATGCCGCTGCTGGTACTGGCCTATGTGGTCCACGGCGTGCGCATGCATGCGGAGGTCGGGCTGGTCAAGACAAAGAAGGTCGGCGTGCTGCCGGCGATCTCGCTGGGCGGGTTGGCGATGGGCACGCTGATCATGGGGGTGACCCTCGGGCCGCTCGGCCTGATGGGCGGAGCCATCGGCGTGCTGGGGCGCGAGTTGGTGATGCTGCTTGCCACCGAAGCGCTGTGCCGCCGCCTGAGCCCGGCGGAGCCGCCGCTCAGCGCCCTGCGGGTGACCGGCGTCCTGGCGCCGGCCGCCATCGCCTATCTCGCCGGGCTCGCCCTGTTCGGCTTCGCGGTGGAGCCGAGCTTCACCGCGGCCAAGCTCGGCCTCACCATGCTGTTCGCCGTCGCCGCCCTGTTCGGGCCGAGTTTCGGCAAGGCCGACCGCGCCATGCTGTTCCGCATGCTCGTCCGATTTCTGCGCCGGCCGCAGGCGGCATGACATCATCCGATCCGGGAGGAAGACACCGCGATGCAGGACGCTCCGCGCTACACCTATCGCCAGACCGTCGCCGCCGACGCCATCCGCTATGGCGGTGGGGGCGGTTTGGCGGCGGTGCTGAAGCTGTTGGCCGGGAACCGCAATTTCCGGGTGACCTTCACCCTGCGCAGTTGCCAGGCGGCCGACCGGATGGCGGGGCCGCTGCGCCGGCCGCTGCTGGCCGCCTGCCGGCTCCTGCACCGCTGGACCCAGCATTCCGCCGCCATGGATCTCCCCTGGGAAACCCGGATCGGGCCGGGGCTGCGCATCCTGCACGGCTGGGGGCTGGTGGTGAACGCCAACGCCCGCATCGGCGCCAACGTCACCCTGTTCCATGGCGTCACCTTGGGCCAGAAGGACGACCTGCTGCCCACCGGCCGGGTGACCCATTATCCGGAGCTGGGCGACGGCGTCTGGGTCGGGCCGCATGCGGTGGTGATCGGTGTCGGCATCGGCGAAGACTCCATCGTCGCCGCATCCTCGGTCGTCACCAAGCCGATGCCCCGGCGCAGCGTGGTCGCCGGCAATCCGGGCAAGGCGGTGGCCGAGGTCGCCATTCCCGACATCCCGCATCCGGCGCCGGTCGGCGGCCAGCCGGCCGCGATGGCCGGCTCCGCCATCTCCCCCGTTCCGGGCTGAGCACGAAAAAGGGGCCGGCGGCATGGCCGCCGGCCCCGTCTCCGTCAGGCGTCCAACCGATCAGGCCGCGTGGGAGAGGCTGCTGTCGGTGCCGTGCAGGTCGTGATAGGCGGTGCCGGCCGTGGTATAGGACATGTCCGTCGCCGCGACGTCGTGGCTGGCGGTCGCCGCCGACAGGTCGGCGGTGCCGGCCGTGTCGTTGGCGGCCGTCATGGTGTGGGCCAGCAGGTCGGCCGAGCTGAGCGACGCGGCGGCCATCTTGGCGGCGGAGGCATCGACGATCGTGCCGGTGCCGGTGCCGTCGGCGATGGTCGCCGCGGTCGGGTTGGAGATCTTCAGACCGAAGGTCTCGGTGCCTTCCGACAGGTGGTCGCTCAGCACCTTGACCGTCACCGTCTTCGCGGTCTCGCCGGCGGCGAAGGTCAGCTTGCCGCTGGTGGCGGTGTAGTCGGACCCGGCCTTGGCCGTGCCGTCCACCGTGGCGTAATCCACCGTGACCGGAGTGCCGGAGGCCGACGACAGCTTGACCGTGAAGGTGGCGTTGGCGGTGTTCGGGGTGGTGGCGCCGTTGTCCGTGTCGAACACGGCGCCGCCCATGGCGGTCTTGACGATGGCGGCCTTGGTCGGGTTGATGGTCTTGTAGTCGTCCATCAGGATGCCGCCGACATCGCCCGATTCCGGGGTCCAGGCCCAGAAGGTCCAGCTCATCCCCTTGTCGCCGGCGGCGATGTCGCTCTTGCCGTCCAGGTTCCAGTCGCCGTTCAGATATTTGGCGAGGGTCTTGCCCCAGGTCTGCTCGGCCGCGCTGGTGAACTGGCCGCCCCATTCGCCCAGCATGATCGGCGCGGTGTCGCTCTTGTAGAGATAGCCCCACATCTTGTCATATTGGGCCGGCAGGTTGTTCGGGTAGTTCGGATCATTCAGCCAGCTGAACTGGCCGACGCTCTGGCCGTAGGCGTGCGGCGAGTAGACGAGCTTGTCGGGCGTGTCGAAATGGATCGGGCGGGATTGGGCGCCGGCCAGCGTGCTGCTCCATTCCGTGCCTTCGACGAACAGCAGCCAGTCCTTGTTGACGGTCTGGATGGCGTTGCCGATGCGCTCGGCGGCGGATGCCCAGTCGGTGGCGGCATTGCCGCCCCAGGTGGCGGAGACGCTCGGCTCATTGTGCAGGTCGGCGCCGATGACGGTCTCGTTGCCGGCATAATGCTGGGCAAGCATCTTCCAGTTCGCGATCATCGTCGATTCAGGATGCTTGTCGGTGTACCACAGCCCGCTTTCGTTGGTGCCGGCGCCGCCGTCGTTGCGGTGGTGGTCGAGGATCACCTTCATGCCGAGCTTGCCGGCATAGTCGATGACCTTGTCATAGACCTGGAGGCGGGTCAGGCCGGCCAGATCCGGGTTCTTGGAGAAGTCGATGCCGTTGGTCACGGCACTGCTGTCGAACATCTCGTCCGACAGGGTCAGGCGGATGGTGTTGAAGCCGACCGACTTCATGCTTTCCAGATGGTGCTGGTAGCTGTCGGCCCACAGGCCGGCGGGCACATAGTTGTAGCCCTCGCCGCCGAACCAGTTCACCCCGGTCAGGCGCACGGTGTTGCCGGCCTCGTCGACGATCTGGTTGCCCTGGGTGTGCAGGAAGCCCTGGATGCCGCCGGCGGCCTTGCTGCCGGTCGGCTCGGTCACCGTCACGTCACCGACCGACAGGGTCGGCTTGGTCGGGGGGGGCGATCCCGGATTGCCGGAGCCGGCGAACCAGGATTTGTCGGCCTTCACCTCCATGGTGCCGTTCCACCACATCTCCTTCTGGCCGGCGATCACGTCCTTGCCGTCCAGGGCGCCCTTGTCGATCGACACGATGCCGTCGGTCGGGGTCACGGCATGGCCGCCGATGGTGATCTTGTTGACGAACAGGTTGCGGTCGACGCCGTTGACCACGCTGTCGTTGTCGTACTGGATCTGGACCTTGTGGGCCATGTCGGCGCCGACATTGGCGTTGAAGGCGAAGTCCTTCGCGGCGGTGCCGGCGGTGCCTTCACCGATCATCTTGCCGTCGACCAGAACCTTGAAATGGGCATTCACCCCGCCGGCCGCCGTCCCATGGGCGTTGACGACGATCGGCGTGCCGCCGGTGGTCGGCGGCGGCGTGACCGGGGTCCCGCCGCCGCTGCCGGCGAACAGGTCCTTGGACATGTTGAAGTCCAGCGAGCCGCTCCAGGACAGCACCTCGCGGCCGGACAGCGTGCCCTGGCCGTCGGCGGCGTAGGAGACGGCCGAATTGGTCGACGCGATGGTCTTGCCGTTGACCTCGATCGACTTGACGATCAGGTCGCGGTACATGCCGCTGGTGTCGGTCGCCAACCAGTCGTTGTCGTACACGATCTGGACCTTGTGGGCGACGTCGGGGGCCAGCTTGGTGGTGAAGCTATAGCGGCCGGCGTTGGTGGAATTGACCGTCGCCTGGCCGACGGCGGCGCCATCGACGAGGAACTTGAAGTGCGGCCAGACTCCGCCGGCAGTCACACCCGAGGCATTGACGACGAAGGTCGTATCGACGGGGCTCGTTGCCATTGGAAGCATCCTCTTTTCCGTGTTTCGCTGGAGCCCAGACTGGCCGGAAAAGGTTAACGAGGTATTTCAAATTTTAGCGAAATGCGTCTCTAATGCCACTATCACTTGTGAAAAGAAAGAGACACGGACAAACCCCTTTGCCGATGCATTACGGCAACAAGAGGTTTCCCCGTGTCTTTAATATATTGATTTATATTTATATTTCCGAGGGCGAGCCGGCGTTACCGGGGCTTGTGGGCGACCACGAACACCTCCGGCCGGAACAGATAGAGCTGACCAACCCTTCCGAGCTTGCGATTAAGGGTTAACGGCAGCAGTCCCAAAAATGCCTCGACCGCCCGGACATAGCCGAGATAGGCGCGGCTGGCGAAATGCAGGTTCAGCCGGCGCCGCACCGCCATCGGCAGGATATAGACCGCCTCGACGGAGCCGAAGCCGGCCTCGCGCAGCATCGCCGCCGTCTCGCCCCAGCCATATTCGCGCAGATGCATGCAGACCGGCTCGTTCAGCCCGAAGACCTCCGACAGGTCGGCCGGTCCGGCATATTTGTGCGGCATGCTGAGGATGTATTTGCCGCCGGGCTTCAGGATGCTGTGGACATGCGTCATGTGGGTGACGACATCGTCCGGATGCATATGCTCCACCACATGGGTGGAGATGACGCTGTCATAACGGTCGGCCGGCTCGAACCGCGCCAGATGGATGCCGTCGCTGTTCCGCCAAGTGATGTTGGACTCCTGTTCGATCCAGTTGGCGCCCCGCTCGCGCGTCACCTCGGTCGCGACGCAGCGGTGGCCATGGCGCGCCAGATAGCGCAGCAGCCGGGCCTTGCCCGACCCCACCTCATAGACATCCTGCGGCCCGCCCAGCAGAGTCAGGAAGTGGCGGAAGTCGTGATCGTCGTTGCGGGTATGGGCATCGTCCTCCGCCTCGTTCAGCCACGGACAGCTGGTGTAGAGTGTCGTGTAGGCCTTTTCGAAGACGTCCCATCGCTCGTCCGGCTTGCTGTCCAGAAGATCGCGGGCGAGGCGCCGCTCCAGATCCCAGTGCCGATGCACCATCTCGACCGTCAGCGGATAGGACGGGGACAGGTGGAACTTCCGCCGATAGCGCTCGACGAGGGCGTCGTCGGACTTCAGATCGGCGGGCAGGCGATCAAGCGGCAATGTGTCGGCTGTGTTCTGCACGATCGACCTCTCCTTTGGGGGTGCCGGACGCATTCCGGCACTCTAACCGGGAGTGCCGGGGGATGCGCGCACGCGAAGGGGAGGGCAGGCGGAACGATTGGAGGGAGTAGGGAGCGGCCGGCGGGCTAACCCTTCAGCCCATTTCGGCCGATACCGGCGTCCCATGCGGGAACAGCAGTTCGGGGAAACGCAGAACGAGAAGATCGAGGAACTGGCGGGCGGCGACCGTCAGCGTGCGGTTGTTCGGGTAGATCGCATAGATGGTCACGGGCTGCGGATACCAGCCGTCGAGGACCCGGACCAGATCGCCCGACCGGAGGTCGTTCAGGCACAGGGCTTCGGGAAGGGAGGCGATGCCGAGCTGCCGGTGCACGGCCTGAAGCACGGCCGTCGGAAGCGTCGTGCTGAAGCGCGGTTCGAAACGGACCACTTCCGTCCGGTCGCCGCGCGTCAAGGTCCAGACCCAGTCCGACGACCGGCTGCCCAGCCCGAGGCAATTCATCGGCTTGAGATCGGCCGGATCGGCGGGATGTCCGTTCCGGGCGAGGAAATCGCGATGGGCGACCAGGATATAGGGCGAGGTCAGGATCTTCCGCGCGACCAGGGAGGCGTCGGGCAGGGGCGTGAAGGAGGGGAAGATCACCAGATCCGCCTGCACCCCGCGCGGATCGAAGATTCCGAAGGATTCCTCCAGATGCAGACGGACGCCGGGCGCGCTTGCCAGGAATTCGGCCGCCAGCGCTTCGACCAGGACGGCGCCGAGGACGGGCGGACAGACCACATGCAGGAAGCCGGACGGGCTGCGGCGTGCCCGTTCCGCCATGACGAGCAGCTTGTCCGCCTCCGACGCGATGGTCTTGCAATGTTCGAAGCATTCGATGCCGAAATTGGTGGGTGTGAACTGCCGCGCCCCGCGATGGAACAGCTTCAGGCCAAGCCTTTCCTCCAGCTCGCCGATGCGGCGGGCCAGCGTCGATTTCGGCATGCCCAGCCGCCGTCCCGCCGCGGAAAGCCCGCCGGCCTCGACCACGCATTTGAACAGATACATGTCGTCCAGACCGTGCATGACCGTTCCATTTTCGGGACGATGGTTCTCAAATAATACTTCAGGCGAACTGTAACCAAAACGATATACTTTTCAAACCATCCAAACATCGTCAGGTGAAGCGAGATGACCGCGATCGAGAACGTCGTGGTAACGACTCCTTTTGGCCAGTTGGCCGGCAAGCGGATCGACGGCGTTTCGTCGTTCAGGCGCGTGCCCTATGCGGCGGCGCCCACAGGGGCCCGCCGTTTCGCGTTGCCGGGTGAGCCGATCAGCTGGACGGGCGCCCGTCCGGCCACGGCACCCGGCACGATCCCGCCGCAGCTGCCCTCCCGTCTCGACGATGTCATGGGTGCCTACCCGGCGGCCCAGGACGAGGACTGCCTGCATCTCGACATCTGGACAACGCGGTCGCGCGACGACAAGGCGCCGGTCCTGGTCTTCATCCATGGTGGCGGCTTCATGACCGGCGGCGGATCGCTGCCCTGTTATGACGGCCATCTGATCGCCCAGCGCAGCGGTCTGGTCGTCGTCACCATCACCTACCGTCTCGGTGCGCTGGGTTTCCTGCCCATCGAGGGGCTGGCCGCGGCGAATCTCGGGCTGCATGACCAGATCGCCGCGCTGCGCTGGATCCGTCAGGCGATCGGCGCCTTCGGCGGCGACCCGGAGCGCATCACCGTCGCCGGCCAGTCGGCGGGTGCCTACAGCATCGCCAGCCTTCAGGCCATTCCTGTCGGACGCGAGCTGTTCAACCAGGCGATCCTGATGAGCGCGCCGACCGGTATCAAGCTGCGCACGCCGGAGCAATGCAAGCCGATCGTCGAGGGCTTGCTGGAACTGCTCGGGTTGGAGCCGGACCGGGCGGCCGCGCTGCGCGACGTGCCGGTCGACAGGCTGATCGAGGCCCAGGGCAAGCTGCTGCGCCGCCCGCCGGCCACGCCGGGCGACATAACGCCGCCCTTCATGCCCGCCTATGACGGTGTTCTGATTCCCCGCGACCCCCTGGCGTCGGCCCTGGACGGCGGTGCCGGATGGTGCAGCACCGTCGTCGGCGTGACCCGCGAGGAATATGCCGCCTTCCATGCCGGCAACCCGACGCTGGCCGGCATGACCGAGGAGCGGCTGCTGGCGGCCATCGCCGGCATGTATGGCGACCGGGCGGTCGCGGCGGTCGCGGCGGCACGGACCCGACGGGTGCCGACGACGCCGCAGGCGCTGCTCGGCGACCTGTTCAGCGACGAGACCTTCATCCAGCCGAACATGGATTTCGCCGAGGCCCAGTGTCGTCATGGCGCCGCGACGGGGGCCCGGACCTTCGTCTACCGCTTCGATTGGCAGTCACCCAATGCCGCGCTCGGCGCCTGCCATTGCCTGGACCTGCCCTTCCTGTTCGGCAATCTCGCCGTCTGGCAGGAGGCGGCGCCGATGCTGCACGGGGCGAACCGGGCGGAGCTGGAGGATCTTTGCCGGCTGTTCCAGGGCGCTCTTCTGCGCTTCGCGGCGCAGGGTGACCCCAACGGCCCGGACACGCCGTCCTGGCCATCACATGATCGGGACCTTGCGGTTCTGCATGTGGACCGGCGGATCTATGCCGCTGGCCTGATCGGATAGCGCATCACCGCGGGCGGCTCCATCCGCCCGCTCGGACGATCCATCGGACGATCCATCGGGCCTGACGGGAGGTTTGAGCGGCCTCCCCGCCCCATGAAAGGTAACGGCATACCAACGAAAACCAGCACCCAACAAAATCAAAAGGGCCTCGCGTGTCCTTGTCGGATCGACGGGGTTCCGAACAGAACAGGAGGCTTACGAGATGACTTCCAGCCAAGTTGCGGAAGGGGACGACGCGATCTCGTCCGGCCGGACGAGAAGCCTGTATGCCATTGTCATCACCTGTTTCCTGATCGCGATGTTCGATGGTTTGGACATCAACGCGATCACCTTCACCGCCCCCGTGCTGGCCCGTGCATGGGGCATCACACCGGCCCAGATGGCGCCGGTGTTCCTCGCCACCAGCGCCGGGGCGGTTGTCGGCTACATCGCCTGCGGCGCTTTGGTCGTCCGTTGGGGGCAACGGACGGTGGCGGTGGCGAGTGTTCTGCTGTTCTCGCTCGGCACGCTGGCGACCGTAACCGCCATCGACATCATCACGATGAGCCTGCTGCGTTTCGTCACCTCCGTCGGGTTGGGCGGGGCGCTGCCGGTGGCGGTGGCCATGGCGGCCGGCGTGATGCCGGCACGCCACCGCGGCACGGCGGCCATCCTGGTGGCGACCGGCCTGTCGGCCGGCGGTGTCGTCGGCGGCGTTCTCGGTGCTCCGCTGATGGCGCATTTCGGATGGACCGCGATCTTCATCGTCGGCGGCATCCTTCCCCTGCCGCTGCTACCGGCCATTCTACACCTTTTCGGGACTGCGCAGCCCGCCGACGCCGCCACCAAGGGGGAGGGGGGCAAGCTGGTCGGCGAGCTGTTCCGTCAGGGGCTGGCCGCGCGCACCACCCTGCTGTGGCTGTTTTCCTTCCTCGTCTTCATCGATGCCTACGCGCTGCTGTACTGGATCCCGTCGCTGCTGAGCGGCATGGGGATGCCCAGCGAACTGGCGCCCGCCAGCACCGCCGTCTTCTCGATGGGCGGGCTGGTCGGCAACATCGCGCTGACCCTGCTGATCTCCCGGCTTGGGGCGCCGCGCACATTGATGGTCGCGTCGGCTGTCGGTCTCGTCAGCATGGCGGTCTTCGGGCTGCTGCACGCGCCGCTCGACCTCATGATGCCGCTCGTCTTCGGCATCGGCGCCGGCTCGATCCCCTGCTGCGTCGGGCAAAGCGCCCTGGCGGTCGCCTTCTATCCCGACCGTCTGCGGGCGGCCGGAATCGGCTGGGCGGCGGCGGTCGGGCGGATCGGTTCGATCTTCGGCCCGGCGGCCGGCGGTGCGGCGCTGTCCCTTCAACTGGCTCCCCAGCAGATCATCCTGGCCGCCACGTTGCCGGTCTTCTGCGCTTTCCTGGTTCTGGTCGTTCTGGCGGGACGAAAGCACCAGGGGGCGTGAGCCCGCCCGTCGCCGCTGCCCCATCACAGGGGCGGCGGGCGGGACGCGAAGCCTTGAGTCCGGCATCGGCACCGACATGCCCGTGATCGACGCCTCGGCGCGAGCCGGTGAGGCGCATGGCCCCGCCTTGTCCTTTGTCCGGCGGGCAGGCCTGGGGGCCGCAAAAGAGCTCCCGGCCCCAGCGAATGAAAAATCATTCGCCAAAGAAAAACCCTTCATATCCTGAACAGGGAAACCAGAGACATGACCGGAAAGACCGAAACCCGTTCCAAGCTCTTCACTCTGCTTCTGTTGTCGTCCGCCGTCCTTCCCTGTTGCAAGGCGGCTTCCGCCGCGGACCCCGCCACTCCGGCGACCGGCCCGGCCCCGATCCAGTACATTCGTTATGAGGACGATCTGTCCTGGTACGCCGATCCGAAGAACCGTGAGCTGTTCATCGACAAGCTCAAATATATCCCGATTTCCGACGGTGGCTATATCAGCTTCGGTGGCGATCTCCGCACCTATTACGAGAACTACACACCGCCGAATTTCGGGATGCGCAATCTCGGCCGCAATGAATGGCTGGCGACCCGCGCCCTGTTCCACGCCGACATCAAGAGCGGCTTCGGTCCCAGGGCCTATATCGAACTTGGGCGCGAGGAGATCGCCGGCAAGAAGGGACCCTTCACCCCGAACGATGAAAGCCACATCGATCTCCAGCAGGGCTTCATCGATCTGCCGGTCGAGGTGGGCGGCGGAACGGTGACGGCCCGCGTCGGCCGGCAGGAGTTCTTCCTCGGCTCCGGCCTGTTCCAGAGCCTGGCGGAGGGGGCCAACATCCGCAACGCCTTCGACGCCGCCCATATCCTGTTCAATTTCGGCACCGTCGAGGGCCGGGTGTTCTACGGACATCCGCTCCGTCAATCGACCTACGCGTTCCAAGATGCGCCGAATCTCGATTTCGACCATTACGGCCTGTATGGAACGGTCAAGTCGGTGCTGCCCGGCCTGAATGTCGATGGCTATTTCTTCGGGTACGACCGCAAGGGCAACCGTTTCAACCAGGGAACCGCCGACGAGGAGCGGCGCACCGTGGGCACCCGGTTGTGGGGACGGTCCGGCGCCTGGGATTACAGCGGCGACTTCGCCTATCAGTTCGGTTCCTTCGGCAGCGGAGACATCAGCGCCTGGGGATCGATGCTGTCGGGGGGCTACAGCTTCCTCGGCGCTCCCCTGGCGCCACGGCTGTCGGTCACGGCGGTCGCGGCGTCGGGCGACAAGGATCCGAGGAAGCGCACGCTCAACACCTTCAACCCGATGTTCTCGTTGTCCCCGCTTCTTTCGGAATCGAACAGCTTCGTTCCGATGAACCTGATCAGCCTCTATCCGAAGGTCACGGTCAGGCCGCTGGACGGTCTATCGGTCTCCGCCGGGATCAACGCGATGTGGCGTCAGTCGAAGGGCGACGGCGTCTATACGGTGCCAACCATTCTCGTGGCCAGGAATTCCGCCTCCTCCAGCAGCTATGTCGGAACGACGGCGGAGTTCGCGGCGCTCTGGACCGTGAACCATTATGTCACCCTCAACGCCGCCTATACCCATTTCAAGGCGGGCGCCGCCCTGAAGGACGCGGGCGGAAAGAGTTTCGACTACACCCGCGCCGGCCTGCTGCTCCATTTCTAGTCCCGGACTCCTCCGGCGGGATGCGCATAGCGCTTGGGGCCGCATACCTTTTGGGTATGGAAACAGGACTCAATCGGTTTTGGACGCAGACCGTCGCGTGGAACGATAATCAGCATCAGAAACTCTGAAGCCGCACAAACGCACAGATCGGGGATGTTCGCGTGACGAAAATCGAGCGGGTCGAAACCTTCATTCTGGATCTGCCGACCATCCGCCAGCATGTCCTGGCGATGGCGACGATGAAGACGCAATCGGTCGTGATCGTCCGCGTCACCGCGTCCGACGGGGTCGTCGGCTGGGGCGAAGGGGCGACCATCGGCGGATTGAGCTATGGTGAGGAATCCGTCGAGGGCATGGCGCTCGCCATCGACACCTACATGACGCCGTTGCTGGTCGGGCAGGACGCCGACCGGGTCGCCGCGGCGATGACGCGGATCGACGCCTTCGTCCAGGGCAACAACACGGCCAAATGCGCGGTCGAGACCGCGCTACAGGACGGTGTGGCGCGGCGGCTGGGCGTGCCGCTGGCCCATTTGTTCGGCGGGCGGGTGCGTGACCGGCTGGCCTGCGCCTGGACGCTGGCGAGCGGACAGTCCGACCTCGACATCGCCGAGGCCGAACGGCTGCTCGACGCCCGCCGCCACAACATCTTCAAGCTGAAGATCGGCAAGCGCCCGCTGGCCGACGACATCGCCCACATCGCGGCGATCAAGCGGGCGCTGGGCGACCGGGCCAGCATCCGGGTTGATGTCAACCAGGCCTGGAGCATCACCGACGCCCGGCGCGGATTGGCGGCGCTGGCCGATGCCGGTGCCGATCTGGTGGAACAGCCGGTGCGCCGCCAGCATCTGCCGGCGCTGGCCCGGCTGACCCAGGATTTTCCCATCGCCGTGATGGCCGACGAGATCCTGCGCGGGGCCGACGACGCCTTCCGCGTCGCCGCGGCGGCCGGGGCCGACGTGTTTTCCGTCAAGCTGGCCCAGTCGGGCGGCGTCGGCCCGGCGGCCAAGGTCGCCGCCATCGCCGAGGCCGCCGGGATCGGTATCTATGGCGGCACGATGATCGAAACCGGAGTGGGCACGGCGGCGGCGGCCCAGCTGTTCGCCACGCTGCCCCGGCTGGAGTGGGGAACCGAGCTGTTCGGCCCCCTGCTGTTCACCGACGATTTCCTTGTCACGCCGCTGCGCTACGAGAATTTCGCCCTGGTGGTTCCGGACGGGCCCGGCATCGGCGTCGACATCGACCCCGACCGGCTGGACGCCCTGCGTCGCGACCGGCCGCGCAGCCACCATGCCGTGCGTGCCATAACCCAAGCCGGAGAGTAATTCCATGCTGTTCCATGTGACGATGACCGTGCGCCTTCCCGCCGACATGCCGGCGGATGCCGCCGCCGACCTGAAGGCGCGCGAAAAGGCCATCGCCGCCGATCTGCAACGCTCCGGCAAATGGCGCCATCTGTGGCGCGTCGTCGGGGCCTACGCCAATGTCAGCGTCTTCGACGTCGCCGACAATGCCGAGTTGCACGACATCCTGACCGGGCTGCCGCTGTTCCCCTACATGGAGATCGCGGTGACGCCGCTGTGCCGTCACCCGTCCTCGGTCCGCGACGGCGACGCCTGATCCCCGGTTCCCCACCCCCTTCCAAGCCCAAAACAACCAAACCCCAAGGGAGACCTCCAATGCAGGCCAAGGAAATCGACGCGCTGCTGGCGCGCTTTACCCAGACCACGCCCGGCAAGACGCCCAACCCGCGGGTCAAGGCGATCGTCGACCGCATCGTCCGCGATCTGTTCGTCACCATGAACGAGTTCGACGTCACCCCGGACGAGTTCTGGACCGCCTGCAACTATCTGACCGAACTGGGCAAGAGCAACGAGGCCGGGCTGCTGGCGCCGGGCCTGGGCTTCGAGCATTTCCTCGACCTGCTGGTCGAGGAGCGCGAGAGCGCCGCCGGCCTGAACGAGAACGGCACCCCGCGCACCATCGAGGGCCCGCTGCATGTGGTCGGCGCCCCGGTGCATCAGGGCAGTGCCCGCATTGATGACGGGCTGGACACCGCGTCCGAGCCGCTCTTCATGTCGGGCGTCGTGCGCGACGCCTCGGGCAAGCCGATCCCCCATGCGGTGGTCGAGGTCTGGCATGCCGATTCCAAGGGCAACTACTCGATCTTCGACAGCTCGCAGACGCCCTTCAACAACCGCGGCACCATCCACACCGGGGCCGACGGACGCTATTCCTTCCAGTCGATCATGCCGTCGGGCTACGCCTGCCCGCCGGGCAGCAGCACGCTGCAACTGCTGACCCTGCTGGGCCGCCATGGCGCCCGTCCGGCGCATATCCACTTCTTCGTCAGCGCGCCCGGCTACCGCAAGCTGACGACCCAGATCAACATCCAGGGCGATCCGCTGATCGACGACGATTTCGCCTTCGCCACCCGTGACGGTCTGGTGCCGGATGTCCGCCGCATCGACGATCCGGCGGCGATCGAAGCGCGCGGCGTCAACCGTCCCTTCGCCGAGATCACCTTCGATTTCCGTCTGGTCGAGGCCCGCGACGGGCTGCCGGCCGACGTGGTCGACCGCCCGCGCGTCTCCGCCTGACCGGCTTCGGCGCGTCGTCTCTTCGGCGCGTCCTGCGGATGGACGACCCCCGCCAATCCTGGCGGGGGCGTTCCCGTTTCAGCCGCCGGCATGCGGTATGGGTTTTGCTTGGACTTCATATCGTCGCGAGGATTGTCCACAGCCAGGAGGAAGCGTCGCCATGGACATGACTGCCGGTGCCCTGACGGCCGCCCCGCCGTCCTTCAACGCCTCGGCGCTTCGGATGTGTCGCATCTTCGAGACCTCGGATCTCGACGATGCCCGCGAGCGCATTTCCAAGGTGATGCAGCCGCACAGCCTGATGGCCCGCGGGCGCCCCAACGGTCAGCCCTCGCACATGGATTTCATGGCGATGAAGGGAATGGGCATCGGGACGATAAAGTTCGGCCAGGCGTCCATCGCCGTTCCGCCGCTGGACGATTATTATCTCGTCATGCTCTGTGTCAGCGGTGGCGCCGAAATCCGCATCGAGCGCGACAGCTTCACCGTGGACCGTTTCAACGGCGTTCTCTGTTCACCGGGAAGCCCAATCGTTGGGCAGTTTTCGCCCGATTGCGAGCAGCTGGTGCTCAAGATCGCGCGCAGCCGGCTGGCGGCCTTCAACGGGCCGCGTCCGGTGCGGCTGGCGTCACGGCTGGATCTGCGCAGCCCCCGGCTGACGCCGCTGCTGGTGACGCTGCGCGGCGTGGTCGGCGACCCGGCCACCGTGCGGCTGATCCGCGACGATCCGCTGGTCGCCGCCGAATATGAACAGTTGTTCCTGAGGCTGCTGCTGGCCGGTCAGGAACGCGTCGAGACGGACGACCGGCCGCAGGGGCCGCGGCCGGTGTCCGTTCGTCGGGCCATCGCCTATCTGCGGGAGAATTCCGCCGCCGCCATCACGCTGGCCGACATCGCCGAGGCGGCCGGCGTGCCGGAACGCACGTTGCACGACGCCTTCAAACGGTTCGAAGGCGTCAGCCCGCTGCGCTATCTGCGCAACCTGCGCCTGGACGATGTCCATGCGCGCCTGCGCGGCGGCGGAGGCGGGGATGGCAGCGTGACGGCCATCGCGCTGAATGCCGGCTTCACCCATCTCAGCCGTTTCGCCCAGGATTACGCCGAGCGCTTCGGCGAGCGGCCGTCCGACACCCTGCGGCGCGGAGGCGCTTGACCGCCTCCGCGCCTCCGTCCCTCCGACGCCTCAGATATGCAGGTAGGTGTTCTGGACGTCGGCCGCCCGGCCCAGCTCCGCGCTGCTGCCGCTCCACACCGTGCGGCCCTTCTCGATCACCGCGCAGGCGTCGGCGAGGCGCAGCACCGCCGACAGGTTCTTGTCGACCAGCAGGATGGACTGGCCCTCGCGCTTCAGCGTCTCCAGCACCGCCCAGATCTCGGCGCGGATCACCGGGGCCAGCCCCTCGGTCGCCTCGTCGAGGATCAGCAGGCGCGGGTTGGTCATCAGCGCCCGGCCGATCGCCAGCATCTGCTGTTCGCCGCCCGACAGGCGGTTGCCCAGGTTGCGGCGGCGTTCGCGCAGGCGGGGGAACAGCTCCCACACCGCCTCCAGCGTCCAGCGCGCCGGCTCCCCGCCACGGGCGGCGGCGGTGGCGACGAGGTTTTCCTCCACCGTCAGGGTCGGGAAGATCTGGCGGCCCTCCGGCACCAGCCCGACACCCAGCCGGGCCACCCGGTGCGGCGGCATGCGGTCGATGCCCTGGCCGCCGAAGCTGATTCCGCCGCCCCAGCGCGGGATCAGCCCCATGATTGCGGCGATGGTGGTTGTCTTGCCCATGCCGTTGCGGCCCATCAGGGCCAGCACCTGCCCGGCCTCGATGGAGAGCGACACGTCGAACAGCACCTGGCTCTGGCCGTAGCCCGCCGTGAGATTGTCGATCTTCAGCATCACGCCAGCGCGTCCTCTCCAAGATAGGCGGTGCGGACTTCGGGATGGCCGCGGATCTCGTCCACCGTGCCGGTGACGATGATCCGGCCATAGACCAGGACCGAGATGCGGTCGGCCAGGGCGAACACCGCCTGCATGTCATGCTCGACCAGCAGGATGCCGTAGCGGCTGCGCAGGTCGCGCAGGATGCCGATCAGCCGTTCGGTCTCCTCCGGCCCGGCCCCGGCCAGCGGTTCGTCGAGCAGCAGCAGGCGGGGGTTCATCGCGATGGCGATGGCGAGTTCGAGCTGGCGCTTCTCGCCATGCGACAGGGCGGCGGCGCCACGCTCGGCCACCCGGCCCAGCCCGACGATGTCGAGCGCCGCGCGGGCTTCCTCGTTCAGCGCCGCCTCGCCCGCCACCGGGCGCAGGAAGCGGAAGGAGGAGCCGCTGCGCGCCTGCACCGCCAGCGCCACATTCTCCAGCGCGGTGAAGCCCGGCACGATGCTGGTGATCTGGAAGCTGCGGGCCAGCCCCAGCCGGGCGCGCCGTTCGAAGGGCAGGGCGGTCACGTCGCGGCCGGCGAAATGGATGGTCCCGCGGCTCGGGCGCAAGGTGCCGCTGATCTGGTGGATCAGCGTGGTCTTGCCCGCCCCGTTCGGGCCGATGATCGCATGGATCTCGCCCGGCAGGACGGTCAGCGACACGTCGGAGGTCACGGCCAGCGCGCCGAAGCTCTTGCACAGGCCGCGCAGTTCCAGCAACGGATCAGGCATCGGCGTTCCTCCGTTTGGGCGAGGCGAGGCGGAAGGCGGCGCGCAGGCGCAGCGGCGCGCCGACCAGCCCGTCCGGCAGGAACAGCACCGCCAGCACCAGCAGCGGCCCGAACACCAGCCGCCAATAGACCAGCAGGTGCGACAGTGTTTCCTCCAGCAGCACCATGGCCAGCGCCCCCAGGATCGCGCCGCCGAGCTGGCCGACGCCGCCGAGGATGACCATGAACAGCAGCTCGCCCGAGCGGGTCCAGGACAGCAGGGCGGGCGACACGAACTCCGTCGCGTTGGCCAGCAGGGCGCCGGCCAGACCGCCGACCGCCCCCGCCATCCCATAGGCGGTCAGGCGGTAGGGATAGGGCTGGAAGCCGACAGCCAGGGCCCGCTGGGGATTCTCCCGCGCCGCCCGCAGCACCCGGCCGAACCGGCTGCCCAGCAGCAGGGTGCCGCCGATCCACACCAGGGCCAGCAGGCCCAGGCACAGGAAATGGAAGGCCAGGCGGTTGTCCAGGATCCGCATCCCCAGCCATTCGGTGCGGGCATAGAGCGTGTAGCCGTCGTCGCCGCCCAGGCTGGAGAAGGAGGAGGTGGTGAAGAAGGCCATCTGGCCGAAGGCCAGCGTGATCATGATGAAATGCACGCCGCTGGTGCGCAGCGACACCGCTCCGGTGACCAGCGCGTAGGCCGCCGCCGCGGCGATGGCGGCGGGGAAGACGATCAGCCCCTCGCTGATGCCGGCGGCGTCGAAGGCGACCACGGCGTAGGCGCCGATCCCCATCGTCGCGGCGTGGCCCAGGCTGACCAGCCCGGCGCCGCCGACCAGCAGCGAAAGGCTGACCGCCGCCATGCCGAGGATCATCGCGCGGGCCAGCAGGCCGAGCGCGAAGCCGTCGCCGAAGCCGAGGAAGGGAGCCGCCGCCAGGGCCAACAGGGTGGCCAGCGCCAGCGCGTGTTTGCGAAGGAGCGCCGTCATGCCGAACGTCCTCCCGGAAAAAGCCCGGCCGGGCGGAAGAACAGGATGCCGGCCATGACGATGTAGACCAGCATCGAGGCCAGCGCCGCCCCGGTCTGCCGGGCCGACGACGGGTCGAGCAGCAGCCGCAGCAGGTCGGGCAGCATCGCCCGTCCGATGCTGTCGAGCAGCCCGACCAGCAAGGCGGCGATGAAGGCGCCGCGGATGGAGCCGACGCCGCCGATGACGATCACGACGAAGCACAGGATCAGCACGCTGTCGCCCATGCCCGGCGCCACCGGGAAGATCGGGCTGGCCAGCGCCCCGGCGAAGCCCGCCAGCATGGCGCCGAAGGCGAAGACGACGGTGAACAGGCGGCGGATGTCCACCCCCAGCGCCGACACCATGGCGGGATGGGTCGCCCCCGCCCGCACCAGCATGCCGGCCCGCGTCCGCTCCACCAGGAACCACAGCAGCAGCGGCACCAGGATGCCGATGCCGATGATGACCAGCCGGTAGGTCGGGTAGATCAGCCCGGCGACGATCTCCACCCCGCCCATCGGGCCGCCGGACAGCCAGGCCGGTTCCAGCACGGTTTGCGGGGCGCTGCCCCACAGCGCCCGCGTCGCCTCGTCCACCGTGAGGATCACCCCGAAGGTGGCGAGCACCTGGCTCAGATGGTCGCGGCGGTAGAGATGGCGGAACACCAGCCATTCCAAGGCCAGCCCGACCAGCAGCGCCACCGGCAGAGCCAGCAGCGCCCCCAGCCAGAAGCTGCCGGTCCACACGCCCAGCGTGGCGGCGACATAGGCCCCCAGCATGTACTGGACGCCATGGGCCAGATTGATCAGATCCATGACGCCGAAGACCAGGCTGAGCCCGGCCGCCACCAGGAACAACAGCACCCCGAATTGCAGGCCGTTCAGGGCCTGTACCAGAAGCATGGACATCGCGAAAGCTCCCCGTCGGCCCGTTCCGTCCATCACCCCATCTTGCAGGAGGCGGCGTAGCTGTCGGCGTCGGCGCTCAGCACCTTGCGGACGGTTTCCGTCTGGTATTTCCCATCCGCGCGCTTGGCGACCTTGCACAGCCAGAAATCCTGGATCGGGAAATGGTTGGGACCCAGCCGCAGCGCCCCCCGCACCGACGGGAAGTCGCCGGCCTCCAGCGCGGCGCGCAGCGCCGCCTTGTTGGTGACATCGCCGTTGGTCCGGCGGATCGCCGTGTCCAGCATATGGGCGGCGTCATAGGCGTGGGCGGCGTAGTTCGACGGGATATAGCCATAGGCCGCCTCGAACTCCTGCACGAAGCGGCGGCTTTGCGGGGTGTCGAAGTTCGGCGCCCAGGTGGCGGCGGTGTAGAAGTCGAGCGCCGCCTCGCCCTGGGCCGGCAGGGTCGATTCATCGACGGTGAAGGTGGAGAGGAAGGGGATGTTGGCGAGCCCGGCCTGCCGGTATTGCCGCACCAGATTGACGCCCAGCGCGCCGGGCATGAAGGTGAAGACGGCGTCCGGCTTGGCGGCGGCGATCTTGGTGACCTCGGTCGAGAAGTCGAGCTGGCTCAGCGGCACATAGATCTCGTCCACCACCTCGCCCTTGTAGCGGCTGCGGAAGCCGGCCACCGCATCCTTGCCGGCCTGATAGTTCGGCACCAGGATGAACACCCGCTTGTAACCCAGATCCTGCGTCGCCTGTCCCATCGCCGCGTGCGGCTGGTCGTTCTGATAGGCGCTGCTGAATAGGAAGGGGCTGCATCCCTTGCCGGCCAGGGTGGAGGGGCCGGCGTTGGCGGTGATCAGGAAGGTGTTGCTCTCCGTCACCGGGCGGACGATGGCCTGCAACATGTTGCTGAACACGACGCCGACCACGAAATCGACCTTGTCGCGCTCCAGCGCGGCGCGGACCTTCGACACCGCCACGTCCGGCTTCAGCTCGTCGTCGATCACCAGCGTCTCGACCGCCCGGCCGCCGAGCTGGTTGTTCAGGCGCGTCACCCCGGCCAGCCAGCCGTCGCGCAGATGGGTGCCCAGCGTCGCCCCCGGACCGGACAGCGTGCCGACGAAGGCCACCTTCACCGCCTGGTTCTGCGCCCGCGCGATGGACGGCGCGAACGCCAATTCCCCGGTGGCGGCGAGGGTTGCGGTGGCCGCGGTCGTGGTGAGAAAGCTGCGACGGTTCATTGTGAATTTCCCTGTTCTTGAAGTGTTGGGAGCATACGCCCGCAATCCGGCTTTTGGCATCCGTGTCTCTGCGGTGCACCGGTTGTCCGTGGCGGGCGTCGCGCTGTCCAGACCCGAAATCCGGTTCTATGGAACCGGTGCCGGATATCTGGGGCGTGAGGTCATCGCATTATGATGTTCGGGCGGCTCGGCAGCCGCTGGACCGGCGTCGCCGTGTCGGCCCAGGCGTCCGGCAGCGGGGCGCGGCCATCCTCAAGCAGCTTGCGCAGGACGCGCAGGTCACGGGCGGCGTTGACCGCCACCGCGCCGGTGACGATTCCGGATTCGTCCAGCATCAACCAGCAGCCGCTGCCGGCCTCCGGTGTGCCACGGGCGACCGCGCGGGTGCCCATGCCGGGCAACCCCAGCATCTGCACGTTCACGCCATACTGATCGGACCAGAACCAGGGGATGTCGGCATAGACACCGGCCCCGCCCAACGCCGCCCTGGCGGCGACGATGGCCTGATTCTGGGCGTTGGCCCAGGATTCCAGCCGCAGCGAGGTTCCGGCGAAGGCGTTCGGGTGGCGGGCGACGTCGCCGGCGGCGAAGACGCGCGGGTCGGAGGTCCGCCCCTGGGCATCGACGACGATGCCGTCGTCGAGCGCCAGCCCCATCGCCGCCGCCAGCCCGACCTCCGGCTCGATGCCGATGCCGAGCAGGAGATGATCGGCCTCCAGCCTTTCGCCATCGGCCAGGGTGACGGCGACGCCATCGGACATGGCGGCGACACCGGAAACGCCGACACCGGACACCACGCGCACGCCATGGCTTTCATGCAGGGCATGCAGCCAGTCGGAGACCACCGGCGGCATGGTCCGGGCGCACAGCCGGGGCGCCACCTCCACCACCGTGGCCCCGACCCCCAGCGCGCGGGCCGTTGCCGCCACCTCCAGCCCGATCCAGCCGCCGCCCAGCACCAGCAGGCGTTTCGCCCCGGCGAGCGCGCCGCGCAGCCGTTCGGACTCCGCCAACGTGCGCAGGGTGTGGACCCGGTCGGCCGGCAGCGAGTCCTGGCCTGGCAACCGCCGTGCCCGCCCGCCGGTCGCCAGGAACAGCGTGTCGTAGGAGACCGTCCGGCCGTCGGCGGTGGTGACGATCCGCGCCTCCCGATCCACCGACACCACGCGCTGGCCGAGCCAGCATTCGATGCGGGCCTCCTCGGCCAATGCCGGGGTCAGCAGCGTGATCGCCTCGACGCTGCCGGTCCCCTGAAGGAAATCCTTCGACAGGGCCGGCCGTTCATAGGGCCAGTGCCGCTCCTCGCCGATCAGCACCAGCCGGCCGGCGAATCCCTCGGCCCGCAGGGTGCGGGCGATCCAGGCGGCGGCCTGACCGCCGCCGACCACAACATAGGTCGTTTCGCGTTCCGGCATCGCGGTCATGGGCTTTTCCCTTTCAGCGCTTCAGCTTTCAACGGTCAAGCGAGATCTCGACCCGGTCGCCGACCACCCGCACGGGATAGCTGCGCACCGGCTCGGTGATCGGGGCGGAGCAGGGGGCGCCGCTGCGGATGTCGATCAGGCCCTGATGCAGCGGGCATTCGACGCAGCCATTCTCGACGAAGCCGTCGGACAGCCGGGCCGCCCCGTGGGAACAGAGGTCGTGCAGGGCGAAGAAGCCGCCCTCCTGCCGGAACAGGGCGACCGGCACGCCGGCGATGTTGAGCGCCATCACCTCGTCGTCGTCCAGGGCGTCGGTCGCGGCGGCGTCATGCCATTCGGTCATGGGCCATTCGGTCATGGTGGAGCTTTCCTCCATGGTCAGATCGGGTAGGCCAGCAGGGTCTGCACCCGACTGGTGTCGTAGATGCAGCGCTTGGACTTGAAGCGCAGCCCGTCCGCCGTCCGCACCACATGGTCGAGGTAGCGCCCGGCCTGGAAGACCGTCGATTCCCCGGCGGCCGAGGTGTTGATCACCACATAGCTGGTCTGGCAGAGATAGCCGTCGGCGCCGTCGCCCTTCCATTCCAGGCCGGACAGGCAATGGCGGTAGATCGGCTGTTCGAAGATGTTGGCGTTGCGCATCGCCACCACGCGGTCACGCAGCATGCGGGCGTTGTCGCAATGGATGATCGGCGCCGGCAGCCCCAGATCCTCGTTCTCCTTCGAGATGATCTGGTACAGGCAATCCTCGGTGAACAGCGTCGGCCATTCCTCCATCCGGTCATTGTCGATGATGGAGACGTAGTGGTCCTGGAGCGCGCTCAGCTCCAGGCGGATCATCAGGTCGTTCATGCCGGTCACTCCGCCGCGACGGTGGGCGTCTCGAAGCCCATCAGTTTCTGATAGCCGACCCAGAAGCGGCGGATCAGGCTCTCGGTGATCAGGGTGTTCTGCTCGTCGGGGGCGCCGCGCGCCATTTCGATGACCGATGTCTTGTGGCCGTCGCGCACCGTGCCGCGCTGCACCAGTTCGGTCGCCTCGGTGTCCTCCATCGAGATGTAGCCGGCCGGGCCGACCAGATTGGCCTGCTTGATGCGCAGCGCCCGCAGCTCCGGCGTGTCGTCCTCGTAGCCGAAGAAGTGGAAGACCAGCTCGAAATGGTCCGGCCCCTTGGGCAGCAGCTGGCGGGCGACCAGGGTGTTGTGGATCTGCTGGATCACCAGCTGCGGAAAGATCGGCTGGATGTGGTTGGTGGTGATCTCCTCGAATTCCGGTTCCAGCGCCAGCAGCGAGTCATCCTCCAGATGGAAGCCCTCGTCGTAGGAGCGGATCTTCTGGGCCTTGTAGTCGGCCGAATTCACGTCCTCCTCGCTCTTCGACACATAGATGATGCTGTGCAGCCCGTGCGTGGCGTCGGGAACGCAGCGCGCCTTCATGCCGACGCGGAAGATGTTGAAGGTGGTGTGGAACAGGTGCAGGAGGCTGGCGTGGTAGGGGTCCTTGACATTCTCCAGATACAGCTTCCAGTTGCTGTCCGAATATTGCCGGGTGCAGCCGAGATAGACCACCGGCTTGGCGAAGATGCGGTCGACGAAGGGGCGCATCTCCGGGCCGATGTAATCGGCCAGCGGGCCGACCGTGTCGCTGAAGGTGGCGAAGACCAGGCCGCGATAGCTCTCGACCCGCAGTTGATGCAGGTTGTGCTTGGACGGATCGAAATCCTTCGGCATCCCGGTGGCACCCTTCTGGCCGCGCCGGAAGGGAACGCCCTGGAGATTGCCGGCGGCGCCGAAGCTCCACTGGTGATAGACGCAGCTGTGCGACAGCGCGTTGCCGCGGGCCTTGCGGCAGACCATGGCGCCACGGTGGGAGCAGCGGTTGACCCAGGCGGCCAGCGTGCCGTCCTCGGTGCGCGTCATCACCACCGGCGTGTCGCCGACGAAGCTGCTCTTGTAATCGCCGGGCTTGGGGATCTCCGCTTCGAGGCCAAGGAAGTTCCAGGTCGGCCCGCGATAGATGCGCTCCTGTTCCCGCGCATAGATCTCTTCGGAACTGAACACCGTGTAGGGAACACGGGATCCGTCGGGATTGGGGAATAGGGCAAGCCGGTTTTCGGCGCTTGGTTCAGTCATCGAGCTTTTCCTTATGACCATGGATGGCGCTCCGCCGCTGACCTTGGATGGCCATGGGGTCGACCAACCCTCCACACCGGAAAAGCTTGGCAGATGATCGGCACTCGGCACTATCCGCTGGGCGCATGCCCAGGCCGCCGCTATCCAAAAAACGCAACAATCAGAAGATAAAAAACCACATTCTTTTTAGAACTATTGATGGTGCCAGAATAAAGCGCACTGGATGCTCTGAATTTGATCAAGTCGCCGCGCTGTTGGGCTGTTGCAGTGCGGAAGAAGCGCTTTGTTTCATTCCGTCACCATGGCGAGAAGGGCGGCGGTTGCCTCATTGTCGTCTCCGGCCCGTGTGCTGACGATCATCGGCGAGGTGATCCGCGCCTCCGCGATCGGACGGTAGGTCAGGTCCGCGCGCGACCCGGAGGCCGATTCCGGCACCAGGCACAGCCCGACACCGCAGGCCACCAGCCCCAGCGCGGTCTGCAATTCCCCCGCCTCCACCACCGCGTTGGGCAGCAGGCCGCGGTCACGGAACAGCGCCAGCACCTGATCGGCGTAGCTCGGCCGGGGTTTGCGGGGATAGACCAGCAGGGTCTCCCGGACCAGGGCGGCCAGCGGGACCGGGCCGGTCCCGGCGGCCAGCGGGGAATCGCTGGACATCGCGACCACCAGCGGCTCGTCATGCAGAACCCGCTGGACGATGCCGGGTTCCTGGAAGGACAATCGGCCGAAACCGATGGCGATGCGATGGTCGCGCAGCGCCGGCAGCTGTTCCAGCGTCGTCATTTCGACCAGCCGGACGTCGAGGTCGGGGCGTGACGCCCGGAAGCGGCGCAGCACGCGGGGCAGCGCGCCATAGAGGATCGAGCCGACCAGCCCGACGGGATAGACGGTGCGGCGCGACCCGCCGAGCGCCCGCAGGCTCCAATGGATGTCGTCGACCCGGTCCAGCACCTGGATGGCATGTTCGTAGAGCAGGCGCCCGGCCTCGGTCAGCTCCAGCGGGCGGGATCCGCGCACCAGCAGCTCGGTTCCCAGCTCCTCCTCGAGCTGGCGGATCTGGCGGCTGAGCGGCGGCTGGGCGATGTGCAGCCGCTCCGCCGCGCGGGTGAAGCTGCGCTCCGCCGCGACCATCTGGAAATAGCGCAGGTGCCGCAGTTCCATGTCACCGAATCCCCATCACCGGTCAGGCCGGAGCCGTCACACCGCTCTTGATGCCCGACGGTGGTGGGGTTGGCAACAGACCCGCTCACCCCGACCGCGCCTTGCCGGTGCGGGCCTTTTCCCTCAGCGTTTCGACGATCGCGCTGTAGAGCGGCAGCGGGCGGGAGTTCTCGTCATAGGGGGAGGGGTGGGGGCGCAGATCCGAATGCTCGCGCGCGATGAAATTCAGGTCGGAGCGCAGATGCCACCAGCACAGCTCCGCCACCCGCGCATTGTCCAGCATGTCGGCCAGATATTGCCGGGCGAGCTGGGCCATCGCCCGGTCCTTCTCCGCCCGCGACCAGGAGCGGGGCAGGCGGGTCTCGTCGACATCCATCTCCGTCAGATGGACCGACAGGCCCAGCCTGTCGACCGCGCGCAGGAACTTGCGCATGCCGGCGCCATCATAGGGCTTGCCGCCGATCAGGTGGCTTTGCAGCCCGATGCCGTGGATCGGCACGCCGCGCTTCACCGCCCCGGTCAGCCAGTCGAGCAGATAGGCGCGCTTGCGTTGCTGCCAGCCCTCGTCGATCTCGATGCCGAACTCGTTCAGCACCAGCTTGGCCTTGGGAAATTCCTTGTGGACATGGTGGAAGAAGGGGTCGAGCCATTCCGGCCCCTTCTCCGCTCCGCCGGCCGCCACCCACCACATGCCGCGCCGGAAGCCGTGGCGGTCCTGTTCCTGCGGGTGACTCTCCACCGTTTCCCAGAAGAAGACCTCGTTGGCGACGTCGATGCGGTAAAAGATGTCGCCATAGCGCCGGCGCACCGCCTCGACCACGCCGGTGAAGCGCGGCCAGACGGTCTCGGCGCTCAATGTGCCCTCGGGCGAGAAATAGGCGCTTTCCGAAATGCCCAGCGCCGCCTGCCGGTCCGCCGGAAGCTTCATGTAGGGCGGCATGCCCATATGCTGCCAGATGATCGTGTGCCAGTTCGGCATGGCGCCGATGTTGCGGGCCAGCTCGACCGCGGCATCGAAGCGGCGCCAGTCATAGGCCCCTTCGGTGGGCTGGAAGACCCCCCATTTGCCGCCATTCTCCGGGGTGACGACGTCGCATTCCCGCGCCATCAGCCGGTCGAGCATCGGGTCCTCCGGCTCGATGAAATGGTCGCGGGCGGCGCCATGGCGGATGCCCAGCGCGCGGCAGGCCTCGCGCAGCGTCACCGCGGGCTCGTCGGCCTGGGGCTGGGCCGCGGCGGCCTCCGCCGCCGCCGGGCCGCTGGCGTCCCGGCAGCTTGCCAGCACAGCACCGGCCGCGGCGGTCCACAGCAACTCGCGCCGCGACGGGCGCCATCCTGGAAAAGCGGGTTTCGGACTGTCGGTCATGCCAAGGGGCTCTCTCTTCCGGTCGCGGGGGCGCCCATGGGGCCGCCTGCCGGGCGGGCCGCTCATGGAGAGACCCCTCCCTCCGGTTGCCGCAGCGTCCGGAGGGGAAGGGTCTCGGGGGGAGCGAAGGAGCTTCAGGTCAACCCGGCGTCCCGCTTTAAGGCGCGGTCCGCAGGCTGGTGTCGCCGTAATATTTCCGGGTCGCCACATAGCTGTTGTAGGGGCCCTGATAGCCGCGCGAGGCCGCCTTCTTCAGGTTCACGTCGGTCATCACCGCCACGAACTTCGAATGGTCGATCGGGCCGAGGTCGGCGACCGCCTGGAGGTCGCTGGCGGTGGTGTGGCCCCAGCGGCTGACGAACAGCACCTTGGAGGCGGCGCCGCAGACGATGCGGGCGTCCGAGACGGCCAGCGCCGGAGCGGTGTCGAACACCACCAGATCGAAGTGCGGCGACAGGCCGGCCATCAGGTGGATCAGCCCGTCGACGTTGAAGCGGTCCAGCGTCTCCGGCATCAGGCGCCCGGCCGGGATCATCGCATAGGGGGCGTCGTCGCTGCCGTGCACGATCTCGTCCAGGGTGGCGGTGCCGGAAATCCAGTCCGACAGGCCCTTCTTGGCCGACAGGTTGAACAGCCCGTCGATGCGCGAGCGGCGGAAGTCGGTGTCGACCACCACCACCCGGCGGCCGGCTTGCGCCGCGACCTGGGCGACGGCGAGGCTCATCGAGGTCTTGCCGTCCTGCGGGCGGGCCGAGGTGACGGCGATGGAGCCGACCGGCCCCAGGTCCGACAGATAGTTGCGGAACAGGGCGCGCATCGATTCCGCGAACAGCGAGAAGGGGTGATTCTGGAAGATCTGGTCCAGACGGCCGCGGCTGCCACGGGTCGAATGGTGCGGGACGATGTGGACCGTGCCGACGCCCAGGATGCGGCGGACGGCGTCCGGGGTGCGGATGCGGCGCTGGAACAGCTCGATGCCGAAGACGATGAAGACGGCGACGGCGAGCGAGGCGACGAAGCCGGCCACCAGCAGCAGCAGGCGGAGCGGACCCGACGGCTCATGCGGGACCTGCGGGGCGGAGACCAGCTTGACGGCGGTCGGGAAGGCGCGGTTGTCCTGCTGGGCCTGCACCTCCTCCAGACGGCCGAGCAGGCTGTCGAGGAGTTGGCGCTTGGCCTGGGCCTCCGCCTCCAGCGTGCGCAGCGGCACCGCCTCCTCTGTCATGGTCTGATAGCCGGATTCCAGCTTGGCGATCATCGCCTTCAGGGCGTTCTCCTGCTCGACGGCGACGTTGGCCGCCTCGCGGACGCCGCCGATCTCGTGGCGGACCTCCTGCTGGAGCGAGGAGTTGGCCTCGTTCAGGCGGGCCTGGAGTTCCTGGATGCGCGGGTGCTTCGGGCCATACTGCCGCGACAGCTGGGCCAACTCGGTGGAGATCGAGGCGACGGTCGCGCGCAGCTGGGCCACGACCGGCGAGGCGAGGCTGCCGCCATTGCCGGCGCTGCGCTCCAGCGTCTGGGCCTGGGCGACGGCGCGGGCGCGGTTGGCCGAGGCCTCGGCAAGGCGCAGGCGGGCTTGTTCCAGCTCGGTGGTGGCCATCAGGCCGTTGGTGCCGTTCTTGACCAGACCGGCCTTGAAGCGGACGGCGTCGACCTTGGTGTCGGCGTCCGCCACCTCCTTGCGCAGGGTGGCGATGCGGTCCTCCAGCCAGGCGACGGCGCTGGTGGACAGGTCGCGGTCCATCTGCTGGCGGGTTTCCATGTAGCGGCGCACGACGGTGTCCACCACCTTCTGGGCGATCTCCGGGTCGCCGGCGGTGTAGCGGACCTGGATCACGCGCGACCGGCCGACGACGCCGACCTCAAGGTTGCGGCGGACGCGGTCGAGCACGCCGTCGATGCTGTCGGCGGCGCGGGTCTCGCGCAGGCGGGTGTCCTTGGTCATGTTGTCGCCATGGGCCAGGACGGCCGTGACGACGCCCGGCAGTTCCGGACCGAAGACGGCGTGGGCCCGCTCGCGGGTCCAGGCGGTGGCGCGCTCGATGAAGGGCTTCGTCTCGTCGGCCTGGACCGGCGGGTTGTACTCCTGGTTCGTCGCCAGTTTCAGGTCGGTGACCGCCTGGGACAGCACGGCCGTGGACTTGAGGATTTCAATCTCGCTGAGGATCGCGCCGTCCTCCGGCGTGATCGAGTTCAGCGCCTGATCCTCGGCGCGGACGACGCGGACCTGCCGGTTGTCGACCAGCAGAAGGGCTTCGGAGGTGTAGCGGTCCTTCATCAGCGAGACGGCGAAGGCCGACAGCGCGGTGAGCGTCAGCACGATGATGACGATCAGCGTCTTGTGCGCCGCCAGCACCCGCAGGATGAAGCGGAAGTCGGGACCCATCGCCGGAGCGGGGCCGTCGAACTCGCGCGGCGCATGCTGGCCGACCTGGGTGGGCCATGCGGGAGCCGGCACTCCGCCCTGGCCTCCCGGTCCATGGCCTCCGTGATTGATCTGGGGAAGATTTTCCACGTCTCAAAGCTCCTTCTGGACAGGCGACCGCCGGATCGGCGACGGAGGGATCCGGCTGGAAACGGGCGCTGCGGCGCCCGCTTCGCGGGTGCGGAGGGATGCGGCACGGCGAAGGCGGACGGTGCTCCAGGCGAAGCCGAAGGCACCGATGCAATAGCGGCGGAACAGGCGGCGCGGCTCCTGCGCCAGACGGAAGGCCCATTCCAGGCCGGAGCGCTGGACGGTTTCCGGGGCGCGCCTGAAGCGGCCGGCGAGGAAATCGACGATGGCGCCGCCATTGACGATCAGAACCGGATGGTCGAGCGCATGCCTCAGTTCCGCCGCGACCCGCTCCTGCTTGGGCATGCCCATGGCGAGCAGGATGATGTCCGGACGGGTGGCCCGCGCCTGGGCGATGTAATGGTCCGTCGGGTGGAAGCCGTGCTGGAGGTCGGTGTAGCGGTGCGGTGTCGCCGCCTCCAGCGCAAGCCGGGCACGGGTCAGCCATGGGGTGGCGGTGCCATAGATGGCGACGCTGCGGGCGGACAGCGATTTCAGCAGCAGCGGAATGAAGTCGGTGCCGTTCATGTTCAGGCCGGCCGGCATGCCCAGCACCGGCAGGACCGCCTGCAACCCGATCCCGTCGCGCAGCAGCACGTCCGACGCGCGGAAGGCGGCCAGCGCCGCGTCCGAACCCATGCAGACATTCAGGCCGTGCGCGTTCAGGAAGGACAGCACCGTCGGACGCTCCACCGCGCCCAGCCGATCGATCAGGGCCCGGCGCTCCCCATCGTTCGAAATGCACCGCATGCGCTCGATCAGTTCCAGGACCTCACGAGGGTTCGGCATGCGCATCTCCCCAAAAAATCAATTGGAACAGAGTATTGACAGCTTGTGCAGCCGATCCGGCGGGAGCTGCCCGCCGGGTGGCGGCGGTTAACCCGTTGGGGCGGACCGCCAAACCTGCGTGGCTCTATGTGGCCGGTCCTCCCCCCTTTTCGCACGAGCGGGATCGGCGAAACGGCGGCGGAATCGAATTAGCCCGGCCTTGCTCCGATCGGGGGATTCGGCTTGCCGAATCGGCCGGCCAGACCCATAAAGAGGGAGCCCGGCCATAAAGAGAGATCCCGGCGCCCTATGGCTGTCGTGGGGGGGGGGCTGTCGTGGGGGGGGGCTGTCGTGGGGGGGGGCTGTCGCCTGGACGCGGATCCCATCCGCCTTGCCGGATCGGCCGTCCGGCGGGTCGGCTCCACCGAACCGCTTGCATGACCGGGACAATTCCAACAAAAGACGCTTCATGACCGACGAGACCTCCGACAACGCCCGTTCCGGCCGCACCCCCGGCACCGCTGACGAATTCGACCGCCGCGACGCCCTGCGCGCGGTGGCCGCCGTGGTGCGCGGCGACGGGATCGAGGTGGATGCCGACAGCACCCCGGCGCGCTGGTCGGTCGCGGTCAACCATGTCGTCCAGATCCCCGGCACCGACCGCAAGCTGAAGCTGCGCTTCAAGGTGGCGCTCGGCCCGCTGCCCGACATCGAGGCCGACCTGTGGGGCCTGCTGACCATCGACGAGGGGTTCGGCCGTCCGCAGGCCAAGGCGCTGGGCAAGAGGGTGAAGGGCGCCTGCCTGTCGTCCCCCGCCATCGCCAAGGCCAAGGACCGGGTCGATGGCTGGGTCGCGTCGATGGGGCAGCGGGCGGCGGGCTTCGGCGACTCCTGGCGGCCGAAGGGCTTCGCCGACGAGCTGGGCCGCGTCGTCGGTTTCGGTGGCCGCATCCCGCGTTTGCAGACCCTGCTCGACGCGATGGAGGAGGCGTTCTCCACCGCGGCATCCCGCGCCGGTTTGAAGGTGCGGCGGGAGCGGTTGGAGAACGCGTCCGGCATGGGCGTCTATCTCGACAGCTTCACCACCGCCCGCGCGATGATCCGCAAGCTGCGGCTGTTCGTCGGCCCGACCAATTCGGGCAAGACCCATGCGGCGATGGACCGGCTGGCCGAGGCGGAGAGCGGCTGCTACCTCGCCCCCTTGCGTCTGCTGGCGCTGGAGGGGCAGGAGGCGCTGGAGACCCGTGGGCGCCCATGCAGCCTCGTCACCGGCGAGGAGCGCGACGTGCGGCCGGGAGCATCCTTCACCTCCTCCACCATCGAGATGGTGAACACCTCCCGGATCTGGGGCGCCTGCGTCATCGACGAGATCCAGATGATCGGCGACCCCGACCGCGGCTGGGCCTGGACCCAGGCGGTTGCCGGGGTGGCGGCGCCGGAAATCCTGATGACCGGCTCCGCCGACGCCATTCCCTATGTCAAGCGTCTGGCCGACGCCATGGGCGAGGAGCTGGAGGTCGTCGAATTCACCCGCAAGTCACCGCTGCGCGTGCAGGAGGAGCGGGTCAAGCTGGACGAGGTGAAGACGGGCGACGCGCTGATCGCCTTCTCGCGCAAGGACGTGATGGCGCTGCGCCATGACCTGCTGGGCCGCAACCACAATGTCGCGGTGATCTATGGCGCGTTGTCGCCGGAGGTCCGCCGGGCCGAGGCGCGCCGCTTCCGCGAGGGCACGGCGGATGTGCTGGTGGCGACCGACGCCATCGGCATGGGGCTGAATTTGCCGGTCGCCCGCGTCGTGCTGTCCACCACCCGCAAATATGACGGGCGGGAGGAGCGCGAGCTGACCGCGTCGGAGATCCGCCAGATCGGCGGCCGCGCCGGCCGTTTCGGCATGCATGAGGAAGGCCGCGTCGCCGTGCTGGACGGCGAGAGCATCAACCCGGTGCGCCGGGCGCTGACCTCGCCGCCGGTGCCGCCGGAGGATCCGCGCTCCTGGATCTCCCCCAATCTCAGCCATGTCGAGGCCATCGCGCAGGAGCTGGACACCGACAGCCTCGCCAAGGTTCTGCGCACCGCCGGTCAGGAGCTGTTGCGCGCCAACCAGACCTTCCGCATGACCGATCTGGAACAGCGCATCCAGGCCGCCGCCGCGGTGGACCGCGCCAAGCTGCCGCTGGCTCAGCGTGACATGCTGGCCCGCTGCCCGATCGACACCCGCGACCAGAACAACCTGCGCCTTCTCGGCGGCTGGGCGGTCAACCAGGGCAGGGGCATTCCCAACGCCGCCCCCGACGCCGCCGAACGCTTCCGCCACAGCGTCGGCACCGACGTGGAACTGGAGAAGGCCGAGCGCGCGGTGAAGGAGCTGACCGCCTATGCCTGGCTCGCCTACCGTTTCCCCGACGCCTATCCCGAGATGGATCTGTGCCAGGAGCGCCGGGCTCATCTGAACGCCTTCATCGAGCGGACGCTCGCCGAACGCTCGCTCGCCCGCGCCTGTCCGGTCTGCGGCACGCGGTTGAAGGCCAACCACCGGTTCCGCGTCTGCGACAACTGCTACAGCAGCCGTGTCGAGGAACGCCGTGGCGGCCGCCGGGGCGGGCCGGAGCGCGGCAAGGGCGAGAAGGCGGGCGGCCACCCGCAACATTTCCATCACCCGGCGGTGAAGGACGCCGGCCGGGACGCCTCCCGCACCGGCCGCGGCCCCAAGCGGCGAAGCGCCCCCTCCTCTCCCCGTGGGTGAGGAGAGGTTTCACGCCGCGGCGTTGCCGCCCTTGCCCGCCGGGTCGTCCTTCGACCAGCCGATCTCCTCCACCGCGCCGTTTTCGCCAAGGAAATAGCGGCGAAGCGGCGTCAGGTCGGCGCCGAGTTCATAGACCAGCGGGCGGCTGGTCGGAATCTCGAACAGCGGAATGTCCTGGTCGGCGACGGCGTCGAGATGCTTGACCAGCCCGCGCAGACTGTTGCCATGGGCCGACACCAGGACGCGGGCGCCCAACCGCAATGCCGGAGCGATCTCGTCGCGCCAGAAGGGAACGACCCGGTCTGTGGTGTCCTTCAGGCTTTCGCCGCGCGGCAGGTTGGAGCGGGCGATGCCGGCATAGCGCCGGCCGGTCACCGCCGATCGCGGATCGTCGGGATCGATCGGCGGCGGCGGGATGTCCCAGCTCCGCCGCCACCGGAACACCTGTTCCACCCCGTGGCGCTCCGCCGTCTCCGTCTTGTTCAGCCCCTGCAACGCGCCGTAATGACGTTCGTTGAGGCGCCAGTGCTTGTGCACGGGCAGCCACAGACGATCCATGTCGCGCAGCACCAGATGCAGGGTCTCGATCGCGCGGCTCAACACCGAGGTGAAGGCGATGTCGAGATCGATGCCCGCCGCCTTCAGCAGGTCCGAGGCCCGGCGGGTCTCGGCGATGCCACGGTCGGTCAGGCCGACATCGGTCCATCCCGTGAAGCGGTCTTCCGCGTTCCACACGCTCTGACCATGGCGCAGCAGGATTAGTCTGTGCATGGCGCGGGTTCCTCCTCCGTCTCCGCCCCGCCGTCGTCCCCCGTCGTCGGGCGCATCCGTTCTGAAACATGCCGGCCGCGGGCCGGTTCCCCGCCGCCCTATCCCCGCGACATATCAACGCACCATGGGGGCGGCGGAGTGGCGGCCCGCGGCCTCGGCCCGTGGTTTCAATCCGATTTCATGATTGCTTCCGGAGACACCAATTATGTCAGCCGCGAAATCGGGGCGACATACTTGAACAATAATCATGGGCTACGGTCACCTCATCTGAAAACACCGGCCGCGCCGGCCGCAGCGGATGGGAGGCGACGATGACGGAACCGAACACGGGATCGCAGACTTCACCGGGTGCCGCGGGCTTGCGCGGCGCGCTGCCGAACACAACCGATTATCGCTCCGGCAACCTGACAACCTTGCGTACCGAGGCCACGATGCTGCATCATCATGACGTCATCTCCAGAGCTGTATCGACCGACCGCGAGATCACTCTGGAGGCGCTTCGTGTGTTCACCTACCTGAGCCGCAGGCTCCATTTCGATCGTTCCGTTCCGGTGCTCCAGTCCGAGCTGGCTGACGCGCTGGGCATGCAGCGGCCTAATGTCAACCGGGCCATCAAGCTGCTGGAAACCAAGCAGATCCTTCTGCGGGAATCCAAACTGGGGCGCGCGATCACGTTCCGGCTCAATCCGGGACTGGAGGGCGGCCGGGCCTGAGTGTTTGGTCAGGGATGGAATGATCGTCGAGACACGGGAACTGTTCTTCACAAATTCCTCCCTGAAGAACGCACTAGGCTGGTACCAGAAGGCTCCGAATCAGACGGACCTGCCGCTGGGCGTCGTCACCATGGTGACGCCCACGTCCGAAGGCGGGCTGTCGGTTCAAATCCAGCAGAGCGGCGCCTCCCGATCACGGGAGGTTCTGTTCACACCCAGCAAGACGCTGGCGTTGCTTCTGCTGTTCTGCCGTCGTCAGAAGGTTCCGATTCCCCGCGGCGCCGGCAAAGAGATCGAAGCCGCGGACGACGGTCTGATCCTGATCGTGCGTGGCGAGACCCAGACCACAGCCCCTCCTCCCTGATCGCGGGCACCGTGCTCCGCTTTGCCGGGCCTGCACGGAGTGCCTGATCGCTCTCCGATAGCGCGGCGCATCCCTGCGACCCCGGCCGTCTTGCATTGCCTGACATACAACTTGCCGGCACCGCGCGGCTGAATTCTGGTAAACATAGACAGGCGATAAATAATGAGAAACATCTTAAGTGGCGGCCGCTGTAAAAGCCACACGTGACAGCCTGCGGTCTTGCCGAGTTTACGCTTACCCTATGGACAGGCTGTTTATGATAATGGTCATAGTCGCCAAGATCGGTCGCGCGTAATTTCTTGGTGTGATATTATTCATCGGACAATTGGGGCTAAGCTATAGTTCCGGATCATCCGTCGAGCGGAGAGACCTGCGCTGGCATTTTATACTGGCGGGCGGAATGACGGGCGGGAGTTCATTCCCGCTTGTTTGCGTTGGCCTGGATAGGACGCGCGTCAGTCGCACCGGATCGTCCGCCCTGATCCGTCGCAGCGAAGTTTCGTGACCGCCGAGGATTTTGCGTCGATGATCGTCACCCGCCCGCCACTGCGGCTTTGGGAAACTCCTCGGCATCGCCTGCCGGGAGTCCTTCCAATGCCTGTCTGACCGGGCCGATGACATCGCCCCTGATGCCGTCACCCTTGACGTCGATGTCCGATCCGCTCCGTCGCATCGCCTCGTCCCCGCGTCTTCTGGTCGCGGTGCTCTGCGCCGTGCTGGCCCTGTTGGGAACGGCGTCCTGGGCCGCGGTCACCACGCTCGACTACCGGGACACGCTTGAACGCGCGGAAGAGGACGCCCGGCAGGGAGCGGTCCTGTTCGACAGCAATGCGCATGGTCTTCTCGAAAGCAGCGTCGGCCTGCTGGAGCGTGTCGCCGACCGGATGGACGGCCATGGTCTGGACTCCTGGACGGAGCGCAGCTTGGCGGAGGCAATGGCGGTTGAGAGCAACGGGCGGCTCACCCTGCTCGGTGCCGATGGATCGCTGCGCTATGGCTCCGCCGTCGCGTTCGCGGCGCCCGAGACCGCTGACGGATTGTCCCTGCTGCTCCGCCCCGTGGCATCGGAGGAGGATCGGGATATCCTGCCGGCCTTCGGCCATATGGCGGGACGGCCCGCCATCCTGCTCGTCCGTCGCATCCGTACCGCCGCCGGTGTTTTCGACGGCGCGGTCGTGGTTGGGCTGCCGGTGTCGGTGTTGACGCCGGTGCGCAATGCCTTCGGCGACGGGACGGCCCGCTCGGTCGGGCTGTACCGGCCGGATGGCGTCCGGCTTGCCGGAGCGGGATCGGCATCGCTGGACGCCCTGCCGCGCCTCGACCCTGGGGCCATCCGGGTCGAGATGGATTGGAGGGGGGGCGGCGCGCCATCGGTCCTCGGACTGAAGCGGATGGGCCCGCTGCCGATCCTGTCGGCGGTCATGATTCCGCGTGCCGTCGTTCTTGCCCCCTGGTATGTCCGCATGGAGCGCGGCCTCTTCGTGGTGGTCGCCGGTGTCGCGGCGCTCGCCGGCTTGTCGTTCATGGGGGCGACCAGCCTGCGGCGCGAGGCGCTCGCCCATCAGGCGCTGACGCAAGCCAATGTCCAGCTCGAACAGGCCAATGCGCAGTTGGAGGAGAGGGTCGAGGAGCGCACCGCCGCCCTCAGCGCCCTCAATGTGAAGTTGAGCCGCGCGCTTGAGGAGAAGGAGCGGGCCAACCAGGCGAAAGGCCGTTTCCTGTCGGCGGCCAACCATGATTTGCGCCAGCCTTTCCAGGCTTTGCGGCTGTTTCATCACATTCTGATGGAGCGTCTGGCCGACCCGCGCGACCACGGCATCGCCGAGAAGATGGGCGAGGCTCTGGATGCCGGGGAAAGGCTGCTGCATGCGCTGCTGGAGGTGGCGACGCTGGATGCGGGCGTTGTGCGGCCGCAGCTCGCCGATGTGCCGGTGTCGGCCGTGCTCGAGGAGTTGGTGGGTGAATTCCACGGCATGGCGACGGAAAAGGGGCTGAGCCTGCGGGCGATCCCCAGCCGCATGGTGGTCCGCACCGACCGCATGCTGTTGATCCGCATGCTGGGCGATCTGGTGCGCAACGCCATCCGCTTCACCGACGAAGGCCGTGTCACCATCGGCTGTCGCCGTCATGGCCGGTGGTTGCGCATCGAGGTCTGGGATACCGGCACCGGCATCCCCGCTGAACAACTCGACAATATCTTCGAGGATTTCGTGCAGCTCGGCAATCCGGAACGCGACCGCCGCCAGGGGCTGGGGCTGGGGCTCGCCAAGGTGCGGCGCAAGGCGGCGTTGCTGGGGCATGCGGTGGAGGTGCGGTCGCTTCAGGGCCGCGGTTCCGTCTTCGCGATCAATGTGCCGGTGGTTGGAACGGAACGGCTGCCGACGGCGGTTCCGATGCCGGAAGCCGATCCGCCGGGAACCGGCGACCGCATGATCCTGGTGGTGGAGGATGATCCGATCCAGCGTGACGCCGTGAAGCTGCTGCTTGAAAGCTGGGATTACCGCGTGATGGCGGCCGTTGAAGGCGAAAGCGCATTGGCGCTGTTCGGCGATCCGATTCCCACGCCCGCTTCGGCAACACCCGATCTGCCTTCACCGGATCTGCCCCCACCTGACCTGATCGTCAGCGACTTCCGGCTGCCGGGACGGCTGACCGGTGTGCAGACCGTCGCGAAGGTGGGGGAGCGGCTGGGCCGCAGGATTCCGGGGCTGATCCTGACCGGCGACACCGCGCCGGAGCGTATCCGCGAGGCGATGGCCACCGGATGCCGCCTGCTGCACAAGCCGGTGTCTCCCGAGGATCTGCGCCATGCCATCGCCGCCATCCTGGCGGAGCGTCCGGGCTGCCGTCCGGATGCCGGCGAGCAGGCGTTGGAGAACGAATCGGCGGCCTGAGTTAACCCTTTCTGAAGCCCGGCCGTCCGACACTCGGCCGGAAAGGGAGTTCGCCGCAACATGGTGCAGCACCGCACTCTACAGCGTATCGATCAGACCCAGCTCGATCAGGTGGTGCGGCGGCACGAGATGTTCCGCAATGCCCGTATCGGCGGCGCGCGCGCCAACCTGTCCTTCTGCGATCTGTCGGGACTGGACATGGCGGGCCGTGATCTCGCCCATGCCGATTTCGTCGGCGCCAGCCTGCGCGGCGCCGATCTGTCCGGGGCGCGGCTGGATTGCGCCTCCCTCTTCGTCGCCGATCTGCGGCAGGCCAATCTCGACGGTGCCAGCCTGATCAAGGCCGATCTGCGCGGCGCCTGCCTGCGCGGGGCGATCCTGGTCGGCGCCAACCTGTTCGAGGCCGACCTGCGGGACGGCTCGCTGGCCGAGAAGGACCGCTCCGGTCATCTGCACATGGTGCAGATCGACTCCAATCCGGCCGAGGCCGACGGCGCCGACCTGTCGGGGGCCAATCTGACCAATGCCCGGATGTCGGGCGTCATGGCGATCCACACCGATTTTTCCGACGCGGTGATGCGCGGCTGCAAGCTGGTGCGGGCAACCATGCGCGGCGCCAATTTCACCGGCTCCAACATGGAGGGGGCCGATCTGTCCGGTGCCGATCTGCGCGGCGCCTGCCTGCGTGGCGCGGTGCTGACCGGCGCCACCATGACGATGACCGACCTCACCGACGCCGACGTCGAAGAGGCGCTGACCGACAAGCCGGTCGGCCGGGTGGTGGCGGAGCTGGGGCGGTCCCTGGAGGAGCTTCTGGCCGATCACATGAGCTGGGTGGGATCGAGCGGGGCGCAGGGGGCGATGCTGGACCTGTCCGGCTTCGACCTGCGCCATGCCCCGTCCCTGGCCCATATGTGCCTGACCATGCTGCGGGCGGTCGGGGCGACGCTCTACGGCCTGGACCTCTCCGGCGTTCAACTGCAAGCCGCCGTCCTCGACAAGGCGGATTTGCGCGGGGCGACGCTGACGGACGGCGATCTGCGCGGCATCGGCTTGCGGAACGCGAAGCTGAACAATGCCGACCTGCGCAACGTCAACCTGCGCCCCCTGGTGTTCGACGAGCAGCGCTCCCGCCCCGCCGACCTGTCGGGGGCGAAGCTGCGCTATGCCGACCTCGGCGGCGCCTGTCTGCGGGCGGTCAATCTCGGCAATGCCGACCTGTCCTTCGCCAACCTGCGCGGCTGCGATCTGACCCGGACCGACCTCACCGGCGCCAAGCTGTTCGGCGCCAAGATCGAGCGCCGCACCCTGGCCGAGGGGGCGATCCTGGACGGCGTCGCCGGGTTGAAATTTTAGAGTCTGTCTGATGCTTGTTGAAGCATCAGACAGACTCTGATCTTTTGATTTTCGCGCGATTCACGCTTCGGACGATTCCGTCTGAACCGATCCCACTTCAAGCCGGTATGCGGGGAACCCTCTGGACCAGCCGCCGCAGTTCCAGGGCGGCGCGGTCGGCGATGCGCTGAGCCTCCACCAGCACGCTGGTAAGGTCACCGACCTCCGGCGCGATGTCGCCCGCCGCGTCGGACATCGCGTCCAGCTCGGCGGCGGCCTTTTCGAGCAGTCCGGTCACCACGCCGGCGGGGCCGGCGGCAGAGTCGAAACCAGCCATGAAGGTTCCCCTCATAAAAATATGGTTATTCGGAGTGTGTCGCATTCCGGCACGCGGCGCAACGGCTTCCGCCGCGCCGCACAACGACACCCGTCCGGGCCGTGGCCGACAGCGTTCGCTTGCACGGCCCATGGTCGCGGCGGTACACACGGGCAAGCTGTCAGAGGAAAGGTCCAGACGATGCCGGAAACGGTCCAATCCGACCGCGTGACCGCGGCCGCCGCGGCTCTGATGGTCCATTTGACCGACCGGCAGTTCGACGCCGACAAGCTTAACCGGCTCACCGCGCTGTGCGAGGAAACGCGCCGCACCCTGGACCTCGACAGCCGGCTGGCCTTGGCCGAACGGCTGGAGCGTGACGCGCCGTCGAACGACACCGTCCGGCTGCGCTCCGTCCTGTTCCTGCTGACCGGGGATCTCTATCATTACGAACGCATTCTCCATTACCTGATCCTGGGCGCCGACAGCGCCGAGCCGGCGATTCTGCACTACACCCACTGGTGCATGTCACGGCAGCTGTTCCTGGGGGTGGCGAGCGGCGACAAGCAGGCCAGCTTCGTCGCCTGCGACCAGTTCCGCTATTACACGGCGATGGTCCGCCAGATCGCGCGGAGCTGGGGCCTGACGCCGCCGCCGGCAGCACTGCGCGACGGGCCGATCCGCCGTGTCGCGGTGGTGACCAACCAGTTCACCAACCAGGGCCATCAACCGACCCGCGATTGCTTCGACTTCGCCGCCCGCATGCAGGACGAGTTCGGGCTGGATGTCGCCATCATCAACGTCAACGGCCTTCCGGGCCGGGTGGAGAATGTCTTCATCCCACCGATGGTCGCCGAGATCGCCGCCGATCTCGACGGCGTCTATGCGCTGAAGATGTTCGGCCGGCAGGTCAAGACCGCATCCTTCACCGAACCGGTCTTCAGCCGGAACAAGCTGAGCGTCATCGTCGAGGCCATCGACGGCTATGATCCCGACCTGATCGTCGCCTTCGGCGGCTCCAACATCGTCGCCGATCTGTTCGCCATGTCCGGCGCCCGCCCGGTGGTGGCGCTGCCCACCAGTTCCGGCATCACCCTGTCGCTGGCGCCCATCGTGCTGGGGTTCGAGGAGAGCGACCACACCCAGTCGATCCCGGCGCTCTACCGCGGCCCCTTCGCCCGCCGGTTCCGTCCCTTCACCTTCGGCTACACCCTGCCGCCGTCGGCAGGGGTGCGCATCGACACCGGCTTTCCGGAGGGCGCCACCCTGTTCGTGATGGTCGGCACCCGGCTGGACCAGGAGGTGACGGGGGAGGTGTTGGGACTGCTCGACGACATCCTGGACCGCCGCCCCGAGGCCGGGCTGGTCTTCGCCGGTGATGTGGACGAATTGCCGGCGCGCCTCGCCGCCCTGCGCAATGGCGCCCGCATGCGGTGCCTGGGCCATGTCGCCGACATCCGCGCGCTCTACGCCCGCTGCCATGTCTTCCTGAACCCGCCACGCCAGGGCGGCGGCGGCGGCGCGGCCTTCGCCCTCGCCGAAGGGCTGCCGGTGGTGACCTATGGCTGGGGCGACGGCGCCGTCGTCTCCGGCCCGGACTTCTGCGTCTCCGACCGCGACGGCTATCTGTCGCGGGCGGTGGCCCTGACAACCGATGCCGCCCTCCACAGCGAAGCCGCCGCCGCCGCCAAGGCGCGTTTCGGCGAGATCGGCGACCGCAACCGCTGCGTCGAACGGCTGATCGCCTATGGCGAGGAGGCCAGGGCCCTGCTGCGGGCCGAGCGCGCCGGCGCGAATTAACCTTCCTTCATGTTTTCGTGGAAGACTGGTCCCATCCTCCGCAGTCCGTTGGAAAGCCCGCCCGTGTCGAACGCCACGTCCCCGCACCTCCCCAGCCGTCCGCCGATGTCCATCGCCGGCCGCCCGATCGGGCCGGGGCATCCGCCCTACCTGATCGCCGAGATGTCGGGGAACCACAATGGCGATCTCGGCCGTGCCCTGGCGCTGGTGGACGCGGCGAAGGAGGCGGGGGCCGACGCCGTCAAGTTGCAGACCTACACCGCCGACACCATCACCATCGCCCATGACGGCCCCGGCTTCCGGCTGGAGGGCGGGCTGTGGGCTGGGCGCACCCTGCATGACCTCTACCGCGAGGCGCATACGCCGTGGGCGTGGCATGCCCCGCTGTTCGAACGGGCGCGGTCGCTGGGGCTGACCATCTTCAGCTCTCCGTTCGACGAGACCGCCATCGAGCTGCTGGAGGGGCTCGACGCTCCGGCCTTCAAGATCGCGTCCTTCGAACTGATCGACCTGCCGTTGATCCGCCGTGCCGCCCGTTCCGGCAAGCCGCTGATCATCTCCACCGGCCTGGCGACCCTGGGCGAGATCGAGGCGGCGGTGGCCGCGGCCGGCGATGTGCCACTGGCCCTGCTGCATTGCGTCAGCGGCTATCCGACCCCGCCGGAGGACTGCAACCTCCGCACCATTCCGCATCTGGCGGAGATGTTCAGCGGCGTCGCCGCCGGGCTGTCCGACCACAGCGAGGGCATCGCCGTGCCGGTCGCCGCCGCCGCCCTGGGCGCCACGGTGATCGAAAAGCATTTCACCCTGTCGCGCGCCGATGGCGGGGTCGACAGCGCCTTCTCGTTGGAACCGGCGGAGTTCAAGGCGATGGCGGCGGCCGTCCGCACGGCCACCGCCGCCCTGGGCCGGGTCGATTACACGGTGAAACCCAGCGAGGCCGGCGGGCGCGATTACCGTCGCTCCCTTTATGTCGTCGCCGACGTCGAGGCGGGCGAGTCGTTGAGCCCGACCAATGTCCGTTCCATCCGTCCCGGTTTCGGCATGGCCCCCGGACATCTGCCGGATGTGCTCGGCCGCCTCGCCATCCGCCGCCTGAAACGGGGAGAGCCGCTGTCCTGGGACATGCTGGCTCCCCCATCGGAGGGGCGGAATGGATAGGGGCGGAATGGATAGGCCCAGGATCATAGCGATCTCCCAGGCGCGCATGACCTCCACGCGGCTGCCGGGCAAGGTGCTGCTGCCGGCCGCCGGCCGCCCGTTGCTGGCGCATCATCTGGAGCGGCTGTCCCGCACTCCCGGCCTGGACGGGGTGGTGCTGGCGACGACGGTGAACGCCGCCGACGATGCGGTCGCCGATTGCGCCCGGGCCCTGGACGTCACCGTTTTCCGCGGCGACGAGCAGGACGTGCTGGGACGCTTCGCCGGGGCGGCGGCGCTGGCGGGAGCCGATCTGGTGGTGCGCGTCACCGCCGATTGCCCGCTGATCGACCCGGCGCTGGTCGGCCGCCTGATCGCCGCCTTTCACGACAGCCATCGGCAGGGCCAGCCGCTGGACCATCTGTCGATCGACAGCACCCGCTATCCGCGCGGCCTGGACGCCGAGATCGTGCCGCGCCGCCTGCTGGACGAGGCGGCGGCCAACGCCACCGACCCGGCGGAGCGGGAGCATGTCACCCCCTACATCTATCGGCGACCCGACCGTTTCCGGTTGGGGGTGGCGTTGGTGCCGGACGAGGCGGTGGATCCGCCGGGCCAGCGCTGGTGCGTGGACGAGCCCGCCGATTACGAACTGGTGCGCCGTCTGCTGGAGGCGCTGTTGCCGGCAAATCCCGGTTTCGGCTGGCAGGATTGTTGCAAACTTCTTCGCGACCACCCCGATTGGGTGGACATCAACCGTTCGGTCCGGCAAAAGACGCTGCACTGACGTCGCGCCGGTTCGATCAAGGAGAAAAGTTATGGATCGCAACGAATTCCTTCTCGCTCTTGACGAGATGCTCGAACTGGATCCCGGCACCTTGACCGGCGACGAGGCCCTGGAATCGCTGGAGAGCTGGGACTCGCTGGCGGTCATCAGCTTCATCGCCCTGGTGGATGAGAAGACCGGCGTGGTGGTGGAGGGCGAGAAGCTAGCCAAGGCCAAGACGGTCGCCGACCTGCTGGTTCTTGCGGGGGCCCCGGTCGCGGCCTGATCGGTGCCCAGACCAATGTCCGGGCCCATATCCCGGCCGGTCTCCGAGGGCAGCCGCCTGCGCGCCGGTGTCGCCACCGTCGCGGGCGGGCAGGCCGCCTATCTGTCGGTTGGCGGCGGCGGGGTGCCGGTCCTGCTTGTGCATGGCTTCGCCGGTGACCGGCTGACCTGGCAGTTCAACCTGTCGGCCCTGTCGGTCCGCCGGCGTGCCATCGCCGTCGACCTGCCGGGCCATGGCGGATCGACGCCGGACGTCGGCAGCGGACGGGTCACCGACTTCGCGCCCTGGCTCATCGAGTTCCTCGACGCGCTGGAACTGCCCCTGGTCCATCTGGTCGGCCATTCGATGGGCGGCTATGTCGCGCGCGAACTGGCGCGGTTGGCGCCCGACCGGGTGGCGAGCCTGACCTTGCTGGCCAGCGCCGGTCTGGGCACGCCCTTCGATCTGGCCTTCCTGCGGCGGGTGATCGCGCCGGCCGACGTGGCGGAGGGCCGGGCCTGCGCCGAACGGCTGTTCGCCGGCCCCTCGCCGCTGATTCCCCGCTTCGCCGAGGTGCTGCACGCCCAGGGCGCCGACCTGACGCGGCGGGCGGGACTGGAGCGGATCATCGAGCTGTCCTTCGCCCCCCATGCCGACGGCGGCGGACCGCCGGTCGATTGGGGGGCCTATCCGATGCCGATCCAGATTCTGTGGGGCCGCGACGACCGCATCATCCCGTTGCCGCCGCCGGACCGGCTGCCGCCGGACGCTCCCTTCCGGATCTTCGACGCCGCCGGGCATCTGCCGCACATCGAGGCCGCCAGCCCGGTGACCGCCGCCATCCGGAGCTTTCTGGACGGTTGCGACGCCGCCCAATCCGTTGAGCCGAGCACACCATGACCGATCGCATCTTCGCCCTGATCGCCGAGGAACTCGGCCGCATCGCCGCCGACAAGGGGGAGGTTCTGCCGCCCCTGACGGATGAGAGCCGGTTCCTGGATGGAGGCCTGCCCATCGACTCGCTCGACCTCGCCACCTTGCTGGTGGTGCTGGAGCAGCGGACCGGCCAGGATCCGTTCCGCGCGGGCTTCCGCCAATTCACCACCGTCGGCGAGCTGGCGGCTCTCTACACCGTTCCGGCATGAGTGGCAGCCGCCCAGACTGGATCCATCCCGCCTTTCGCCTGATCGAGGGGGAGGAGTCCTTCGGCTGGGCGGATCTGGCGTCCCTTCCGCCGCCGGAGGGCGGTGTCCTGCGCGCCGACCGGCCATCCCGCGTGCTGGCGGCGCTGGCCGCCGCGCAAGAGACCGGGCAGGGGATCCTGCTGGCCCGCGGCATGGCGGATACGGCAGGCTGGAAGCCGGGGCGGGGCTTTTCCATCACGCTCGAAAGCTCCGGCACCACCGGCAGGCCCAAGCGCCTGCGCCACGACTTCGCCCGCCTGCGCGGCCGGCTGCGCGGCGTGGCGGGGGAGGGCGCGCGCTGGCTGCTGACCTATGATCCCGGCGCCTTCGCCGGCCTTCAGGTGATGCTCACCGCCGCCGCGGCCGGGGCGCTGCTGGTCGCCGTACCCGCCGGGAGTTCCGCCGGGAGTTCCGCCGGGGGCTCCGGCGGCAGCGCCGGCATCGTCGCGGCACTTGCGCAGGCGGCCCGCCGTCATGCGGTGACCCATGTCAGCGGCACGCCCAGCTTCTGGCGCGCCTTCCTGATGGCGCTGGGCGGGGCGGACTTGCCGCTGGCCGCGGTGACGCTGGGGGGCGAGGCCGTCGACCAGCCGCTTCTCGACCGGTTGGCGGAACGCTTTCCCGCCGCCCGCCTGCGCCATATCTACGCCTCGACCGAAGCCGGCGCGTTGTTCGCCGTCGCCGATGGCAGGGCCGGCTTTCCGGCGGCCTGGCTGGAGGAGGCCCCGGACGGGCTGGCGCTGCGGATCGCCGACGGCGTTCTGGAGGTGCGCAGCCCGCGCGCGGCGGCGGGCACGGTCGATCTGGAGGGCTGGCTGTCCACCGGCGATCTGGTGGAGCGCCGGGGCGACCGGGTGCTGTTCGCCGGACGGCTCGACGGTCTGGTGAATGTCGGCGGGGTCAAGGTGTCGCCGGAAGCGGTGGAGCGCCGCCTGCTGGCGGTGGAGGGGGTGGCCGATGCCGCGGTCGTCGCCGTGCCGAGCCCGATCACCGGCCATCTGCTGACCGCCACCATCGTGCCGGCCCCTGGTGCCGACGAGGCGGTCCTGCGCGTTGCCCTGCGGGGCGCCACCGCCGATCTGCCTCCGGCCGGCCGGCCGCGCGCCCTGACCTTCACCGACCATATCCCGCTGAGCGCCGCGGGCAAGAAGAGCCGAAAGGGGGCATCATGACCGCGACGGCCGCCGTCCGATCAAAGCGACACGTCATCGTCACCGGCGGCAGCCGCGGCCTCGGCCTCGCGCTGGTCGAGGCTCTGCTTGCCGACGGCTACCGGGTATCGACCTGTAGCCGCTCGCCGTCCGAGGCGTTGGAGCGCCTCGCCGGTCCCGACCTGTTCTGGCATTCCTGCCGGATCGGCGACGGCGGCGAGGTGCGGGCCTTCTTCGACGCCGCCCTCGCCTGGAGCGGCGACGCGCCGCTGTGGGGGCTGGTCAACAATGCCGGCATCGCCCGCGAAGGCGTGCTGGCCACCTTCCCGGAGGTGGATGCCGAGGCGGTGATCGAGACCAACCTGACCGGCGCGCTCCAGGCCGCCCGCGCCTTCCTGCGCGCCAAGCTGGTGGCGCGGGGGGCCGGCGCCAAGGGGGGGCGCATCGTCAACATCTCCTCCATCATCGGCCAGCGCGGCTATGTCGGGCTCGCCGCCTATTCGGCGTCGAAGGCCGGGCTCGACGGGCTGACGCGGGCGCTGGCGCGCGAGGTCGGCCGGCGGGCGATCACCGTCAATTCGGTGGCGCCGGGCTATCTCGACACCGAAATGTCGGGCAGCCTGTCCGAGGGGCAGCGCGACCAGATCGTGCGCCGCACGCCGCTCGGCCGGCTCGGCGCCGCGGCCGACGTGGTGCCGCTGGTCCGTTTTCTGCTTGGCGATGGCGGCGGCTTCATCACGGGTCAGACCCTTACGGTGGACGGCGGCATCACCTGCTGAGGCCGCATGGGAACAGGGGAGGCGGAAATGGTCGCCAGCCGGATCGACGGGGTGGGTGTGCGCGGCGTCGTCGGCTGTGTGCCGGAGGGGCGCGAGACGATCGGGGATCTCGCCCGCCGCTTCGGCGAGGAGGCCGCCCGCAAGGTCGCCGCCGCCACCGGGATCGAGGAACGGCGGATCGTTTCCCCCGGCCAATGCACCAGCGACCTCGCCGCCGCCGCCGCCGGCCGGCTGCTCGACGGGTTGGGCTGGGATCCGGACAGCGTCGACCTTCTGGTTCTGGTGACCCAGACCCATGACCACACGCTGCCCGGCACCGCGTCGCTGCTGCACCGGCGCCTGGGGTTGCGCAAGGGGGCGGCGGTGCTCGACCTGACCCATGGCTGTTCGGGGTTCATTTATGGATTATGGACCGCCGCCGGACTTCTGAAGGCGGCCGGGCGGCGGGCTCTGCTGCTGGTCGGGGACACCACCTCGAAGCTGGTCGATCCGGAGGACCGCGCCGTCGCCCCGCTGTTCGGCGACGGTGCCGCGGCGATCGCGCTGGAGTTGGACGACACGGCCGCGCCGATGGTTTTCGACCTGGGCAGCGATGGCGCCGGCGCCCCCTATCTGGCGGCCGAAGGTGGGGCGATGCGCCATCCCGGCCGGCCGGCGCGCCTGTTCATGGACGGAACCCAGGTCTTCGCTTTCACTTTGCGCGAGGTGCCGGGCAGCGTCCGCGCCGTGCTGGACGCTGCCGGCTGGACGACGGGCATGGTCGACCATCTCGTCCTCCACCAGGCCAACGCCCAGATGATCCGCCATCTCGGCCAGAAGCTGGGGGTTGCGGCCGACCGCAACATCATCGCCCTGCGCGAGGTCGGCAACACCAGCTCGGCCTCGATCCCGCTGGCGCTCGCCGCCGCGCTGCCGGACCGGCTGGCCGCCGGTCCCCGCCGGCTGCTGCTGTCGGGCTTCGGCGTCGGCTGGTCCTGGGGCAGCGCGGCGCTGGTGATCGGGCCGCTGTCCATCTGCGAAACGACCGTTCTGCCCGGCAGGAACTGCCCGGCAGAATCTGCCTCATCGGCAAGCCCTGCCCCCTGACCGGCAGAAATTGCCGGCAGGCCGGCAAAATTTGCCGATCCCTTTCCTGCCCATGGGCACCGATTGCCAAGGAAACCCGGCAAATTTGAGCTGGCCCGCTTCTTGCCTATCCCTTTGGCGGGGGAATTAGTCCCCTTCCGGATCCCGGCACCCCGAAAGCGGCGCGCCACCGGACATTGATCCTCCAAAGGAGTGGCTATCATGGCTGGCAACGTTACCCTGTCCGCGTCCATGCGGACCAACCTGCTGCAACTGCAAAGCACGCAGGAACAGATCAGCAAGAAGCAGAACATCCTGTCGACGGGCAACAAGGTCAACACCGCCCTCGACGGTCCGACCGCCTTCTTCTCGGCCAAGGGCCTGAACCAGCGCGCCGGCGACCTGTCGTCGCTGAAGGACGCGATGGGCCAGTCGATCAGCACGATCCAGGCCGCAGACAAGGGCCTGACCGCGATCGATTCCATGGTCGACCAGGCCAAGGGTCTGACCACCGCCGCCTACGCGGCGCTCGGCAACGATGCCGCCTCCATCGCCACCCGCAAGTCTCTCGCCAGCCAGTTCAACACGCTGCGCGGCCAGATCGACAAGCTGGCCGCGGACAGCAATTACGGCGGCAAGAACCTGATCGCCGGCAACGGCCTCAGCATGGACAGCACCAGCGCGTCGCGCGCCGCCGTCAACACCATCGTCGGTGTCGACAACGCCCGCGTCACCAATGTGCAGGCGCCGGACACCTACTCGATCCGCATCAAGGGCGACGGTGCCGTCAGTGGCAGGACCCAGGACATCAATGACGCCCAGAACGCCCATGGCCTGACCGGCCTGAAGCTGTCGGGCACGATGTCGAGCACGCTCGGCAACTTCTCCAACGTCCAGATCGAGGTGCGCGGCGCCAACGGCCGGACCCGCGACTTCATCGTGTCGGATGGCAGCGAAAGCCGCACCATCTCCTACTTCGACAACAGCCAGACGATGTCGAGCAATCTGGTGTCGCCCGCCAAGTCGGGTTCGGCCCAGGTTTCCACGGTGAATGTCGGCGGCACCGTCGAGGAAGGCGACATCTTCACCGTCACGGTCGAAGGCCAGACCTTCAGCTACACCGCCACCAGCGGCGACGTCGCCACCGGCCAGAACGCCGCCAAGAACGTGGCGACCCAGCTGAAGGCCTCGATCGCCACCGCCATCAGCAGCGGCACCGGCCGCCTGAACGGCAAGGACGTCGCCTCCGCCACGGTCGGCACCAGCGGCACCATCACCCTGACCGGCGCCACGACGTCCGGCGTGGTGCGCGACTTCACGCTGACCACCGGCACCACCAACGCGCTGACCAAGAAGATCTCGGAAAGCTTCTCCTCCGGCACGATCGTCTCCTTCACGGTCGACCGTCGTCTGTTGGAGGCGGCGAACAACCAGGGCAACGGCGTTTCGACCATCGAAAAGAAGACCAACGTCCAGATCCAGGTCACCAACTCCAACGGCGCCCAGGTCACCCGCGATGGCATGAGCGACCAGGGTGACGGCAAGCTGGCGAACGGCGACCAGGCCTTCGCCTTCGACAGCGGCACCGTCCACCTGGATGTCGATGCCAAGACGATCAAGCAGGCGGCCTCGCACAACTGCTCGGCCAACATCGTCACCAAGCAGATCTCCGACGCCAACTCGAAGAACGACATCACCGTCCAGCTGAACGAGACGAACACCAACTCGATCACGGTCAACGCGGTGAACCTGACCACCAGCGGTCAGGGTCTGAAGCTCGACGAGGCGCAGAACAACTGGACCGACCGCGCCGACATCGACAAGGCGGTCGCCGGCCTGGATAACGCCAAGGCGACGATCCGCTCGGCCTCGCAGTCGCTGTCGACCAACCTGAACGTCATCACGACCCGCGAAAACTTCACCAAGGAGTTCAGCGACGTGCTGACCGAAGGCGCCAGCAAGCTGACGCTGGCCGACCAGAACGAGGAAGGCGCCAGCCTGCTGATGCTCCAGACCCGGCAGCAGTTGGGCACCATCGCCCTCTCGCTCGCCAACCAGTCGCAGCAGTCGATCCTGCGCCTGTTCTAAGGCGTAGAGTTCGGACGGCAAGTTCGGGTAGGATCACGCCCGGCGGGCGGCGGCATCAGGCCGCCGCCCGTTTCTTTTTTGGGCCGGACCGGGCCGGCAAAGGCCGGGCGGCGTCGGCCCGCAAGCCCCGGGTTCCTCGCTCATGCCACTCAAGTTCGTGCTTCGCCCCAACGAGAAGGTCATCATCAACGGTGCGGTCATCGGTGCCGGTGACCGTCCGGGCTCGTTCTTCCTCTACAACACCGCGAATTTCCTGCGGGGACGCGAGGTGCTGAAGGAAGAGCAGATCGACAGCATCGAGAAGAAACTCTATTTCGTGATTCAGCTCGTCTATATCTTTCCGGAAGATTCAAACCTGAATCTGCAACGTTTCGCTTCCATACTGGACGAAACGCGCGAGGCGCGACCCGACGCCGCCAAGACTCTGGACGAGATCGCCCGCCTGGTCGAAGGCCGCAACTACTACCGCGCGCTCAAGCTTTGCCGGAAACTGTTCAAGGCCGACGGCGGCGCCAATACTGGCGAAGAGGACGACACCCAGACGGGCGACCGGATGCCGTGACAGCCGTCGATCTGCTCGACACCGCGTTGCCGCTGCACCAGGCCGGCCGGTTCGCCGAGGCGTTGGCGCTTTATCGCCGGATTCTGGTGGACGATCCGGCGAATGCCGACGCGTTGCACCTGTCGGGCATGATCGCCCATCAGACCGGGCGGACCTTGGAGGCTCTGTCCAGTCTGGGCGCGGCGCTGGCGCTGCAACCCCGGTTTCCGTCGGCTTACAACAGCCTTGGCAACGTGCTGGCCGATCTGGGGATGCTGGACGAGGCGCTTGCCGCCTATTCGGTCGCGATCCGGCAGAACGACCGCTATGTCGAGGCGTATGGCAACCGGGCCACGGTGCTCCAGCGCCTCGGCCGGCGGGAAGAAGCGGAAGAGGCCTATGTCCGTGCCCTGACCATGAACCCCGACAACCTTACGGCCCGCTTCAACTATGGCATCCTGCAGCGGGAGATGGGCCGGATCGCTCCCGCCGCCAACGCCTTCTATATGGTTGTGAAGGCCGATCCTTCCCATTCCACCGCCTGGCGTCATCTCGCGATCTGTCTGCGCGGGCTGGGCCATCCGGATGCCGAGGCCTGCCTGCGCCGTGCGCTGGAGGGGGCACCGGTCGATCAGGAATTGTCGCTTGAACTGGGGGTGTTGCTGAACGCCCAGGGTGATCATGGGGCGGCCTGCGATATCCTGGCTCCGGCGGTCGCAGCCCATGGCGGCGATGCGAAGCTGCGCTTCGCCTTTGGAACCGCCTTGCAAGCCATGGGGCGTCTCCAGGCGGCGGCGGTGCAGTACAGGCTTGCCTTGGACCGCGAGCCGTTGTCGCAGGGCGCCTGCAACAATCTGGGCGTCGCCCTGCTTGAACTCGGCGCCGTCGCGGCTGCTGCTCCGGTGTTGCGTCGGGCGATGGCGCTCAGCCCCGATGACGCCCTGGTGGTGAACAACCACGGCACCTCTCTTGAAGACCGCCACGATCTTGAAAGCGATCTGGAACGGCCGGCGCGGTGGTACCGGCGCGCTCTGCGCCTGCGTCCCGACTATGGCAAGGCCCTGATCAATCTGGCCGGCATCCATATCGCGAAGCGGGAGACCGAGCGTGGCGAATTCCTCTATCGCCGGTCGGCGGCGGCGGACCCCGGGAATGTCGAGGTCTATGCCAATCTCGCCGGTCTTTTGCTTGATCGGGACGATCCTGCCGGAGCTCTGCGGATGTCACGGCGGGCCTTGGCGATCGATGCCGAGAGTCCGGCCAGTCTCACGGGCCATGGGCTTGTCCTCCAGACACTCGGCCGCATCGACGAGGCGGAGGCGGCCCACCGGCGCGCGCTGGCGATCGATGGCCGCAACGCCGAGGCGGCAGGCAATCTGGGCCTGTTGCTCTGGCAGTACCGCCAGGATCACGAGGCCGCCGAGCCTTTGATGGCGCTTGCCCTGTCGATCAATCCGGCACTTGGCACGGCACACCTCAACCGCGGTATGCTGCGGCTCACTCTCGGCGATCTGGCGGGCGGCTGGGAAGGGTATCGCTGGCGCTTCCGGGCCAAAGGTTATGTGAACCGCAGAATCCCCGTCCCATTATGGCGTGGCGAGCCGTCCGCGGCCCTCCGCCTGCTGGTCTGGCGCGAGCAGGGGGTGGGCGACGAGATCCTGTTCGCCTCCTGCTATCCGTCCTTGATGAGGCTTGCGAACCATGTGGTGATCGAATGCGACGAGCGTCTGGTGCCGCTGTTCCGCCGATCCTTTCCCCAGGCGACCGTCCGGGCGGAGTCGTTCAGCGCGACAGGGGATGAAACCATCCTGCCGTCGGACATCGATGCCCATGTTCCGGCCGGCGACCTGCCGGGACTTCTGCGCGGCAGCCTGTCGGCCTTCGAGCCCCAGGGTCCCTGGCTGGTGCCGGACCCGGCGCTGGTGGCGCGCTGGGGCGAAAGGCTGGCGGCGCTGGGGCCGGGCTTGAGGGTCGGCATCGGCTGGCGCAGCCAGATGATGACGGCCGAGCGCAAGGCGGCCTACGTCATGCTGGAGCATTGGGGGCCGCTGTTCGCCGTTCCCGGCCTCGTGCTGGTCAATCTCCAGTATGGCGATTGCGAGGCCGAGCTGCGGGCGGCGGAGGCGCGCTTCGGCGTGACCATCCACCGCTGGGCCGACCTGAACCTGAAGGATGACTTCGACGGGGCTGCGGCGCTGACATCGAACCTGGATCTGGTGATCTCGCCGGCGATGTCGGCGGGCGAGCTGGCCGGGGCGCTGGGCGTGGCGGTCTGGCGCTTCGGCGGCCGGGACTGGACGCAGCTCGGCACCGGTGTGCGCCCCTGGTTCCCCACCATGCGCCTGTTCCAGCCGAACCCCGGAGAGGGGCTGGAAACCATGCTTGCCCGCATGGCCAAGGATCTGAAAAAGATGGGAGCTTCCAACCGTTCCGCGCCTGTTTCCGTTCCCGTGGCGTCTCAGGAACCGGCAATCGACATCAACCGGACGATGGCGGAGGCCGTCACCCTTTACCGTGGCGGCCGGATGGATGAAGCGGCGTCGCTGGTGCGACAGGTGCTCAATATGGCGCCGGAGCACCCGGTCGCCCTGCATCTGGCCGGCGTTCTGGCGAAGCGGAGCGGCTCCCTGGAGGAGGCGCGGGCGCTGCTGGTCCGCGCCGCCGCCGCCGATCCGACCAATGCTTCCGCCCCTGCGGCTCTTTGCGAGGTTCAGCAGGGGCTGGGCCAGTTCGATGCGGCGGAGCGCGCTTCGCGGGCCTGTGTCGTCGCGCAACCCGACGGCGCCGGCCATTGGGTCAACCGGACCGCGCTGCTGCGCCGCATGGGACATGACGGGGCGGCCCGTTCCGCCGTCACCCATGCGTTGCGCCTGACCCCCGATCTGGTGCCCGCCCATGGGCATCGCGCCGAGCTGGCCGCCAGCCCGGAGGATGCGGTGGAGGGGCATCGCGTCGCGGTCTGCCTGGCGCCGGGCCTGGCCGAAATCCACAGCAATCTCGGCGCGGCTCTCCACAAAACGGACCGGTTCGCCGAGGCCGAGCATGTGCTGACCCGCGCGATCCGGTGCGACCCGGCTCTTGCCGTCGCCTGGACCAACCGTGGCAACGCCGTGGAAGCGCTGGGCAGGGTCGCGGAGGCGGAAACCTGCCACCGGACCGCCATCGGCCAGAACCCGTCCCTGGCCGATGCCCACGCCAACCTGGCCCATCTGCTGGATCGGCACGGGCGGGCCGAGGAGGCTCTGGCCGCATTCGATGCGGCGCTGGAGGCCGATCCCAAGCACCCGCAGGCCCATTACAACCGTTCGCTGTTATTGCTGAAGACCGGCGTCCTGCGGGGCGGCTGGACGGACCATGAATGGCGGTTCGCGACACCGCAGTTCCAGGGGCAGCGGCGCCGGCTGGCCATGCGGGCCTGGCGTGGCGAGAACATCGCCGGGCGACGCCTGCTGGTTTGGCGTGAGCAGGGAGTGGGCGACGAGATCCTGTTCGCCTCCTGTTACGACGAGGCGATGCGGCGCGCAGGACGGCTGGTGATCGAATGCGACCGCCGGCTGGTGCGGCTGTTCGCGCGCTCTTTTCCCACTGCCGATGTCCGGCCGGAGAGCGCCGACCCGCGTGATGCCGATGTGCAGATCGCAGCAGGCAGCCTGCCGCGCCTGCTGCGTGCCGACCTGAAGCGCTTTCCGGAACGGCCGTCCTGGCTGGTGCCGGACCCGGCGCTGGTGGCGCGCTGGGGCGAAAGGCTGGCGGCGCTGGGGCCGGGCTTGAGGGTCGGCATCGGCTGGCGCAGCCAGATCATGACGGCCGAGCGCAGGGCGTCCTATGTCATGCTTGAGCATTGGGGGCCGCTGTTCGCCGTTCCCGGCCTCGTGCTGGTCAATCTCCAGTATGGCGATTGCGAGGCCGAGCTGCGGGCGGCGGAGGCGCGCTTCGGCGTGACCATCCACCGCTGGACCGACCTGAACCTGAAGGATGATTTCGACGGGGCGGCGGCGCTGACATCGAACCTGGATCTGGTGATCTCGCCGGCGATGTCGGCGGGCGAACTGGCCGGGGCGCTGGGCGTGGCGGTCTGGCGCTTCGGCAGCCGGGACTGGACGCAGCTCGGCACCGGCACGCGTCCCTGGTTCCCCACCATGCGCCTGTTCCAGCCGAACCCCGGACAGGGGCTCGAGGCGACGATCGGCGCCATGGCCACCGAACTGCGCGTCAGGACTTCGCCACGGGGAAGGGGACCACGGCCGGTTCGGTCGGGCGATGGCGAAACGCCCGATCCGGAGCCGGAGCCCGCTACCGCCCCCGACATGCTGCTGGAACAGGCTGTCGCCGCCCATCGCGCGGGGGCGGCGGACCTGGCGGCCTCGCTCTATGAGCGGGTATTGGCCAGCCGTCCACGTGATCCGGTGGCGTTGCACCTGTCCGGCCTGCTGGCCCACCAGTCGGGAGCGCCGGAGCGAGGGGAGCCGCGCATCGCGGCGGCGGTCGCGGCGGCACCGGATTATGGGACGGCGCATGTCAGCCTGGGGACTGTACGTCTGACGCTTGGACGTGCCGACCAGGCGGCGGTGAGCTTCCGGACCGCCCTGGCGCTGCAACCCGGCAATGCAGCGGCGCTGACCAATCTCGGCAATGCCCTTGAAACGCTGGACCGCAGCGCGGCGGCGGCGCGGCTCCACCGGTTGGCGATCGCCGCCGACCCCGATCTGGCGGAGGCCCATGACAATCTCGGCGTCGCCCTGGCCCGATTGGGCCGCTGGGACGAGGCGGAGCGGGCGCATGCGCAGGCTCTTCGCCGGGCGCCGGCCCTGGAGGCGGGCTGGGTCAACCTGTCGTTGGTGTTGCGGCGTCTGGGACGGCTGGGCGCCGCGGAGCGGGCAGGGCGGCTTGCTCTGGCGCTCTCCCCCGCATTGGCCGACGGCATGGCGAACCGTGGTCGTCTGTTGCGTGAAATGGGCGATGACATCGCGGCGGCTCTGTGGTGCCGGCGCGCCCTGGTGGTGGAGCCGGGCCATGCGGCGGCCGGCTTCAATGGCGGGATTCTGGATCTCGTCGCCGGCAGACTGGCGCGGGGCTGGGAGCGCTATGACCGTCGGTTCGAGACGCGCGACCTGATCGCGGCGGCCCGCCGTCCCGGCGTGCCCCTCTGGGACGGCCGGGACCTCTCCGGAAAGCGCCTTCTGGTCTGGCGGGAGCAGGGGATCGGCGACGAGCTGATGTTCGCCCAGCGCTTGCCGGAGCTGATCCGCCGGGCCGACGGTGTCGCCGCCCACATCGTGGTGGAATGCGACCCGCGTTTCGTGCCGCTGTTCTCCCGCTCCTTCCCGGGAACGACGGTGCGGGCGCGGCCGGTCTCGCCCGACGCGTCTTGCGGCGACGTGGATTGCCATATCGCCATCGGATCGCTGTCGCGCCATCTGGGCACGTCGCTGTCGGCCTTCGCGCAGGTCGAGCCGGCCTTGCGTGCCGACCCGGTGGCGGTGGCTGGTTGGCGCCGGCGTCTTGCGGATTTGGCGACCGGTCCAGGGGAGGGCCTGCGGATCGGCATCGCTTGGCGCAGCGGCCAACTCGATCCCGACCGCGTGTCCAATTACACCCGGATCGAGGATTGGGGGCCGGTGCTGACCCTGCCCGGCATCATACCGGTCAACCTGCAATATGGCGAGTGCCGGGCGGAATTGGCGGTGGCATCCGACCTCTTCGGCCGGGCGCCGCATGCCTTTGCCGATCTCGACCTGCGCGACGATCTCGACGGCGCGGCGGCGCTGATGTCAGCCCTGGATCTGGTGATCGCTCCGGCGACCTCCACCGGCGAGCTGGCGGCGGGGTTGGGAAGGCCGGTCTGGCGGCTGGCGAGCGCGGGGGATTGGACGGCGCTCGGCACCGGGGTCAGGCCGTGGTTTCCGTCGATGCGGCTGTTCCGGACCCGTCCCGGCCAGACGGTGGGTGATCTGCTGCCGGCGGTCGCCGCGGAGCTCGTGCGTCTCCGCAAGGCGGATGGTTGAGCCGCCATATCATCGCAGGCCCATCATCGGCAAGACGGGACGTAAAAAAGCCGGGAGAGGCGGTCCGCCTCAACCCGGCCTTAAAACCCCGGTCTGGGGGTGCTGTGTTAAGGTCGATGCCGTGTTTGGGGGGATTAATTGATCGGGCCGGTGCGCGTCAGGCGGTCGATCTCTTCCTTGACGTGCAGTTTTTCAAGTTTGAGGCGCTTCACGGCGCTCTCATCCGGCCAGGAGCGCTTTTCCTCGTCGAGGATCGCCCGATCCAGGCGCATGTGCTTTTCTTGCAGAGACGAAAGGCGAGCTTCAGTGTGCATGAGTCGCTCTCCATAGGATCAATCCGCGTCCCGCCACAATGTGACGGCACGGTGACTCCAGTGTTCACCCATCCGAAGCGCCGAACAACCCTAATCTTGCGTTTTATGCGGTCAAACCATGCGAAAAAATGCCCCAACCGTTCAGAGGTATGACAGTCGGCCGCAGGGGTGGGGTCTTGAAATCACTTCGCGCAATACCATCCGGAGGATGGCCGCCCCTTTGATCCGAAGGGTTATGCCGTTGGTTCCCGCCTGTTGGAGAGGGTGGTGATCCCGGTGAGCGACCGGCGGATCTCGCCATGGCCGGGGTGGAGCACCAGGGCGTGGCGATACCATCCCGCAGCTTCGCTGTGGCGCCCCAGCCTCTGGAGGATTCCGGCCAGCCGCAGGGCGACCGACGGCATGGCGGGGGCGAGGTGGGCGGATCGTCGCAAAGCTTCCGCCGCCTTGTCCATATCGCCGATGCTCTCCAGCGCGATTCCCCATTGATGCAGCACCGGCGCACCGGCTCCGAGCCGAGCCGCCCGGCCGTAGGCTCCGGCCGCCGCCGCCAGGTTCCCACCTTCGCGTTCGGCATGGCCAAGCCCCTCGAATGCCGTGAGCAGATCGGGGATCATCGCCAGGGCGCGGCGGAAGCGGCCGGCCGCCGCGCCGGGTTTTTGAAGGGCACGCAGGATCTTGGCATGGTTGACCGCCGCTTCGGCGTCCGCCGGAGCCAAAGCCAATGCCCGGCTCAGCAGCCGGTCGGCCTCCTCCAGCCGGCCAAGCTGGGCGGTCAGCAGCCCGAACCGGTGCAGGCCATCGGCCCGTGCCGGTTCGATGGCGAGAAGACGGCGATACAGCCCTTCCGCTTCCGCGAAACCGCCGGTCTGGTGGTGGTCGAACGCTTCGGCAAGCAGGGCATCGGAGACGGTCACCGGACGGGCGCCAGCGCCGCCAACGCGCGCACGGCCCGCTCGACGGCACGGTCCAGCCCGGCGCCCTCCGGCGGCTGGATGAGCCGCATCGACGGGAACCAGGGGCGCACGCCGGTTCCCATCTGCGTCCAGTCGCGGGTGCCGAGCCGCCAGACCGGCACGCCCAGCGCCCCGGCCAGCTCACCCACCGCCGTGGCGGGCGAAATCACCAGATCCAGGTTGGCGATCAGGGCGGACACGCCTTCGAAATCGTCCTTGAGGTTGAGGTCGTCCCAACGGTGCAACTGGCGGCTTGCCGTCTCCACCCGCTTCAGCTCGGCGGTGCAGTCGCCATATTGCAGCATGACCACGCTGACGCCGGCCAGATCGAGCAATGCCGTCCAATCGGCAAGCCCGGTGTAGGCGGCGGACCGTTGGGCGGTGACGATCTGGCTGCGCCATGCCAGACCCACCTTCAGGCCGGGCAGGTCGGCGATGCGGTCGCGCCACAGGGCGACGCGGTCCGGGTCGGGGCGCAGATAGGCGGGGCGATCGGGGAACCGTGCAACCCGGTCGCGGACCAGGGCCGGCAGGCTGCCGGCCGGAATCTGGAGGTCGCAGTCCGGCGGGTCGATCAGTTCCCGTCCGTGAGGATCGGCCGTCTCCGCCCGGACCGTGACCCAGGGGAAGGAGCGGGCGAACAGGCTGACCAATCGACGATCACATTCGACCGTCACCGGCCCGCTCAATCCTTGCAGGGCGTCGAAGCTGGAGGCGAACAGGATCTCGTCGCCCACCCCCTGTTCCGACCAGACCAGCAGCCGGCGGCCCCGCAACGGCTCGCCGGCCCAGACCGGCCGTTCGATGCGGCGGGCGCGCTGCAACTGCCGGGCGGAGAAGCGGCGGGAATAACCAGCCCATCCTTCGGCGATACGCCCGTCGGTGAGGTCCATCAGGCCGAGGTTCCACGCCGCCAACGCGAAATCGGGATCGACCCGCAGCGCGTGGCGCAGATGCGCCTTCGCCGCCTCCGTCGAACCGGACAGCGTCGCCATGGTGGCGAGGTTGTTGCAGGCGTCGGCGGAGTCGGGTTGCAGGGCCAGGGCCCGGCGGTAGTGGCCGGTGGCCTCCGCCGTCCGGCCCGTCAATTCGCAGGCATGGCCGAGATTGGCATGGGCCGGAGGATTCTCCGGCTGGACGATGATGGAGCGTCGGTGCAGCCGCATGGCGTCCCCGACCTGCCCGCCGCTCTGCTGGACAAGCCCCAGATGGGTCAGCGCCTCCGGGAAGACGGGATTCAAGGCCAGGGCGCGGGCGAAGGCGCGGGAGGATTCGGTATGGCGCTTCTCCGCTTCAAAGACCAATCCGAGATGATTCCACGCCTGGGGAAAGACCGGATCGTTGCGCAGCGCCTCGCCGATCAGGGTCAGCGCCTCGGCCTGCCGTCCGGTCTGATGCATCAGCAGCCCCAGCAAATGCAGCGCGTCGGAATGGCCGGGAGCCTTGCGCCGGGGATCGGCGGCTATGGCGGCGTGATATGCGGCTTCCGCCGCCTCAAGCCGGCCGTCGCGATGAAGATCGACGGCATGGGGGAGCAGAGTCTCGAAGTCGGGCCGCCCTTGGAAAGGGGGCGGCACCATTGCCGCGGGGGCGGTCACCGCAGCCTCAATGGGGGCGACCTCGATCGGGGCGGGCTTGGCTGGAGCAGACTTCGGCATCGCGCGGCGCAAGGCTTTCGCCATGGCGCCGATCGTCGCCTCCAGCCCCTGTCCGGGGTTTGGCTGGAACAGGCGCATGGCGGGGAACCAGGGGCGCACGTCGGCGCCGAGCTGCGTCCAGTCCCGGCTGCCGAAGCGCCAGACCGCCACGCCCAGCGCCCCGGCCAACTCACCCGCCGACATCGCCGGCGAGATCACCAGATCGAGGTTGGCGGTCAGCGCCGCCGCCCCGTCGAAATCATCCTTCAGGTTCAGGTCGGCCCAGCGGTGGATGGTCACGCCGAAGCGCTCCTCCGCCGCCCGCAGCTCGGCCTCGCAATCGCCATACTGGAGATTGACCAGCACGAGGCCGGGAACGGCGAACAGCGGCCCCCAATGCTCAAGCATGACATAGGCCGCCTTGCGCTCCATCGTCATCATCTGGCTGCGCCAGCCGATGCCGACCCTCAAGCCCGGCCCCAGCGCCGCCAGCCTTTCGCCCCAGCGCGCCACCAGCGCCGGGTCCGGCACCAGCCAGGGCCCCTGGGGCTCGAAGGCCGACAGGCTGCCGCGCAGGAGTCCCGGCAGGTCGCCGGCCGGAACCTGGAGATCGCAGTCGGCCGGAACGATGGTCTCCCGCGGGCCGTCGCCGAAAGCGTCACCGGTGCAGCTTTCGGCCCGCACCGTCGCCTTGGGGAAGGAGCGGCGGAACAGCGGCACCAGCCGCCGGTCGCATTCGATGGTGACCGGACCGCCCGCCCAGGCGACGACGTCCGGATAGCAGGAGGCGAACAGGAACTCGTCGCCCACGCCCTGCTCACGCCAGACCAGCAGGCGCTTGCCGCGCAACAGTTGGCCGCCCCAACGCGGACTGTCGAACCGGCGGTTCGGCATCACCTCCCCGGCGGCGAACCGCCGCTCGTACCCCTCCCAGCCGCGCGGCAGGTCTCCATGAAGAAGCGCCAGGAGCGACAGGTTGAAGCTTGCGGTGGCAAGGTTTGGTTGCCGTGCCAGCGCCTCCTCGAAACAGGCCGCCGCTTCCTCGTAGCGCCCCTGCGCCTGGAGCGCGTTGCCGAGATTGTAGCGCGCCTCCACGAAATCGGGATGCAGATCCAGCGCCTGGCGGTGGCAGAGTTCCGCCTGGTCGGGGCGTCCCAGCCGCTTCAGCACACTGCCCAGATTGTTCAGCGCCGCGCTGTGGCGCGGGTTGCGCTTCAACGCCTGCCGGTAGGCGATCTCCGCCCCTTCCAGGGCGCCCTTCTGTTGCAGGACCGCGCCCAGATTGTAATGCGCGGTGGCGTCGTCGGGACGGTGCCGGGTCACCAGCCGGTGCTGGACGATGGCCTCGTCCAGTCGGCCGGTCATCGCCAAGGCGTCGCCCAGATTGTTGTGCGCCTCGACCATCCCCGGCGTCAGCCGCACCGCATGATCGAGCGCGGTCACGGCATCGGCGTAGCGATGGCGCGCGGCAAAGCCGTTGCCGAGATTGTACCAGGCCTTGGCATAGTCAGGTTTCAGCGCGAGCGCGGCGGTGAAGGCGCGCTCCGCCTCCTGGTGGCGGCCCTGGACGGCGAGCGCGTTGCCCAGATTGAGCCGGCGCTGGGCGCCTTGCGCATCCAGCGTGGCGGCGTTGCGATGGGCCTGCACCGCCTCGGCCGGTCGGCCGGCGGCGGACAGGGCGCTGCCCAGATTGTCCCAATAATCCGCCACCCCCTTCGCCTGCGCCAGCGCCTCGCCGATCAGGGTCACCGCCTCCTCGGCGCGGCCGGACTGTAGGGCCAGCACTCCCAGCAGATGCAACGCGTCCGCGTTGCGCGGATCGGTGGCCAGCACCGCGCGGTAGCCGCGCTCGGCCTCCATGGCGCGCCCGGCCTGATGGTGCGCCACCGCCTGCGCCAGGGTGTTGCTGTGCTTCGCCACGTTCCGGCCCCGTTCCTGCCTGTCCGCACACTCAAAGGAAGTGCCATCATCGGCGGATCACGGTAAAGATGCCATTGATATCGGCGACAATCCCGACCGGCGGTGGAGCCGGCGGCGGAGAAGGGGGAGGACAGGATGGCGGGGTCACGCTTGTCCCTGCGCGGCGGGATGCGCGGGGTCTCCCCGTCTCCGGCGCTGACGCTCAGCCGGCAGGCCGACGCGCTGGCCGCGACGGGCGACGCGGCGGGGGCGGAGCCGCTTTATGCCCGCGCGCTGGCCGCCGACCCGACTTTGGCGGGAACCCACAACAACCACGGCAATGTCCTGCGCGCTCTTGGCCGCCTGGAAGAGGCGGCCTCCGCCTACCGCGCGGCCATCCTCCACGGTCTGCACGAGGGCATGGCGCACTATAATCTGGGCTCCGTCCTGCGGCAGGCGGAAGGGCGGGACGAGGCCGACGCGGCCTTTCGTCAGGCGCTGGCGTTGCGGCCGGACCATGCGGAGGCCTGGAACAACCGCGGCAATCTGCTGCGCGATCTCGACCGGTTCGGCGAGGCGGCGGTGGGCTACCGGCGGGCGCTGGCGTTGCGGCCGGACTGGGCCGACGCCCATGACAATCTCGGCGCGGTGCTCTACCTGCTGCACGAGCAGGGCGGAGAGATGGCGGCGGCGGCGCTGGCCCGGCTGTGGCGCCGCGACCATCCCGCCAACCCGCTGGCCCGCCACATCGGTGCCGCCATCGCCGGGGAAGAGGCCGACTCGCGCGCTCCCGACGATTACGTCCGCCAGACCTTCGACCTGTTCGCCGAGGAGTTCGACCGCAAGCTGGCGGAGCTGGATTACCGCGCGCCGGCCCTGCTCGCCGGGATGCTGGCGGACGAGACGCTGGGCGGCGCCCTCGACGTGCTCGACGCCGGCTGCGGCACCGGGCTGTGCGCCGCCGCTTTGCGGCCCCATGCCCGCCGGCTGGTCGGCGTCGACCTGTCCGAGGGCATGCTGGACCGAGCCCGCCATCGGGGCCTTTATGACGAGCTGCATGGCGCGGAACTGGTCGGCTTCCTTGCCGGCCGGCCGGACTCCTTCGATCTCGTCATGGCGGCGGACGTGTTCTGTTACTTCGGCGTGCTCGACGACGCGCTGGCCGCCGCCCGTTCGTCCCTGCGGCCCGGAGGCCGGCTGGCCTTCACGGTGGAGATGCTGGAGCCGGCCGACGACCGGCCCCATCGCATCGCCACCCACGGCCGCTATGCCCATGCCGAGAGCTATGTCCGGGCGGCGGTGGCGGCGGCCGGCCTGGTGATGCGGCGCTGCGACCATGACCGGTTGCGCTTTGAAAGCGGCGAGCCGGTGATGGGGCTGGTGGTGCTGGCCGAACGGCCCGGACCTTGATCCAGCGTCCTGAACGGCGCTCCCGGACGGTTCAGCGGCGCGGACGACGGCGGGGAGAGGGCGGCTTTGCCGGGGCCTTTGGCGGCTGAGAGGCCGATTGGGGTGGCGACGGCCGGGCCAGCGCGTCGGCCTCGCCGTCACGGCCGAGGGATCTCAGCGCCACGACCAGCCTCTCGCGCGGCGCGGGGTGGGCCGGGTCGATCCGCACGGCATGACGCAGCGGTGCCAGCGCCGCGGCGGCCCGTCCGGTCACGGCGAGCGCGATGCCGAGATTGAGCGCGGCGGACAGGAAATCCGGCACCAGCGCCAGCGCATTGCGGAAGGCGATCACCGAATCGGCGCGAAGCCCCGCCGCGAACAGCGTGCTTCCCAACAGGAACGCGATGTCGGCGTCCCGCTGGTCGAGCGCCGCCGCCCTGATCAGGTCGGAGAGGGCCGGCGTCACCTGCCCGGTCTCCAGACGCAGACGGCCGCGCTTATGCAGCAGGTCGACCAGCTTTTCGCGCGCCGGCCCCAGATCGGGCTCGACCCGAAGGGCGCGTTCCAGCATTTCGGTGACGGTATCGACGTCCGCCGGATCGCCGCGACCGCCGCGGGCGAAGGCGCGGTCGGTCCAGGCTTCCGCGAAGTCGGGTCGCAGGGCGAGCGCGCGGCGGTAGCCGTCGTCCGCCTCCGCCAGTCGACCCAGGCCGCGCAGCAGGTTGGCGCGGTTGGCATGGATGTCCGCGGCGTCCGGCCGCAAGGTGGCCGCCTTGTCGACCAGCGTCAGGCCGACCTCGCCACGGCCGATCTGTCCGGCCAGGACGCCCAGATAATGCAGGGCGTCCGGCTGCTCCGGTTCGACTTCGAGAATACGGGTATAAAGCTCCTGCGCCTCGCCGAAGCGGCCGGCGAGATGCAGGTCGAGCGCCTGCGTCAAAGCTTCGAGGATCGTGGCCATGGGTCAACGCTTTAGGCCGCCGGTGCCGCCGCCGCAAGCCCATCTGGTGGGGATTTCGGATTTCCGGCATGCATACCAGGGTGTTGCGAAATGTTGTTGCGTCAAACAGGTTCCATTCGTTAATGCAGGCAAGAGTAAATAAACCCTTTACGGCGCGTCCGGATCGCGGTAATTTAATGTTGAATTCTCATCATATCGGGTAATCCGGTCATGAACGTGGCGGCAGCCACATCGACGGTCTCGCGACCGTCAGCCTTCATGACGCCCCGCGGCAGCGACGCCGCAGAGTCTGGGGCGGGAACCCGGATTCCCTCCTTGCCCGCCTCCGCCGCCAGTGGCGCCGCCGAAATCGAAACGGGCGGCAGTGGAACCAGCGGTGGAACCGATCCTCTGGTCAATCGCTTCCCGACCATCGCCTTCAGCTATGACACTGACGCCTCGCGGTTGGTGATGCTTTACCGCGATCCGGCCAACGGGAAAACGGTATCCCAGATTCCGACCGAATCCGCCTTGAAGCAGTACAAGGAAGCGCAACAGAAGGAGAAGGACGCGGAACGCGCCTCCCTGTTGAAGCTTTCGATTGGTGGAGGCGGGCAGGGTGGTGGAAGCGGGGCCGGGCCGGGGACCGGACAAGGCGGCACCGGCTCCGCCGGATCCGGGCTTGGCGGATCCGGGCTTGGCGGATCCGATGGTGCGACGGCTTCGGCCGCTGCCGGACGGGGGGGGCGGACCACCACTGTTCCAGGTCCGGTTTCCGCACCGTCGGCTCCGGTACCTTCCGCGACGATCCCATCCGTGGTACAGTCCTTCTCCAGCGGCGCGGTGAACACCGCACGGGTGAATGTGGTGATCTGAGGACGCGCCCTTCCATGGGAGCGCTGGCCGGGGGTGCAGGATGGGCATGGACGTCACGTCATCGACCGCCGGTGCGGCTCTTTCCCTGAAGCAGGCGCAAGGCCAGATGGATTTCGGCGTGAAGGCGCTGAATCAGAACGCCGAACAGCAACAGGCCACGGTGGCGGCCCTCATGCGGTCGGGCGGTGGATCGGGTGGCGGGAACGTCACCCCGACGCGCGGACAAACTCTGAACATCACCGTCTGATCGCGCACCGGCGGGATTGAAGCCGGCGGGATCGATCGCGAACGGAACCTGCGCGTCAGACCTTGGAGTCGAGCAGCGACTTCATCATCTCGTCCTGGGTGCGCACGACGGCGACGTTGGCGCCATAGGCCCGGTTGGCGGCCATCTGGGTGATGCGCTCCGTCGCCAGATCGACATTGGGCGCCGCCACCATCCCGCTTCCGTTCGCCGCGCTGTCGTCCGGCGCGTATTCCTGGAGATAGGCCGGCGTGATCGGCGTAAAGGTCGTCCGCGTCCCCGGATTGCCGTCGGTCTGGGCGACCGCCAGCGGTTGATAGGCGGCGCGCTTGCCGTCCGTGGAGCCATCCTTGGCCGGGACGGCGCTGGTGGAGCGGACATTCGCGACGTTGGAGGCGGAGGCGTCGAGGCGCCGCGTCTGAGCGGTCAAGCCGCCGAGCGCGATGCCGATGCTGCCGACCATGGCGATCCATCTCCCGTCCAACCCCGTGTCGGACGACCTTACCACATCGAACCGCCAAGACCAGCCGGATGGTGACGGCAAGGCCGCCGCACTTTCCCATCCATCGCCCCGGTATCTTTCGCCCCTGTATCTTTCAAGGGGCTTGCGCCATGATCGGACAAATGGCCGTCGCGTTTTGTCCGTGCCCGGTTCCCTCCGCGGCATCCGGTTCCGAACGCGCCGGTCCAGAAATCAGGCCCCGCATCGAAGGGCCCTGACAGTCGCGAGACGGGAGCCGCCGCCTGAATGACGAACACCGCCTTTGTTCTGAGCATCGCCGGTTTGACCGATGTCGGCCGCGCCCGCGCCCGCAACGAGGATGACTTCCATGTGAGTGGGGGCCAGACCGGCAAGGCTCAGACCGGTGGCGGTGAATTCGCGGTCGTCTGCGATGGGATGGGTGGGCATGCCGGCGGCGATATCGCCAGCCGCAAGGCGGTTCAGGTCATCGCGGGCTCTCTTCGGAACCATGTCCCGGATGACGCGGCCTTGGTGGCCGGCGGTGCCGATTCCGACCTGACCCAGACGGATCCGGCGGCGACCGAACCGTCGGTGCGCCGGGCGCTGTCGGTTGTCCGGACGGCGATACAGCAGACCAACCGGACGATCTTCGAGATGAATCAGGCCCGCGGCTTCGCGTCGGGCCGTGGCATGGGCACCACGGTGGCAGGCATCTGGCGGATTCCGGGCACGGCGCGGATGATCGTCTTCCATGCCGGCGACAGCCGGGTCTACCGGCTGCGCGACGGCGAACTGCGCGCCCTGACCCGCGACCACAGCCTCTATCAGATCTGGCTCGACAATGGCGGGCGGGGTGCCGTGCCCCAGCGCAACATCATCGTCCGGGCGCTCGGCACCGGGGAGGAGGTCGAACCGGAGGTCAGCGTGCATTCGCTGATGCCGGACGATGTCGTGATGATCTGCTCCGACGGCTTGAACGGCATGCTGCCCGACGGTTTCATCGCCCGCATCCTGCGCCAGGAGGCCGATCCCCCCCGCGCCGCCGCCGCTCTGGTCGACGCCGCGAACGCGGCGGGCGGGCAGGACAATGTCACCGCGGTGGTCGGCCGCTTCATCGCGACCGCCTGACCATCGGCGTCACGGCCCCGTGGCGATGAAGCGCGCGTCGGCCAGCGCCGCCACGGCGTCCTCCGGCATCGCCGCCAACGCGTCCGCCAGCGCGGCCAGATAGTCGGCGGCCGGCTCCTGTTCCGGCCGTGGCGCCGGAAACAACGGCGCCGCCGTGGCGATGGTCAGCAACAGCTCGATGCCATAAGGCGGGCCGATGGTCCAAAAACGCCTCTGCCGCGCGGCCCCGGCCTCCGGCTTGTCGCCGAGACGGCGGGACGCGCCGGCATCGAGCGCGGTTCCGCCGTCCGATGGGTTGGGCAGCAGATGGATGACCGTGCCGTCGACGGTGAAATAGTCGACCTGCACCCGCACCGGATGCGCGGGGGCCTTGATCTCCAGGGTCAGCGCGTCACCGGCATTGAGCGCCGGTCCAGCCAGCACCCCCGCCAGCACTTCCGTCGTCAAGGGCTCCGCCAGCCCACGGTTGGCATCCAGCGCCGCGGCGGCGATGCTCAGGGGAGCGCAGAATCGATCATCCGCGACGGCGAGATCGAAACCATGCTCCCAGCCGGCGGCCAGGGCCCCGACCGTCTCGCGCACGTCCGTCTCCGCCTGGCCGCCCGCCACGGTTCCGAAGGTCAACAGACGGCCTCCGGTCATCTCCACGGTGATCAATGCGCAGGGGATGGCGCGCAACGCCCGGGTCACCGCCTCCACCGGTGGCCGACCACGCGGCGCCGGAGGCTCGGGGGGCCTAAGGGCCGGGATCGGTTCTGAAGCCGTGGTCGTGGCGGAGGGCGGAGCCGGGGGCAGGGGCAGGGGCAGTGAAAGGGGGGCCGGCCTGCTGTCCGAGACCGCCACCATCACGATTCCAACCGCCAGGGCGCCGGCCACCAGAACCGCGCCGCCACCCCACAGCGGCCAGCGGCGGACCCGTGCCGTCGACCGCTGCGGGGGAAGGGCGGGGAATGCGGGCTCGCCGGTCAGGCGGGCGACGGCGCGGCGCAAGGCCGCGGCATCGGGAAAGGCGCCGTCCCCGCCAGTGCGCGATGCCGTCAACAGCGCAACGGCCGCAGGGCGGTCCTCGTGCCCCGCCAGCAGCGCTTCGACCAGAAGCCTCGCCCCGGCAAGGTCGTCGCCGGCATCCGTCGGCGCGACGCTCAGCGCCATCCGGCCGAATCCGGTGACCATCGCCGCCGGTCCGCCATTGCGGACGGCTTCGGGGCCAAGCGCGCCATGAAGGATACCGGCGCGGTGGGCCGTGGCAAGCGCGTCCAGCACACGGTCGAGCGTCGAAACCGTCTCTTCCCAGTCCAGCGGACCGCTGGCCAGCCGTTCGGCGAGCGTCGGTCCCTCCACCAGCGCGCTGGCGACGAACGCGATGCCGCCATGCTCGCCGGAGGCCAGGATGGCGGGGATCGCGGGATGGGACAGCCGTCCTGCCGCCGCGGCCGTCCGTCGGAACCGTTCCAGCCCCGCGGTATCGTTGCACAGGCGGGACAACGGCGCCGTCCACAGCGACACGGCCTGTCCGTTGCCATCCAGCGCGAGATGTTGCCGGACATCGCCATCCCGCCCGATCGGATCGAGCAGCCGAAAGCGGCCCAGCCGCCCCTCGGCCCCGCCCGCCGCCGCTGCCCCGGCAGCCCCCGCGTTTGCCGCCTTGCCCCGTCGCATGCCCACTCCCCGATCAGCATCGTCTGATATAGCCGCAGTGCGGTGCGACGGCCAAGGGGCTGGCATTCATCGGCGGGGGCCTGTTCCAACGGCTAACTCCAATGGCCGATCCGCGCCAAAGTCCCGCACCAAAGGCCGGGGCCTGTGACCAGGAAAGGCCGGTAACCTTTCGTTAGCCATGATGGGCGGAAGCTGGTTCGGCGAATCCCCTGGCGCGACCCTGGCGCGGAGCTGCTGACTTGCCCGACCTCTCGTCCCTGTCCGAACCGCCGGCTCCGAACAGCTTGGGGCCGAATTCCTCCTGGCTCTCGGGAGCGGCGCTCTACCAGATCTACCCGTTGAGTTTCCGCGACCATGGCGGCGATGGCTGGGGCGATCTCGACGGCGTGATCGAGGGGCTGGAGCATGTCGCCTCGCTGGGCGTGGACGGGGTGTGGATCAGCCCCTTCTACCCGTCTCCGCGTGACGATTTCGGCTATGACGTCGCCGATCACCGGGCGGTGGATCCGCGCATGGGCAATCTCGCCGTCTTCGACCGGCTGGTCGAGCGCGCCCACGCGCTTGGGCTTAGGGTGCTGGTCGATCTGGTCTGCGGCCACACCTCCAACGCCCATCCCTGGTTCATCGACAGCCGGCGGTCGCGGGACGGCGAGAAGGCCGACTGGTATGTCTGGGCCGACGCCAAGCCCGACGGCACCGCGCCCAACAACTGGCTGTCGGTGTTCGGCGGGACCGCCTGGACGTGGGAGCCGCGGCGGCGCCAATATTATCTGCACCATTTCCTGTCGAGCCAGCCGGCGCTCAACCTGCACCAGCCGGCGGTGATGGATGCGCTGTGCGAAACGGCGGCGTTCTGGATGGAGCGCGGCGTCGACGGCTTCCGCATCGATGCCGTCGATTTCTTCGCCCATGACCCGCAGCTCCGTTCCAACCCCGCCGCCATCCGAAGCGGGGCCGAGCCGCCGCTGAAGCCCTTCGCGCTGCAACAGCATATCCACGACATGATGCACCCCGCCATCGGCGGCATCCTGTCCCGCCTGCGCCGGACGGTGGAACGCTATCCCGGCCGCGTCCTGCTGGGCGAACTGTCGAGCCAGCCCGGCGCCGGGCAGCGCATCGCCGCCTATTGCACGCCGCAGGGCCTGCACGCCGCCTATACCCTGTCGCTGGCGAAGCAGCCTTTCAGCGCCCGCGGCTTCGCCCAGGCGCTGAGCGCCACGGGGCGGCCGGAATCGATCTGCTGGAGCCTGTCCAACCATGATGTGGAGCGCGCCGCCAGCCGCTGGCTGCCGCCCGGCGCCGACCCGCGGGATTTCAACGCCCTGCTGGCGATGCTGGCGGTGACGCTGCCCGGCACCGTCTGCCTCTATCAGGGGGAGGAATTGGCCCTGCCCAACGCGGTGCTGGAACAGCACCAGCTCCGCGATCCCTTCGGGATCACCTATTGGCCCGACTTCCAGGGGCGCGATGGCGGCCGGACCCCGATGCCCTGGCTCGCCGCCGCCCCCAATGCGGGATTCTCCAGCGCCGAACCCTGGCTGCCGGTGTCCGCCTCCCATCTCGACCTCGCGGTCGACCGTCAGGAGCGGACGCCGGGCAGCCCGCTGGCGGTGTGGCGCGCCGCGCTCTCGCTGCGCCGGACCCTGGAGGCGCTGCGCAGCGGCGGCGTCGCCGCCGTGGAGGAGCAGGGCGACCTGCTGTCCTTCGAACGCCTCTGCGCCGGCGAGCGCTTGCTCGCCGTCTTCAACATGGCCGACCGCCCGGCCGAGTTCGCGCTGCGCGGCCGCGGTCAACCGGACGCCTTGCCGGTGCCGCGCGCTCCCGGCGCCCTGCCGCCGGAGTTGACCGCCGACGGGCGGACGCTGGTGATGCCGCCGCTGTCGGTCTTCCTCGGCCGCCTGCGCCCCACCGCCTGATACCGGCATCGGATAGCCCGTTCGAGGGGGGGCGCCCCCTCGAAAGGCAGGCATGCACATTTATGCGATGCGGGGCGCCGCATCGGATGGTTTGTTACACTCTTGGCTAAACCGCTGTAATTCCCTGATTCACCGTGGATGGAGGGAATTGTCGGCGACGCACACAATCTTGCGGAGTGGCAGGAGTGGAAAGAAGAGCGTTTCTCACCAAGGCCGGCGTCGGCGCCGTTTCGACCGTCGCCGCCTCGACCCTCGCGGCTCCGGCCATCGCCCAGACCCAGCCGGCCATCCAGTGGCGCCTGGCGTCGAGCTTTCCGAAGAGCACCGACATCCTGGTCGGCACCTCGGAACTGATCGCCAAGCGCGTCTCCGAGGCGACCGACGGCAAGTTCCAGATCCGCGTTCATGCCGCTGGTGAGATCGTCCCCGGCCTGCAGGTGCTGGACGCCGTGCAGAACGGCACCGTCCAGTGCGGCCACACCTGCGGCTACTATTATGTCGGCAAGGATCCGACCTTCGCCTTCGACACCGCGATCCCCTTCGGCCCGAACGCCCGCCAACAGAACGCCTGGTTCCAGTATGGCGGCGGCCAGGAGGTGATGCGAACCTTCTTCGCCAAGCATGGCATCGTCCAATTCCCGGCGGGCAACACCGGCGCCCAGATGGGCGGCTGGTACCGCAAGGAGATCAAGTCGCTGGCCGATTTCAACGGCCTGAAGATCCGCATCGCCGGCATCACCGGCCAGATCATGGCCAAGCTGGGCGCCGCCCCGACCCAGATCGCCGGCAGCGACATCTATCCGGCGCTGGAAAAGGGCACCATCGACGCGGTCGAGTTCGTCGGCCCCTATGACGACGAGAAGCTGGGCTTCGTCCAGGTCGCCAAATATTACTATTATCCGGGTTGGTGGGAAGGCGGGCCGCAGGTCTCGCTCTACATCAACCAGAAGGAATGGGACGCGCTGCCCAAATCCTATCAGGCCATCCTGACCGCCGCCTGCGCCGAGGCGAATGGCGCGATGACCGCCCGCTACGACGCGGAGAACGCCCGGGCGCTGAAGCGTCTGGTCGCCAAGGGCGCCCTGCTGCGCCCCTTCCCGCGCGACCTGATGGAAGCCGCCCACAAGATCGCCTACGAGCTGTACGACGACATCGCCAAGACCAATCCGGACTTCAAGGCGGTTTACGACAGCTGGAAGCCGTTCCTGGACGAGGTGCAGCTGTGGTTCCGCGTGGCGGAACTGCCCTACGACAACTTCACCCAGTCGGCCGGCCGGTCCAAGTAGCAGGCACAGGACCGGCAAAGGGGAAGGAGCGGGCGGCTTTCCCGCTCCTTCCAGCGCCGTATTCGCAAGCGGGCCCGGCGCCGGGCCGATCGGTTGGCCGGGCGCCTTACCGCAGCGAGATGGCGCGGTCGCCGACGCTCAGGATATGCTCGCGCATCGTCGGTGGTGCCGGGGGGCGGCGCTGGGGGCGGTGAGCGCCGACGAGCTGCGGCCCGGCTTCCGGCCGCGCTGTGGCCCGACCTGAACGAACAAGGAAAGCCGCCATGCTGAAAGGACTGGATCCGCTTCTGTCTCCCGACCTGCTGTGGGTGCTGGCCGCCATGGGGCATGGCGACGACCTGGCGCTGGTCGACGCCAACCATCCGGCGGAGGCCATCGCCCGCGCCACCATCTCCAGCCGGCTGATCACGCTGCCGGGGGTGACGATGGCGCGGGCCGCCCGTGGCATCCTCAGCGTCTTCCCGCTCGACGGCTATGTGCCCGATCCGGTGCGCCGGATGGAGGTGGTGGGCGATCCCACCGCATTGCCCACTGTGCAAGGCGAGGTGCAGGCGGAGATCGACCGCGCCGAGGGGCGGCCGCTGCCCTTGCGGGGGATCGAGCGTTTCGCCTTCTACGACGCCGCCCGCCGCGCCTTCGCCGTGGTGCAGGTGGGCGACCCGCGCCCCTATGGCTGTTTCCTGCTGCGCAAGGGCGTCATCGCCGGCGACGCGCCCTGACCACGCCTGTTTCCCAGACCCCGAAAGCGACAAGCCCGGTGGCGGCTTCCCCCACAAGGAGGGTGACATCGTCACCATCGCCGTCCCGATGCGCGCCCTGGTCCGGTGGTGGGCGCTGCGCGGCTAAGCGGCGCCCCCGGTTCACGCCCCCTCACATCACCGCGCCGATCTGCCAGGGAACGAACTCGTTGTCGCCGATGCCGTTCTCCTCGCTGCGGGTGCGGTGGCCCGACGCGGTGTCCAGCATCAGGCGGAACAGGGCGGCACCGGCCTCCGCCACGCTGGTGCCGCCATCCAGCACGGCGCCGCCGTTGAAGTCCATGTCGTCGCCCATGCGGGCATAGAGCGCACTGTTGGTGGCGATCTTCAGGGATGGCGTCGGCTTGCAGCCATAGGTCGAGCCACGGCCGGTGGTGAAGGCGATCAGGGTGGCGCCGCCCGCCACCTGGCCGGTGGCGGACACCGGGTCGTAGCCCGGCGTGTCCATGAAGACGAGGCCATGGTCGGTCACCGGCTCGGCGTAATCGACCACGGCGTTCAGGCGGGTACCGCCGCCCTTGGCGACCGCGCCCAGCGATTTCTCCAGGATGGTGGTGATGCCGCCGGCCTTGTTGCCGGGCGACGGGTTGTTGTTCATGTCGCCCTTGTGCATGCGGGTATAGTCCTCCCACCAGCGGATGCGGTCCATCAGTTTGCCGGCGACGGCGGGGGAGGCGGCGCGGGCGGTCAGCAGATGCTCGGCCCCGTAGATCTCCGGCGTCTCCGACAGGATGGCGGTGCCGCCATGGGCGACCAGCAGATCGACCGCGGCGCCCAGCACCGGGTTGGCGGTGATGCCGGAATAGCCGTCGGAGCCGCCGCATTGCAGCCCGACCGTCAGATGGCTCGCCGGCACCGGCTCGCGCCGCACGTCGTTGGCGGTCGGCAGCATGGCGCGGACCAGGGCGACGCCGCGCTCGATGGTCTCGCGGGTGCCGCCTTCCTCCTGGATGGTCAATGTGGCGATCAGCCCGTCGGGACGCGGTGCCAGCGTCTGGGCCAGCGGTGCGATCTGGTTCATCTCGCAGCCCAGCCCGATCAGCAGCAGCCCGGCGAAATTGGCGTGGTCGGCATAGCCGCGCAACGTGCGGCGCAGGATCTCCATCCCCTCGCCGGTGCCGTTCATGCCGCAGCCGCTGCCATGGACGATGGCGACCACCCCGTCGACATTCGGGTAATCGGCCAGCGCGGTCCCACCGAAGGCGTCGGCGATGCGCTTGCAGACGGTGGCGGAGCAGTTCACGCTGGCGATGACGCCGATGTAGTTGCGGGTGGCGACCTGCCCCGACGGCCGGCGGATGCCGAGGAAGGTCGCCTGCTCCGCACCGCGCTCGGCCTCGACGATGCCGGCGGGGCCGTGGCCGAGCCGGGCCTCGCCCATGCCGAGATTGTGGACATGGACATGCTGGCCGGGGGCGATCGGCTGGGTGGCGACGCCGATCACCTGCCCGTATTTGACCACCGGCTCACCCGGCGCCATGGCGCGGATGGCGATCTTGTGGCCGCTGGGGATGGTGGCGGCGGCGGTGCCGGTGAAACCGCCGACGCCGACCGGGCTGCCCGCCGGGATCTCGCGGGTGGCGACCGCCACGCTGTCCGACGGGTTCAGCAGGAGAAGTTCGGGAACGGAAGACGGCATCGCTGTTGTCCTTGAAGGAAAATCGGGAATGGCGGGCTTTGTCAGCCCAGCCGGTAGACGGTCGCGGCATTGCCGCCGAACACGGCGTCATGCCCCTCGACCGGGACCAGCCGGCGGCACATCCGCAGCCAGCCCGGATAGTCGCCGGCCAGCCGCAGGACCGGCCAGTCGCTGCCCCAGATCAACCGCCCGGTGCCGAACAGGGCGATCAGCCGCTCGGCATAGGGACGGATATCGTCGGTGGCGGCGCGCTCCCCCGCCTCGGTCAGCAGGCCGGACAGCTTGCACCAGACATTGGGCAGGGTGGCCAGCGCCGCCATGTCCTCCGCCCAGCCGGGGGAGCCGCCGCTGGCGATCTCCGGCTTGGCGGCATGGTCGATGACGATGGCCAGCGATGGATGCCGCCGGGCGAAGCGCAGCAGCGACGGCAGGTGACGCGGCAGGACCAGCGCGTCGAAGCTCAAGCCGGCCTGCGCCATCGCGGCGGCCGCCGGGTCGAGGACGGGATCATCCAGCCAGTCGGCCGCTTCCGCCTGCACCATGGGCCGCAGCCCCTTCAGCTTGGGCTTGGTGGCGAGATCCCGGATCCGTCGCGGCGCGTCCGGCGCCTTCAGGTCGGTCCAGCCGACCACGCCGCGGATGAAGCCATGCCGGGCGGCGAGATCAAGCATGAAGCCGGTGTCCGCCTCGCTCGACAGGGTCTGGACCAGGATGGTGCCGTCGATGCCGCTTTCCAGCAGCAGCGGCAGCAGGTCCGGCGGCAGGAAGTCGCGGTGAATGGGGCCGAGGTCCGGCGGCGGCCATTCGCCCCGCCGTTCCGCCATCAGCCAGAAATGCTGGTGGGCGTCGATGCGCATCGCTCACCTCCCCACCGGAACGGGCGCCGCTTCATCCAGCAGGCCGCGTGCCTTCAATGCCTGCCAGAAGGCGGCTGGGACCCTGGCCCGGAGCCAGGCGAGGTTGGTCGTCAACTGCCGGGCGTTGCGCACCCCGGTGACGCAGGAGGCGACCGCCGGATGGGCCAGCGGGAATTGCAAGGCGGCGGCGGGAAGCTCCACATCGAACTCCCGGCAGGCGGCGGCGAGCGCCTCCACCCGCCCGATGGTCTCGGGCGGAGCGTCGGCATAGTTGAACTTGCCGTTGCCGGCGAGGATGCCGGAATTGAAAACGCCGGCGGCGGCGATCCGCGTGCCGGCGGCGAGGCAGCGCTCCAGGAAGGGCGACAGGCTGGTCTGTTCCAGCAGGGTGTAGCGGCCGGCCAGCATGACGCAGTCAAGATCGACCTCGTCCATCGCCTCCAGCGCCACTTCCCATTCATTGACGCCGAGGCCGATGGCCGGGACCGCGCCATCGCGCCGCAACTTTTCCAGCGCGCGGAAGCCGCCGCCACGGGTCAGCGCCTGCCAGTGATGGGCATGGCCGTCGCCATGGGTGACCCGGCCGATGTCGTGGACGTAAAGGATGTCGATACGGGCGAGGCCGAGGCGCTGGAGCGAATCCTCCACCGAACGCAGGATGCCGTCGCGCGAATAGTCATAGACCGGGTGAAAAGGCGGCGGATCGGCCCAGCCATCGCCATCGACACCGCGCACCCGCGCACCGCCGGTGTTCGGGCGGATCAGCCGGCCGACCTTGGTGGACAGCATGAATCCGTCGCGCGGCCGGTCGCACAGCGCGGCACCCAGCCGCCGCTCCGACCGGCCATAGCCGTAATAGGGAGCGGTGTCGAAATAGCGGATGCCGGCATCCCACGCCGCCGCGAGAAGGCCGTCGGCCTCGGCCGGGTCGGTGGGGCGGTAGAGGCCGCCAAGCTGCGCGCAGCCCAGCCCGATCGCCGGGAGCGACAGGCCGGAGCGCGGCAGGATGCGGCGGTCGGCCAAATGGTCGGGCAGGGAGGCGGGCAGAGGGGCGGTCAAGGTCATGAGGGGATCGCCTCGGCTGGAGATAATCCTGCGTGGAAGAAAGCGGCGTGCCCGGCGGGGGACCGGGCGCCGCGCACGCCCAAGGCCAGGAGAAGAGGGGGCGGGGCTCAGTACAGGACGTTCTGGGCTTCCGGCGTCGCCAGATTGGCCTTGGTCACCAGCACGACGCCGGTGTCGATGGCCTTGTCGACCTTCTCGCGCTTGGTCAGCTTGACCGCCGCCTGCACCCCGAGATAGCCCATCTGGTAGGAGCCCTGGACGGCGATGGCCTCCAGCGTGCCGTCCTTGACGAAGCCCTGGAGATCCTGGTTGCCGTCGAAGCCGACCGCGACGACGCGGCCGGCCTTGCCGCTCTGGGCCAGCGCGCGGCCCATGCCGATGGCGGTCGGCTCGTTGGCGCCGAAGATGCCCTTCAGGTCGGGGTTGGCGGCCAGCACGTCGGTGGTCTGGTTCAGCGCCGTCGCCATCTGCGACTGCGAATAGAAGGGACCGACGATCTCCAGCTTGGAATGGTCCTTGATGTATTTGGTGAAGCCGCCGACCCGGCCGATCTCCGACCCCGCACCGGCGACATAGGACATGACGGCGATCTTGCCGCTGGTGCCGACCTTGTCGATCAGGGCCTTGGCGCACAGTTCGCCGGCCTTGACGTTGTCGGTGGACAGCATGGCCTGATAATACTGCTTGCCGGCGTCGGAAATCGCGGAGTCGATCAGCACGACCGGGATCTTCGCCTCCCACGCCTTCTTCAGCGCCGGGACCAGCGCGTCGGGATCGGATGGGGCGAGCACGATGCCGGCGACCTTCCGGTTCACCGCGTTCTCCACCATGTTGACCTGGTCGGCGATGGCCGATTCCGCCGCCGGCCCCTGGAAGGTCATGGTGTAGCCGTCCGCCTCGTTCCGGGCGGCGGATGCCCCCTTCTGCACATTCTGCCAGAAGGTGGAATTCACGGTCTTCACCACCACCGCGATTTCCTTGTCGGCGGCGAGGGCCGAACCGGCGGCGAGAGCGATGACGGACGCCAGACAGGCCGAAACGAAGCGCTTCATGGTTTCACTCCCGATTGGTTTGTTTGCTTGTCGATAACGCCGATCAGCGCCGGTTACGGATCTGGTCGATCCAGACGGTCAGCAGGATGACCAGACCGATGATGATCTGCTGGGTGAAGGCGGAGACGCCGTTCATGTTCAGCCCGTTGCGCAGGATGCCGATCACGAAGGCGCCGATGGCGGTGCCGGAGATCGTGCCGACCCCGCCGATCAGCGAGGTGCCGCCGATGACGGCGCTGGCGATGGCGTCCAGCTCGTACATCACGCCCTCGTTGGGCTGGGCGGTGACGAGGCGGGACATCAGCACGCAGCCGGTCAGGCCGGCCAGCGTGCCGGACAGCACATAGGTGAACAGGGTGACGCCCGCGACATTGACGCCCGACAGGCGCGCGGCCTCGGCATTCGATCCGACGGCGTAGATGTGGCGTCCCAGCGTGGTCCGGCTCAGCATCACCGACACCGCGATGGCGATCACCACCATCAGCACCACCGGATAGGGGATGCCGGGGAAGACCACGTCGGGAAATCCGTCCTCGCCGATGCGGACGATGCGGAACATGGCGCCGTTGCCGAGTTCGCCGAAGGCCTCGCCCAGTCCCGAGACGGCGCGGGCGCCGGTGATCTGCAAGGCGACGCCGCGCGCCACCATCATCATGCCCAGCGTGGCGATGAAGGGCGGCAGCTTCAGCCGCGTCACGCACAACCCGTTCAGCAGGCCGCAGAAGGCGCCGACCAGGATGCCCAGCCCCATGCCCAGCGGCAACGGCGCCCCCGCCTTGACCGCCAGCGCCGCGACCACCCCGGCCAGCGCCAGGACGGAACCAACCGACAGGTCGATGCCGCCGGTGATGATGACGCAGGTCGCGGCGACGCCCAGATAGGCGATCGAGGTCACCTGCAAGGCGATGGTCATGCCGTTGCCGACGCTGAGGAAGGCGTCGCTGGTCAGCGAGAAGACGGCGACCAGCACCAGGAGCCCGGCTAGGGCGGCGAATTTCTGGATCAGGTCCTTGCGCCGGTCGTTCATCACCCGGCCGCTCATAGCCTGGGCGTTCATGACCTGGGCGTTCATGGCCTGCGGGCCGTCGCTTGGCGACTGGCGGGAAGGCGCGGCGGTTTCCAAGATTTTGGTGGTTGGATTGCTCATGGCGTTCCGGCTCCCGGCGCCGCCGGGCGGCCATGGCCCGAGGCGAAATGCATGATCTCTTCCTGGCTGGTCGCGCGCGTGTTCAGCACGGCGGTGATCCGGCCCTCATGAAAGACGGCGACGCGGTCGGTCAGGCCGAGGATTTCCGGCAGCTCGGAGCTGATCAGCACCACGCCGATCCCCTCGGCGGCCAGCCGGTCGAGAAGCTGGTAGATGGCGAATTTGGCCCCGACGTCGATGCCGCGCGTCGGCTCGTCGAAGAACAGGATGCGCGACTGGCGGAACAGCCACTTCGCGATGACGATCTTCTGCTGGTTGCCGCCCGACAGCAGGCGCGCCACCTGATGCGGCGACGGCGTGCGGATCGACAGCATCTGGATGTAGCGCCAGGCCGCCTGTTCCTCCGCCTTGCCATCGATGAACCCCAGGGCGTTGGACACCGCCGCCATGTTGGCCATCGTCAGATTCTGGGTGACCGACATCTTGACCGCCAGCCCATGGCTCTTGCGGTCCTCCGACAGATAGGCGATGCCGTGGGCGATGGCGTCGCGCGGGGTCTTCACCGTGATCTCGCCACTCCCCAGCCGGATGGTGCCGGCATCCAGCGGGTCGGCGCCGAAGATCGCGCGGGCGACCTCGGTGCGGCCGGCGCCCATCAACCCGGCGAATCCCAGGATCTCGCCACGCCGCAGCTCGAACCCGACATCGTGGAAGACGCCGCGGCGGCTCAGTCCGCGCACCTCCATCAGAACCTCGCCGGTCGGGACGCTGGTACGCTCGGGAAACTTGTCGTCCAGCGAGCGGCCGACCATCCGCGCGACGATCTCGTCGACGCAGGTGTCGGCGAAGGTGCTGGTGTCGACGAAACGGCCGTCGCGCAGCACCGTCACCCGGTCGACGATCAGCGCCATCTCGTCCAGCCGGTGGGAGATGTAGACGATTCCCACCCCCTGCTCCCTCAATTCGCGGATCACCTGGAACAGCAGGGCGGTTTCGGATTCGGTCAGGGACGAGGTCGGCTCGTCCATGATGACGATCTCGGCGTTCAGCGACAGCGCCTTGGCGATCTCCACCATCTGGCACTGGGCGACCGACAGCGATTTGACCGGCGCGTCGGGGCGGATGTCGACGCCCAGCCGGTCGAGGCAGGACCGGGCCTGCCGGCGCAGCGCCGCGCGGTCGATGAACCAGCCGCGTTTCGGCTCGCGCGCCAGGAAGATGTTCTCGGCCACGCTCAGATGGGGGACGAGGTTCAGTTCCTGGTGGATGATGGCGATGCCCGCCCGTTCGGCGTCGAGCGAGGAGGCGAAGCGCCGGACCTCGCCCTTGTAGGTGATGCTGCCCTCGTCGGGCTGGTACTGGCCGCTGATGATCTTCATCAGCGTCGATTTGCCGGCCCCATTCTCGCCGCACAGCGCATGGACCTCGCCGCGGCGCAGGTCGAAGCCGACGCCGTCCAGCGCCAGCACGCCGGGGAACCGTTTGGTGATGTTGTCCAGCCGCAGCAGCTCGGTCCCCGCCATCGCCGCGGGGAACCGGCCGGGGGCCGTGTGGAGCGACGCTTGCTGCATGGCACCTCCCCATCCGGCGCGCCCGGTCGTCCGGGCGGCACCGTCTGGCCGCTTTGTCGAGCAAACCGCTTATTCCGCCGGCCGCGCCATCCGTTCGGGCGCGGCCGGGGTGGCGTCACTCCGCCGCCCGCACCTGCTGGCGCTGGCGGCCGAGGCCCCGGATTTCCAGCTCGATCCGGTCGCCGGGCTTCAGATAGGTCGGCGGCTTCAGCCCCAGCCCGACGCCCGGCGGCGTGCCGGTGGAAATGACGTCGCCCGGATGCAGGCTCATGAAGCGCGACAGGTAGGAGACGATGTGGGCGACGCCATAGACCATCGTCCGGGTCGAGCCGTTCTGATAGCGGTGGCCGTTGACCTCCAGCCACATGTCCAGCGCCTGCGGGTCGGGAACCTCGTCCTTCGTCACCAGCCAGGGGCCGATGGGGCCGAAGCTGTCGCAGCTCTTGCCCTTGGTCCACTGGCCTTGGCGTTCGATCTGGAATTCGCGCTCCGACAGGTCGTTGACCACGCAATAGCCGGCGACATGGTCCATCGCCTCGGCCTCCGACACATATTTGGCGGTCTTGCCGATGATGACGCCCAGTTCGACCTCCCAATCGGTCTTGGTCGAGCCGCGCGGAATCTCCACCGGGTCATCCGGCCCCTGGATGGCGGAGGTCGCCTTCATGAAGATCACCGGCTCGGACGGAACCGTCGCCCCGGTCTCCGCCGCATGGTCGGAATAATTGAGGCCGATGCAGACGAACTTGCCGGTGCCGGCGACGCAGGGCCCCAGCCGGGTGGCGGCATCGACCAGCGGCAGACTGTCCACCGGCAAGGCGGCGATCCCCGCCAGCCCGTCGGGCAGCAGCCAGCGGCCGGCGATGTCGCCGACATGGGCGGACAGGTCGCGGATGCGGCCCTGGGCATCCAGCAGGCCCGGTTTCTCGGCCCCCCGCGGGCCATGGCGCAGAAGCTTCATCGAGCGTTTCCCCAGATTTCCTGTGCAGGCGTTTTTATCGTTTCGGCGGATGGAATTGGCTGCTCCGCCGCCCGTTCAGGTGTTGGTCCAGCCGCCGTCGATGGCGATGGCCTGTCCGGTCATGAAGGCGGACTCGTCGGATGCGAGATAGACGGCGAGCTTCGCCACCTCCTCCGCCGTGCCCAGCCGGCCCATCGGCTGGCGGGCGATGAAGGCGGCGCGGGCGGTATCGTAGTCACCCAGCGCCCGCATGCGGTCGTGCAGCGACGGGCTGTCCACCGTGCCCGGACAGATGGCGTTCACGCGGATGCCGCGGGTGACGTAATCGGCGGCGACCGATTTGGTCAGGCCGATCACCGCCGCCTTGGTGGTGCCGTAGATGAAGCGGTTCGGCGCCCCGATCAGGGAGGAGGCGACCGACGACATGTTGACGATGGACCCGCCGCCGGCCTCCAGCATGCCCGGCAGGAAGGCGCGGATCATCCGGTACATCGAGCGGACGTTCAGCGTGACGGCGAAATCGAACTCGTCCTCGCCGCAGTCCAGAACCGTGCCGGCATGGACGAAGCCGGCGCAGTTGAACAGCACGGACGGCGCCGGCGTTTCGGCCGCGAAAGCCTGGATCGCCATCGGATCGCAGACGTCGAGGCGGCGGGTGACGATGCCGGGCATGCCGTCCAGTTCCGCCAGCAGCCGCTCGTTGATGTCGGTCGCCACCACGCTGGCGCCCTCCGCCGCGAAGGCCAGGGCGGCGGCACGCCCCATGCCCTGCGCCGCGGCGGTGACGATGGCGGTCTTTCCCTGCAATCTGGCGGTCATGGCGGCGTCTTCCCCCCAGTCGATGCATGGTCTGCCGGATGCCCATTCCGTCGAGGTTCGACGGAGCGGCCATAATCCGCATCGCGGATCATATGTTTTATATACACATCGCCGTTGCGCCTGTAAATCGATCCGTCAGCCCAACGAAAAGATTTCCGATATACGCCGACCGGCCTCATCCAGGGCGGCGAGGATCTCCTCCGGTTCCTTGGGGACCTGCCGGGTCCGCAGATAGGGGCAGGTCAGGGCGGCGACGGCGCCGCCCTCGCGCCGGTCGGTCACCGGGCAGGACAGGTCGATCACCGCTTCGGTGATGCCGCTGGGGCGGGCGACATGGCCGGCGGCGCGGATGGCGTCGAGCGTCCGGTCCAGCGTGTCGAGATCGATCCACGGATCCTCGGCCCGCAGTTCCTTGTACAGGCCGTGGCGCCGCCGGGCGCTCATGAAGGCCATCAGGCAATGGCCGGAGCCGGTCAGGATCAGCGGCTGGCGATAGCCGATGCGGACGGTGAAGCCGATGTGGCTGGTGCTCTCCACCCGCGCCACCACCGCGATCTGGGTGCCGGACATCACGGCGAGATGGCAGGAATAGCCGGTCGTCTCGGCGAAGCTGTTCATGACCGGCAGGGCGGTCTCGATCAGCGAGCGGTTGACCGGACGGTTCAGCCCCAGCCGGAACAGCCGGTCGGTCACCCGGAAACGGTCATCGCCTTCCAACCGCTCGATATAGCCGCGCTGGGCCAGGACCGAGACCATGCGGAAGATCTCGCCCTTGGTCCGTCCCACCCCGTCGCCGATCTGCTGCAAACTCTGAGGGTCGCGGCATTCCGAGAGAAACTCCAGGATATCCAGGCCCTTTTCCAGCGCCGGGGCGGAATAGCGCCGTTCCCGCTCGGGAGCGTCGGGCATCTCCATCGGATCGAGGTCGGTCCCGTTCACGTTGGCGTCCCCTCTGTTGTCGCCGCAAAGCTGTTTTATATATGATTCTACGGTTTCATATGAAAAACAACGCAAGATCCGCCGGGGGTGAGCGGCACCATCCGCCAGCCAGGGCGGCATCGCCCGGACGCCTATGCGATGTCGCATGATGATCCAGGGATTTCCATGATCCATCCGCTTTTCGCAATCCGGCGAGAGGCTTGTTGGCATCGTCTCCCGGACTGATGAGCGAACCGGTCACCATCGATCGGCTTTTCCGCCGCTCATCCTTTTCGCCGGTGTCGCGCTGGTTCCGGCTGCCGCCGACAAGTGGCAATCGAGGGGGCGGCGGTTGCCGCCAAGGAGACGTGACGTGTCGCGACATGATGCCGCAATACCGGCATCCGGGCTCGAAGCAGAGGTCGACCAGCCCGGCCTATCTTTGCGAAATCGCCGGAGTTTCCACTGCGGTTCGGTTGTGACCGCGACCGCCCGGATACCGGACCCAGCGGAACAGAATTTCAAATTTTAGAGTTTTTTGAAACAATATTCCTGTTTTATAGGGGTGTCTTGGAACGTCTATCAGGTTGTGCGATGCAATATTTCAAAATAAAAAGCTGCGCACAAGATGGTTTGACGGGAGAATAAAAAGTTTCAAGAAATACTGCCGATGACATTCATTGCTTAGCCCGCTTGCATATTTTAACTCTTATCGAATTGTTATCAATGAAACTCCGCATTAGCATATCATTGTATGGCTTCGCTGCTTCGGTATCGCTTCGTCGTTGGTGGGAAATTGGATTGTGATGACTGATATCATCCCTGTCCGCACGAACCATGATCGTGAGGCATGCGAACCGTTACCTCGTTGGAACTCCGACAGATCCTTGGCGATGGGATTGTCTATTGGACCTCGAGCAGACAAAGCTTGGTGAGGCGATCATGAACAGCATTCAATCGAGATTCGTGTCTTGGAGCGGAGAAGACCGGAAAATTGGCGAGTTGGTGGAAAAAAGGCTGGAAGGAAAATTATCGGATATCATATCTGATACATACAATGTTGTTTACAAAAAAGCAAAAGCGGAAAAGTCATCGGAAGAACGAGAAAGAAGGAAATTCTCTTATATATCCAAGGGAGATTCCCAGAGCGATTATTTTAAGACGATCGAACTCGTTATCAAATATATCAGCTCCCATCTCGATCTTACCGATTATCTCGTCGGCGCATACGCGACATATACGACGGGACTTGTCACCGCACTGCTGAAAAGCGGCCGCCTATTCGACGGACAGCGCGACCTGTTGCTGGCCAGCCTGATCCGGTCGGTGTTCTCGGACGTGGCGGTGGTGGTGCATTATTTCGTCGAAGCGGTGAATCAGAAGGCCGAGGCCGAGAAGCGCCAAGCGATGGAGAGGAGAGAGCGATAGGTGTTAGGTAAACAACGCTAAGGTAGAACGAATGGAGAATATGATCTTCAGGCGACGCGGCGTTGGCGCTCAAGATTCAGTGGTCGTCGCCCAACTGGGGCGGATGCTGCCCGCTCCCATAGGAAATCGCCCGACAGGCCGATATGCTCCCAGCTGGAGGGTATCACGACATAACGACGGATTTTAGGCAATTCCTGTCCGTCCGCTCAGCACTCCTGGAAGAGTGCGCATTTCCGGTGGGGCATCGCCGTTGACGTGAAGATGAGCGAACAGGGTTATTCGACGGTCCACCATGGCTTTGCTCTTGGAGACGATGATTGACTTGCGCCGACAGGCGCCGACCCAGTGGCGCTGCTGGCCATTGTTGCGTTCGAGCGCGACGGTCTGATCCTTGCCTTGGTAATGCCGCCCTGCCGCCAGCACGTTTTCATAAGGCGCGAAGTGGTCGGTGCAAATCAGTCTGGGGGACCAACGCCGGAGCCGGTCGAACAGGCGGCGGAAGGTGGCCTCGTCGCGGGCGCCGCATTCCGGGAGTATCCGGAATTTCGTGCTCGGCGGGGTTATCCTGAAGCAGAAGGAGACCCTGAATGGCCGTAACCGTCCGACGATGGCCGCCTTGCGGGGAGTGGACGAAGCGGGCTGAGTGAGGACGCCGCGGATGGCCGCGGCTTGGTCCTATGTCCAGCCCCATGGCTATGCTTATGACTTACCAGCGCGTCGAGGTGATCACGGGATCGGAGAAGCGCCGCTTTTATAGCGCCGCGGACAAGGCGGGCTTGGTGGCGGAAGCGTTCCGGCCCGGCGTGGTGGCGTCCGAGGTGGCTCGTCGGCACGGCCTCAACGTCAGCCTGCTGTACCGCTGGCGCCGGCAGATCGAGGAGGAGCAGGCGAGCCCGTCGCCCGAACCAGCGGTGAACTTCGTGCCCGTGCGGATCGCCGACGCCCCGCCGTCCTTCCCGGACGACAAGATGGCGCCCCTTCCGCCCGCCGGAACCGGCATCATCGAAATCGTGCTGCCCAGCGGCCATTGCCTGCGCGTCGATCGCCATGTCGATGCGGGCGCCCTGCGTCGGGTCCTCGCCGTTCTGGAGCGCCGATGATCCCGGTCCCCGCCGGCGTGCGGATCTACCTGGCGATGGGCGCCACCGACATGCGCAAGGGCTTCGACGGCCTCGCCCTGTTGGTCCAGGAGGTTCTCAAGAAGGATCCCTACTCCGGCCATCTCTTCCTGTTCCGGGGCCGCCGAGCCGACAAGATCAAGATTCTCTACTACGACACCAACGGCCTGTGCCTGTTCGCCAAGCGCCTTCAGCGCGGCCGGTTCGTCTGGCCGGTGTCGCGCGAGGGCGTGGTGACGCTGACCCCGGCGGAGCTGGCGATGCTCGTGGAAGGGCTGGACTGGCGCGCGGCGGAACGGACCTGGAAGCCCGACTTGGCCGGCTGACCCGGCGCGGGCCGGGCGCGACACGGTGACTCAGCCGCCCTCGGGCCGGTCGTCGGGATCCCGGTGTCCTGGTAAAATCGCGCCATGGTTTCCGATCCCGCCCAGCTTCTGGCCGACAACGCGGCGTTGCGGCAGCTCGTCGCCGAGCAGGCGGCCCGGCTGCATGCCCAGGAGGCGGCGTTGCGCGCCAAGGACGCGGCGCTCGGCGCGGCGCTGGAGGGCATCAAGAGCAAGGCGCTGGAGATCGAGAAGCTGAAGCTTCAGCTCGCCCGGCTGCGCCGCATGCACTTCGGCCAGTCCTCGGAAAAGCTGGGCCGAACCATCGCCCAGCTGGAACTGGCGCTGGAAGACCTGGAAGCCGCCGAAGGCGAGCAGGCCGCCATCGTCACGCAGCCCGACGCGCCGCCAGAAGACGCCGAAACTAGGCGCCGGCCCAAGCGCACGCTGCCGCCCGAGCATCTGCCGCGCGAGGAGCAGGTGCACGAGCCCGAAGGCGGCACCTGCACCTGCGCGCAGTGCGGTGGCGCGCTGCGTCGGCTGGGCGAGGACCGCGCCCGGCAGCTGGAATACGTGCCGGCGCACTTCAAGGTGGTCGAGCACGTCCGCCCGAAGTTCTCGTGCCGGCGCTGCGAGGCGATCACGCAGGCACCAGCGTCGCTGCCGATCGAGCGGGGCCTGTTCGGGCCGGGGCTGTTGGCGCACCTGCTGGTTAGCAAGTTCGACGATCATCTGCCGCTGTATCGCCAGGCGGAGATCTTCGCCCGCCTGGGCCTGGAGTTGAGCCGCTCCACCCTGGCCGATCAGGTCGGCCACGCGGCTCGGCTGCTGCGCCCGCTGATCCAGGCGATCGAAACCAGCGTCATCGGTTCCGCCAAGCTGCACGCCGACGACACGCCGGTCCCGGTGCTGAGCCCGGGGGCCGGGCGGACCAAGACCGGCTACCTGTGGGTCTACCTGCGCGATGATCGCCCCTGGAACGGCCCGTCGCCTCCGGCGGCGCTGTACCGCTACAGCCCCGGGCGCGGCGGCGAGCACCCGTGCGGCCACCTGAAGGATTTCCACGGGGCGCTGCAGGCGGACGGCTATGCCGGGTTCAACGGCCTGTACGAACCGGGCCCCGACGGGCGGGCCCGGATCATTGAAATTGGCTGCATGGCCCATGGCCGTCGCAAGTTCAACGACGTGGCGGTCTCGGCCAAGGGCAAGGCGCCGATCGCGGCCGAGGCACTGCGGCGGATCGGCGAGCTGTATGCGGTCGAAGCCCAGATCGCCGGCCGGGATGCCGACGAGCGCCGGCGCGTGCGCCAGGCCGAGGCTGCCCCGAAAATGGCCGCGTTGAAGGCATGGCTGGAGGAGACGCTGGGCCGGCTCGACGGCAAGTCGGACACGGCCAAGGCGGTGCGCTACCTGCTCAACCGCTGGACGGCGCTGACCCGTTACCTGGACGATGGCCGTCTGGAGATCGACAACAACGCCGCCGAAAGGGCCTTGCGGGCCGTCGTGGTGGGCCGCAAGAACTGGCTGTTCGCCGGAGCCGATGTCGGGGGTGAGCGGGCCGCGGCGATGTACACGCTCATCGAGACGGCCAAGCTCAACGGGCTCGACCCCGAGGCGTACCTGCGCGACGTGATCGCCCGGATTGCCGATCACAAGATCAGCCGCATCGACGAGTTGCTGCCCTGGAACTGGACCAAAGCCGCCGACGTTACCGAAAACGCCGACGCCGCGTAGCTCGGCGGACGCTTACGAATGGCCCGACACAAAGACCCGATCATCCCCGACGCGATCCTCGACCAGCTCCTGGCGGGGGCGGATGCCAAGACGGCGTTTGACCAGAACGGCTTGCTCGACCAGTTGAAGAAGGCGCTGACGGAACGGGCGCTGAAGGCGGAGCTGGATCATCATCTGACTGGTGACGAAAGCGGGAACCGTCGCAATGGCTACGGCCGCAAGACGGTGCTGACCGAGGGCGGGTCGATGGACCTGTCCATTCCACGCGACCGGACGGGAACATTCGATCCGGCGCTGATCGCCAAGTACCAGCGGCGGTTCCCCGGCTTCGACGAGAAGATCATCTCGATGTACGCGCGGGGCATGTCGACGCGGGAGATCACGGGGCATCTGCGGGAGCTCTACGGCATCGAGGTCTCAGCCGACCTGATCTCCACGGTGACGGACGCGGTGATCGAGGAGGTAACGACCTGGCAGAACCGTCCTTTGGAAGCGATCTACCCGCTGGTGTTCCTGGATGCCATCCGGGTCAAGATCCGGGACGAAGGCTTGGTGCGCAACAAAGCCATCCATGTGGCCATCGGCGTGCGGGCCGATGGCGCCAAGGAGGTGTTGGGCCTGTGGATCGAACAGAACGAAGGCGCCAAGTTCTGGCTGCGCGTGTTGAACGAACTGAAGAACCGAGGCGTCGAGGACATCCTGCTGGCCGTGGTCGATGGGCTGAAGGGCTTTCCCGAGGCGATCGCCGCCGCCTATCCCGAGACGATCGTCCAGACCTGCATCGTTCACCTGTTGCGCCACAGCATGGAGTTTGCGTCTTGGAAGGACCGCAAAGCCATCGCCGCAGCGCTGAAGACGGTCTACGACGCCGTCGATGACAAGGCCGCCGAGGTGGTGGCTCTGACCGCCTTCGAAGACAGTCCCTGGGGCGAAAAGTATGCGGCCATCGGCAAGGCGTGGCGGCGGGCGTGGCCGGAGGTCATTCCGTTCTTCGCCTTCCCCCGCGAGGTCCGGCGTATTCTCTACACCACCAATGCCATCGAAGCCTTGAACTCGAAGCTGCGCCGGGCGGTGCGGGCCAGGGGGCATTTCCCCAATGACGAGGCCGCCCTGAAGCTCCTCTTTCTCGTCTTGAACCGCGCCGAGAAAGACTGGAAGATGCCGCCGCGGGAATGGACCGCCGCCAAGGCGCAGATGGCCGTCATCTTCGGCGAGCGGTTCGCTAAGAGTCGGACTCGAAATCGTCATAGCTGTATCTATGTCCTGACCACCCGTCTTGAGAGCAGTTTGACGCTTGCGATGAAGATCCAGGCGACGGCACTCTCGACGGTGGCCTCGAAGTCCTTGGCGAGGCGCCGATTGCGGTTAAGCCAGGCGATGGTGCGCTCGACGACCCAGCGCCGGGGCAGCAGTTCAAAGCCTTTGGCGGCGTCGGACCGCTTGACGATCTCCAGGGTCCATGTCCCGATCTGGGCCAAAGCGGTTTCCAGTTTGGGTCCAGCGTAGCCGCCATCCGCAAAGACGTGGCGAAGCCAAGGGTAGGGTGTGCGAACGGAGGCGAGGAGCGCCGGAGCGCCATCACGGTCCTGGATGTCGGCGGCGTGAACGATGGCAGCGACCAGCAACCCATTGGTATCGGTCAACACATGCCGCTTGCGCCCTTTGATGCACTTGCCCGCATCGTAGCTCCGAGGTCCACCAGCTTCCGTTGTCTTGACCGACTGGCTGTCGATCACACCCGCTGTCGGGCTGGCTTCCCGCCCCATACTTTCCCGAACGATTGTTACCAGGGCGTGATTGATCGTCTCCCAGGTCCCGTCGTCGCGCCAGCGGTAGAAATAGCGCTGCACCGTCGTCATCGGCGGGAAATCCTTCGGCAGTTGCCGCCACTGGCACCCGGAGGTCGCCAGAAAGAGGATGCCGTTCACGATCTCCCGCATGTCGACCGTTCGAGGCCGGCCCAGGCGTCGAGCCGTTGGGAGGAGAGGTTCGAGCACAGCCCACTCCGCGTCCGTCATGTCGCTTGAATACCGCAATCCTTTCCGTCGATACTGCGCTCGGGTGATTTCGGTCCACATCGTCTTGTCATTCATCATGCCCTCTGTGCCAATGAGAGTGAGACACCGTGCCCCCTGAAGTTTAAGCTTGAGGGGGTAGGAAACTGATTTCGTGGTTATGCCCAACAAGATGCCCCTGTCCGCCCCTGTATCGGAGGCGGTTCCCGACGCCGGTGAGACGCCGCGGGTTGTTGCCGCGCCTGTGGCAGTTCCCCCGGAGTTTTCGTCGCGTCCGAAGCGCCGGACCTTCACGGCGGCGGAGAAGCTGCGGATCCTCGCCGAGACGGATCGGGCGGCGGACACCGGTGGGATCGCCGCGATCCTGCGGCGGGAAGGTCTGTATTCGTCGGCCCTGACCGACTGGCGCCGGCAACGCGATGCCGGTGCCTTCGAGGCGCTGAAGCCGCTCAAGCGCGGGCCGAAGGCGGCTCCCGCCAACCCGCTGGAGGCGGAGCTGGCCAAGGCCCGCCAGGACATCGCCCGTCTCCAGCGCCGCCTGGAACGGGCCGAGGCGGTCATCGACGTCCAAAAAAAATTCTCGGACCTGCTGGGGATTGCCTTGCCTCCCGCCGACAGCGACGAGACGCCGCGATGAGCGCGATCGCCACCTTGGCCCCCGACCGCGGTCTTGTGAGTGCGGCCTGCGCCGCTGTCGGCGTCGCCCGCGCCAGCGTCCATCGGCACCGGGTTCGGCTGGCCGGCCGGGAGCCGGCGCCTCGCCCCCGGCCACGCCCGCCGCGGGCGCTCGCGGTCCAGGAGCGCCAGACGGTGCTCGCCCTTCTGCGCGAGCCGCGCTTCGTCGCGATCTTGCCCCGGCGGAAGTCTACGCCACCCTGCTCGATGAAGGCGTCTATCATTGCTCCATCCGCACCATGTACCGCCTGCTGGCCGAGCATGACGAGGTCCGCGAACGCCGCGATCAGCTCCGCCATCCTGCGTATTTCGGCGAATTCGCCCAGGCGTTTCGGTTGAAAGCGCCCACCGTTTCGGCGAAGCCGCCCACCCGAATTGAAAGCTGGTGGGTGCCGGGGCCGAACCCTGGATTTACGTTATGAAGGTTGTGGGTTTAGTTGCCAAGCACCGGCCTTAGGTGTCGGGGGTTTCGCAGGCGGCGTCGGCCTTGGTGCGGCGCATGGGGTCGCCATGCAGGTCGATGCGGTAGGCCCGGTGCACGAGGCGGTCGAGGATGGCGTCGGCGTAGGTGGCATCGCCGATGAGCCGATGCCAGTTGGCCACGGGAACTTGGGTGGCCAGCATGGTTGCGGCCCGGTCGTGGCGGTCGTCGATCACCTCCATCAGGTCCAGGCGCTGAGCCGCGGTCAGCTCGGTCATCGCCCAGTCATCCAGGATCAGCAGGTCGAGCCGGGCGATCCGTCGCAGCAGCCGGGCGAGCGAACCGTCCAGGCGGGCGGTGGCCATATCGTCCAGCAGGCGGGTCAGCCGGGTGTAGAGTACGCTGTGGCCTTCCCGCGCCGCCTGGTTGCCGAGTGCACAGGCCAGCCAGGTCTTGCCGATCCCGGTCGGGCCGGTGATCAGAACCGGCCGGTTCTCCGTCACCCAACGCCCGGTGGCCAGCTCGCGCACAACACCGCGGTCGAGCCCACGCGGGGTGCGCAGGTCGAGATCCTCCAGGCAGGCAGTCTGGCGCAGCCGGGCGCGCTTCAGCCGGCTGGCGAGTGCGGTGGTAAGCGTCGTCTGGCGACTGCGGCGGAATTGGGTTGACGGCTCCGCTTCCGTTCACCCGTGGTCGGGAATCGTGAGGTTCCAGGGCAGGAGATCGGCGATTCGGTTGATCGGGTGATCCGCGATGCGGTCGAGCACATGTCGCAGGTAGGCCTGGGGATCGAGGCCGTTGAGTTTGGCGGATTCCACGATGGTATAAATCGCCGCGGCACGCTCCCCGCCGGCGTCGGAACCGGCGAACATCCAGTTGCGTCTTCCGATGGCCAGCGGCCTGATCGCTCGTTCGGCGGCGTTGTTGGAGTTCTCCAGCCGGCCGTCGTCCACGTAGCGCGTCAGTGCCGTCCAGCGCGAGCGGGCGTAGCGGATCGCCTTGGCCAGGTCGCCCTTGCCGGGGATGCGCACCAAGGCGGCGTCGAGGAAGGTGGCCAGTTCATCGAGAACGGGCCGGGCTTCCGCTTGGCGAATCCGGCGGCGGTCCTCGGCGGGCTGGCCGGTCAGGGGGCGTTCGATGTCAAACAGCCTGCCGATCCGTTTCAGCGCGTCGGCGGCCAGGGGCGAGCCGGTTTCGGTGTGCTCGTCGAAGAATTTCCGGCGCACGTGAGCCATACAGGCCACTTCGGCGACAGCGGCCGGTTTGCCGCCCTTGGCTTCGTACAGAGCATCGAACCCGCCATAGCCGTCGGCATGCAGGTGCCCACGGAAGCCAGCCAGCTCCCGTTGCGGATGTTCGCCTTTGCGGTCGGGGGTATAGCGGTACAGCACCGCCGGCGGCCCTTGTCCGGCGTGCGGGCGTTCATCGCGCAGATAGACCCACAGTCGCCCCGTCTTGGTCGTGCCACGCCCGGGATCGAGCACCGGCACCGGCGTGTCGTCCGCGTGTAGAACCGAACCGGCCAGCACGTGCCGGCCAATGGCCTCGGCCAGCGGCGCCATCAGCGCCGCCGCCTTGCCGACCCAGTCGGCCAGCAGCGAGCGTTCCAATTCCACGCCTTCGCGGGCGTAGATGGCCGATTGCCGATAGAGCGGCAGGTGATCGCAATATTTGGCGATCAGCACATGCGCCAGCAGCCCGGCCGAGGGCAGGCCGCGCTCGATGGGCAGCGACGGCATCGGCGCCTGCACCATGCCCTCGCAGCACCGGCACGACAGCGCCGGGCGGACGTGGCGGATCACGGTGAAACGCGCCGGGATGTAGTCCAGAACCTCGCGGACATCCTCGCCCACCGGACGCAGGGCGCCGCCGCAGGAGGGGCAGGCCTCAAACGGGGCGTGCACGATCTCGGTGCGCGGCAGATGCTCCGGCAGCTTGCGCCGGCCGGCTTGGGCACGGCTCTCCGCCGAGGGCGCCCGCGGCTCGGCGGGATCGGCCGGCATCCCTTCGGCCGCCGCGGCAGCCTCCAGATCCTCCAGCGCCAGTTCGAGCTGGTCGATCTCGCGGTCGATCTTCTCGGAGGAACGCCCGAATTGCATGCGCCGCAGCCGAGCCAACTGGATCTTGAGCTTCTCCACCTCCAGCGCTTTGGCCACCAGGCCGGCCTTGGCGGCGGCCAATTCGGCCTCGCTGGCCTCACGACACCGACGCTCGGCCGCCAACTCCGCGGCCTGCGCCGCGATGATCGCGCGCAGCGTCTCAATGTCGGTGGGCAGCGGCTCGGCGGTAGCGGGCATGGCCGGAGTCTACCCGATCGGCGGCTCCCGGAGGAGGAGCGATCACCACCCCGGCGCCGATCATCGGCGGGCGTGGCGGCCGGGACTCACCCCGCCATCTCCGGGCGCCATGTGCGCTGCGGGGCGCGCCAATCCATGCCCTCGATGAGCATCGCCAACTGGGCCGGAGTGAGCACCGCCACGCCCTCGCGGCTGATCGGCCACACGAAGCGCCCCTTCTCCAGGCGCTTGGTGAACAGGCAGAAGCCCTGGCCATCCCAGTAAAGAACCTTCACCAGATGACCTTGCCGACCCCGGAAAACAAACAAATGGCCGGCGAACGGGTCCTGCTGAAGGACCTGCTGGGCGAGCATGGCCAACCCGTCCATGCCCTTGCGCATGTCGGTGGCGCCCATCGCCAGATAGACCCGCACCCCGGCGGGAACCGAGATCATGGCGAATCCAACGCGCCGACCAGTCGGCGCAGCGTGGCCGGGGCGATATCCTCGGCGACGCGCAGCACGCGGCCGTTGGCGAGAACCACCTCGACCAGGGCGGCACGGCGCTCGGCTGAGGGTGCCGGCTCCGGCGCCGACGGCGTCTTGGTGGGAGAGAGCAGGCCGGCGGACGGCGGCCCCTCCAACACATGAACCGGCACGAAGGAGGGCGCCGCGGCAGACAGTTCTCCGCTCTTGAACTGTCGGCGCCAGCGGTAGATCAGGCTGGTGCACACGCCGTGGCGGCGGGCCACCGCGACGACGGCGCCGCGCCCGCCGTGGGCCTCGCCGACCAAGCGGATCTTCTCCTCGGCCGAGTAGGTGCGCCGCCCGCCGGCGCCGGTGATGACCTCGATACGTTGGACTGCCACAGTGCAAACCACGCTGCTTGCCACGATGCCAAGCCAGCCACACCCACCGGTGCCGCCGACGTCCAGCTTTCAGCACGCGGCACACTCCTCCCGCAAGGCAGCACTCAGACGACGCTTACGAAATAAACTTTCAGGACAGACTCTTAGCTTGATTCCGCCTCCCTAAACCCGTTCCGTCGGTCTTCGTCACCAATACAAGCCACCCCGGATCCCGAACAGAGCTTAATGTAAACAGTCCGGACCAAGGGCTGGCATAGTTGCTGGCACCCATGGCACCATCCCGTACTGCGCACTGGTTCAGTTCGCGGGGCAAAGCTACGGGTGAAGGTCTTCGGTGCTCGCGCCAACTTGCTGCGCTGTGCCGTGCAGCTGCTCCAGGGTCGTCGGATCCAGTGGCACGCCTTCAGCTAGGCGATGACGGCGCATTCTGCTTTCCGGCTCGCCTGGTATCAGCACCTGCCCGCCGGGCTCCGCCGGCCGGGTGGAGTGTACATAGCCGACGAGGTCCTCGACCTCGCGCACCAGCGTGCCGGGACTGCCGAGATGATCAGGATCGATCAAGATTGCCAGCATGTTGTTGGTGATAGTCCCCGGCCGAGGGGTGCCCGGCTGCATCGTTCCGGCACCCGTAAGCGCGCCAGCCAGCAATTCGCACAGAAAGGACAGCCCATATCCCTTGTGTCCGCCGAACGGCAGCAAAGTACCGGAAGGCTGCGCGAACATCACCGCCGGGTCGTTGGTCGGATAGCCGGCGGAGTCGAGAATCAATCCATCTGCCAATGCTTCGCCACGGTTCAGGGCCACCCGGCATTTGTTCCAGGCGATGGCGCTCGTCGCGAAATCGAGCAGGATGGGATCGGCACCGGTGCGTGGCATGGCGATGCAGATGGGGTTGGTGCCGAACCGTGATTCACCGCCGCCGAACGGCGCCACCAGGGGCGCCGTGCCGGTGATGTTGACGAAGCTGATCCAGACCAGCCCAACCGCCGCTGCCTGTTCGCCGTAGGCACCGATCCGGCCCATGTGATGCGCGTTGCGGACCGCCAGCAGGGCCAGTCCGTCCGTGACCGCGCGCCGGGCAGCCAATTCCGTTGCGTGGAAGACGACCGTCTGGCCATACCCCTGTTCGCCATCGACCACCAGGATCGCGCCGGTGTCCCGCACCACCCTGCCGGCTCGGTTGGGGTGGAGGAAACCAGCCTTCACGTTGGAGAGATAGAGCGGGAGGAGGCCAACGCCATGGCTGTCGTGCCCACAAAGGTTCGCATCGACCAGACTACCGGCGACGTGATCGGCCTCCGCCGCCGAACTGCCCATGGCTGCGAGCACGCCAGCGGAAAAGCGGCGCAGGGCGGCGGAGGGAATGTGGACTGCACTCACGCCGTCACCAGGGTCGTTGGAGCTACGTTCTTGCGAGCGCAAACGTTGCGGGTATCGACGATGAGGTCGATACCGCGGGCCAGAATGCCGTAATCCACATCGTCGTGATCAGTCGCGATCAGTGCGAGATCATATTGTCGCAGCTCAGCCGGGCTCAAGGCGACGGAGCTGCGCGGCCGGAGCCCAGGGTGTTCGTGAGACCATCTGATCGCCGGCACATGTGGATCATGGTAATCGACTTGCGCGCCCCTCTGCTCCAGCAGCTCGATCAGGCGCAATGCCGGGCTTTCGCGCAGATCGTCGATGTTCTTCTTGTAGGCAACCCCGATGACAAGCACGCGGCTGCCGTTCAGCCCGCGCCGCTTGACGCGGTCCAGGGCGGACGCCGCACGCTCCACAACCCGGCGTGGCATGGCGGTGTTTATCTCACCGGCCAGTTCGATGAACCGGGTGGAAATCCCATATTCCCGGGCCTTCCATGTCAGGTAGAAAGGATCGATCGGAATGCAATGGCCGCCCAATCCCGGTCCCGGATAGAAAGGCATGTAGCCAAAGGGCTTGCTCTTGGCCGCTTCGATCACTTCCCAGACGTCCACGCCCATTTCCTCGTAAACGACCTTCAACTCGTTCACGAGCGCGATGTTTACCGCACGAAAGATATTCTCCGTCAGCTTCACCGCCTCCGCTGTGCGCAGCGAGGACACGGACACGGTTCGTACTACGATCTTCCCGTAGAAGAGATTCGCCAGCCGCAGAGCGTCGGGCGAACCGCCACCGACCACCTTCGGGATCGAGGCCGTGTGGAAGTCGGGATTTCCGGGATCCTCCCGCTCCGGGGAAAAGGCCAGGAAGAAGTCGCGATCATGGACCAGACCGCCCTTCTCCAGGATCGGGCGCACCACCTCGTCGCAGGTTCCCGGATAGGTCGTGGATTCAAGAATGACGAGCTGGCCCCGCCGCAGACTGCGAGCGATGTCACGCGTAGCCTGCTCCACGCAGGTCAGGTCGGGTTCGCGGTGGCGGTTCAGCGGGGTCGGAACACAGACCACCACAATGTCCGCTTCGTCCAGGCGGGTGAAGTCGCCCGTCGGCTCAAAAAGGCCGCGGTCGATAAGATCGGTGATCCCTTCGGCTGGGATATGTTCGATGCAGCGGCGACCGGCGACCAGCGTCTCAATCCTATGAGGATCGGTGTCGAAACCGATCACGCGCATGCCGGCTGCGGCGATTGCCTGCGCCAGCGGCAGGCCGACGTAGCCCAGGCCGATGATGGCGGCGGTGGCCTCGCCGCGCTCTATCTGCAGGGCAAGCTCGTCCACGAGCGGGAGGCCATCGGCCCTGGAGGCCAAGATGTCGAGAAGGCTCATCGGATGTCTCCGGAATGCTTGGAATTTCCCCCATCACAGCGAGCGAGAACGGGGAACTGGCGTCGGCGGGACAATGCGTCGGCGGGTGAGGAGCGGAACAGGATGCGTCCCTGCACGAAGATCGTGACGGAGCGGTCCTTGTTCACGACGCCCGCGCAATGGACGCCGTTCGCCAGCGACGCGAAGCAGGCGGTGGCGAAGCGGCTGCCGGAACCGAAGAGGGAGATTAGTTCGGCCTCGGGCGAAATCGGAGGAGCAAGATAGCAGGACACATGCTCGATCTCGAAGTCGGTCGACAGCAGATGGAAGCCGTCGTGGTACGGGCTTGCCTCGTGGCCCAGCCGCAAGAGCACGTCGGGTAGGTCGCCCTTGAGATCTGGTTTGCTCAAGACCAAAGGCAGAAAGGGCAGCCCGGTCGCGGGTTCGCACAGGAGCGCTCCCGTTCCAGTGAACGTTTGGCCGGCATCGCGCGCCACCTGACACAGCGCGTCGCAAAGCCGGGCCTGAAAAGGGTCGGCAAAAAGCGGGGCGGCGGTGGTGGTCATCACGTCAGTCCACCGCCATGGACCAGCCGAACGGGTCGGGCCGCGTGCCACGCTGGATGCCGTCGAGCGCGTCGTAAAGCCGGCGGGCGAGGCTTTCTCCGCCGCCGTCGGGCAGCACGTGGGTGCGATCGCGGAAGGTGATCGAACCGACGGGCGCAACCACGGTCGCGGTGCCCGTCACAAAAACTTCGCGAACGCCGCCGTCGTCGATCCCCCGCAGCAGTTCATGGATCGGAATTTCACGTTCCACGACCGGCCGCCCCCAGTCGCCGATAAGCTGCATCACTGACTCCCGCGTCACGCCGGGCAGGATACGGCCGTTCAGCGGCGGGGTCAGCACCGTATCCCCGGTTACAACAAAGACGTTGGTGATGCCGGCCTCCTCAATCAGTCCGTGCCGGGCGCCGTCTAGCCAGAGCAGGTTGTCGTAGCCACGGGCACGCGCCGCCTCCAGCGCGACGATGGTCTGGCCGTAATTGCCGGAGGTCTTAGCCCCGCCGGCCCCGCCGTCCGCGGAACGGGCGAACTCCTGCGTCGCCAGAAGGCGGAAGGCTGGATTGCCGGGGCTGTAGTAGGGGGCGACCGGGGTGAGAATGATGTAGAACAGATAGCGCGACGCGCGTCGCACCCCGAGCGCAGCCTCGTTGGCCACCATGACGGGGCGGAGATGCAGCGAAGCTCCGGGAGCGTCCGGAACCCAATCGGCCTCGACGCGCAGCAGGGTGCGGACAGCATCGAGGAACATCGCCTCCGGCAGTTCCGGCATCGCCATGCGTGCGGCCGAGGTGTTCAGGCGCTCGGCGTTGCGGTCGGGCCGGAACACCGCGACGCCGCCGTCGGGTTGCCGGAACGCCTTGATGCCTTCGAACAGCGCCTGGCCGTAATGAAGGACGAGCGCCGCCGGATCGAGCGTGAAACTCCCATAGGGGACCACGCGGTGATCAACCCACCCTTCCCCTTCGCGATAGTCGCATACGAACATGTGGTCGGTTACGAATGTGCCGAAGCCCAGTTCCTGACCCCATGGCTTCGGCTTGCGGACGGGGGCGGTTTCGATATGGATGGTCAAAGGAACGGCTCCTGACGGCGGGATGTCGGCGGGCGGAAACGATGGGGACTGAAAGCTTCGGCGGCATGGGCAGCCGCATGGGCCGACGCTGTGCCGGTCGGCACGGATACCGGCAGTCGTCATCAATGGCCGCCGGTATCAGACGGGCGGCGGCGGTTCGCGGTTTTCGATCCAGCGTAGGCAGTCGTGCGCCCAGTGCAAGCCCTGCTCCAGCGCCAAGCCCAGCGCGTGCGGCCCGCGCTGGTAGAGATGCAGTTCGTGCCCCACCCCGTGACGCTCTAGCACATCGGCGAACAACAGGCTGTGCCGGCTGGACACTTCGGTGTCTTCCGTGGTGTGCCAGATGAAGGCGCGCGGACAGCCGTGCCGCACGGCGAGGATCGGTGAGAACGCCTCCTGCATCGCCCGGTCTTCCGCCAGGCCGCCCAGGAAATTGCGGCGCGTCTCCTTGTGGGCTATCGGGTCGGTCAGGCTGAGCACGGCATAGCAAAGCACGGAAAAGGCCGGGCGGAGGTCGAGCGGCGCCACCCTCCCCACCCCTTCGGCATCCAGGATCACGCGGCCGGCTCCGGTCATCATCACCCCGGCCAGATGACCGCCGGCCGAGGTGCCGACAAGACCGATGCGCGACCGGTCGATGCCCAGGTCCCCCGCCAGCGCATGGACACGCTCCAGCGCAGCGAAACCGTCGGCGCAGATGGCTCTCCGGTCATAACCGTGTGCGCCCAGGCGGAACTTCACAACGAACACCGCCACCCCCCTCTCGGCGAACCACTCGCCGTACCGGCGTCCGGACCGCTCCGACAGGAAGGTGTAGGCGCCGCCGGGAAAGGACAGGATTGCGGTGCCGGTGCGCCGCTCCGGCGACGGCAGATAGGCTTCCAGAACCGGATGGTCATGCTCGGCGTCACCCAGCGCAAAGGGCGGGCGGCCGTTCCACAGGTCAAGGCGTCGGATTTCCATGGCGTCACCGCCCACCGTCTTGCATACCGACGACCTGCCCGCGGGCATGGTCGATGACGAACTCGCGCCCGGCCCAAACCACGGCTGGGTCGATGGGAGTCCGCTTTTCGATCAGGGCGTTGCGGCTGTGCTCCACGTCTTCCAGAAGCCAAGCGTAATCCGCGCGGACAACCCCCTGCGTGTCCAGGAAATCCGCCAGCGTGCGGGCGTAGAACCGCATGATTTCAGGGTAGAAGCCGCTGATCAACTCTTCAGCCAAGCTTTCCGCCTCGTCCCGCTTGTCCTCGAAGCTGCGGCCGGCGAGCGCCGCCATTGCCGTGTCGCCCAGGGTGCTGGCGAGCGCTTGGTCCGTGCCCCGGGTACCGAGCAGCTGCGCGAACACCCGCTCCCGCACCACGGTTTGGACAGACCGGTCGCCGGCGGCGTAGAGGCAGATGGCGTTCTGCAAGAGCCAGCGCAGCGGGAACAGCACCCGCTCCGGAAACACGACGTCACGGAAGAAATCCTCGGAATAGCCGCGGATTTCGCTCTCAACCTGATCCTGGATGCGGGTCATGTGAAGGTAGAGGCCGCTTGCTCGCTCCAGCCCGCGGCTGCGCGTGTCGCCATAGAACACGCCCTGGCGGTTGGCGAAGTTACGGATCATCTTGGCCAGCCGGTCGATCTCGGTCTCCGTGTAGGCGGTTGCCGGACCGAGGACGGTGCGGCAGCCGACCGCCTGCTGGACCCGCCCCGACTGGTAGTCGGTACCGGTCACGATCTTCAGCGCCGGGCTGGACAGCTGGTGCTGCCCGCCGATAGCGAAGCTCCAGCAGCGGAACACCTTCAGCGCGTCGCTGGTATCGGGCGCCACCACCGCCTCGGGGATCCCCATACGCTGGAACATCCACAACAGGAACAGGTCATGCCCGATGACGGAGTGCCAGCGCCATTTCTCATCGGCCCGCACCCCCCCATTCTCCAGGAACAGCAAGGCGGAGTCGAAGCCCGAGACCGGCGCGCGGTCGAGAACGATTGTCCTGTCGTCCATGACGTAAGCCCAGGCACCGGCCGGATCCTCGATCACGCCATAGCGGCGGCCGCAGCCGTCCAGCCGGTCGAGCGGCACCGAAAGATCGATGCCGTCGCCGCTCAGTCGCATGGCGTCCTCCGCCGTGCGGCGCCGTCCCGCGCGCGGCAATCGTTCGAAGGCAGAGACGTCCGACAGGCGGAACGTCACGGGGACAACAGTGCCGGCGGTCGCCCCGGCCCGTAGGACCTTCAGGTCATGTGGGCGATGATCAGCGAAGAAACGCAGGGCGGCCGTGAATTTGTAGGTGAGAAAAGGCATCACGCCGTCCACGTCCTGGTGCTTGTCCAGGATCTCGCTGAAGCCATGGACAAGTTGGTGGTGGTAGACGGTGTCGCCATCTGATACGGCGATGCGGGCCGATTGCAGCCGCCCCCATTGCCCGTCGAACAGGCACATCGCGTGGATCGTTGCTATGGAGCGGTCCACGCCGTAGCGTGCGGCGCTGCCACCGCCGGGAGTCGTCTGGTTGATGCAGACGACACGCGCAGCCGACGGGACCGACGCGGCGGTCGCGCGGACAATGTCGCCCGAACCGTCGGTGGAGTTGTTATCGACGGCAACGATGACGACGCGGTTCAGGTCGACGCCGGTCTGGGTCAACAGCGACGTCAGCGTCGCTTCGATATGCGGCGCCTCGTCCATAAATTTGATGATCAGGAAGGTGTCGCGGCCTTCGCGGGCGAAGGTCTCCGCGTCGTCGAGCGGGGTGCACTGCTCCGGACCATAATAGTCTGCGCGGCCGTCGAGATGGCGTTCGACAATGCGGCGCTGAAGCTGCGCAAGCCGCTGCCAGCCGTCCGCATCCGTTTCTCCCCTGGGGGCGGCTAAAAGCTCCTTGCGCAGGTGGAGCACCGACTAGGCGTCCTCGATCTGCTCGAGCGGGATCTTGTTGACGTTCGACGTCCGCATCAGGTCGAGCAGCGGGCTGGCCAGACAGTCTTGCGCCGGGCGCGTCCTGTTTTCAATCATGGGGAGGAAATCCCAGAGATGCGTGTCATCGTGGGGGGTGGCGGTGGTCATGGCTGACGCTTCTTGAATGAGGGTGGAACAAGGGGGAGTGGGTGCGCTCAACCGTTCTTTTCGACGAAATGGACCATCGCCATGCCGACGAGGATGCCCCAGAACGCAGCACCGAGACCGAGGAAGGGAATGCCTGCCGCGGTGGTGACGAACACCATGAGCGGCGCCAGACTGCCTGGTTTGGCCGACCGGAAGGCGGTTTCCAGCGAACCGCCGATGGCGCCCAGCAGGGCCGTGCCGGCGAGCACGGCCACGGCCTCCTTCGGCAGTGCTGCGAACAGCCGGACGAAAGTGGTCGCGAAGATTCCGAACAGCAGGTAGAACACGCCGGCGCTGATCGCTGCGATATAACGCCGGGCCGGGTCGGCGTGGGTGTCGGGGCTGCCGACGATGGCTGCGATCATTGAGGACGGGTTGACATTGTGGCAACCGAACGGCGCCACCAAGATCGACGCAAGCCCGCACAGGCGCACGACACTGTCGGGCGGCGGTTCGTACCCCGACGCCTTCAGCACAGCGAATCCCGGCAGATACTGGCCTGTAAGGGCCAGGACGGTCAGCGGTATCGCGATGCTGACCATCGAACCGAACGAGAAGGCAGGCGTCGTCCACTCCGGCACCGCCGCAATCAGCGCCAAGCCGCCGGTGTCGACACGCCCGAGCGAGACGCACAGCGCGGTGCCACACAGCAGGGTAACGGCGACGGCCCAGCGCGATGAAAAGCGGCGGGTGATCAGGAACGCAGCCATCATGGCGCCGGCCAGGAGCGGCTCGCTCCTCAGGGCGCCGAAGATGGCGAAGCCGAACGAGATCAGGATGCCGGCGTTTAGTGCCGCCGCCAGCGCCATCGGGATGCGTTGAAGAACCCGGTTGAACAGCCCGAAGGCGCCGATGAGCGTGATGAGCAGGTTCGACACCATGAAGGCGCCGACCGCCTCTGCGAACGGGACGCCAGCGAGGCCGGTCACGAGAAAGGCGACGCCAGGCGTCGACCATGCAGTGATGACCGGCATGCGGAAGCGCAGGCTGGCGACGATCGAGGTGATCCCCGATGCAATGGAATAGGCCCACAGCCAAGACGCAATCTGGGATTCCGTGAGATGGGCGCTCTGCGCCACTTGAAAGACCAGGACGGTCGGGCCTGCGTAACCAATGATCACCGCAATCAGCCCTGACAGAATGGCCGACCAGGATGCGTCGCGCAAAGGCCCGAGCGGGCGGATTGGGGAAGCTGGAACGGCCAGTTCTTTGCCGAGCATGTCTTTGCACCTTGTAAGCGGGAAAATACCACAGAGCCATCGCGGGGGGACGGAGCGACGTTTGCCACCCGCAGGCAGACATGAAGCACGAGCAGCCCCTCATGGCAGTGAAGGACTCCCAATCGTTTTATTTCCAAGCTTTGAGCTTAAAAGATATTCGATGCCGTATTTTTATGCCCCGAATTGGCGATTTCCGTATGAATGAACTACGGCAAAGTCTTATTCAACCGAAAAGCAACCTAGGGAAGTAATATATCACAGAATTTCATTCATTAGCTTGTCCTTCTTTACTTTTGTATGCTAAAACGGATAGTGTCCGCGAACGTGGTGGAAATTTGGTGATCGCCCGGGGGGGGTGGGGCATGCCCCACCCCCCGGGCGGCGGCTTGCGCGAAAGAGGTGGTCATTGGGCCGGTCGGCTAGCCGGGAAAATTCATGAGGGTTGGCGGGTGTAGCGGCATCCGTTGAGCGGCCGTAGGATTTGGGTGCTGACGCCAACTCCTGCCGTTTCCGGAGCGCCCACCCGCCATGGTTGATCATACCCTGCCGCTGCCCGGCCTGTCACCCGTTGCTGGAAAGCCGGTGATCGGGCGCTTTGATGGCGGCCGCCTGTCCTCCGATGGCGGGCTGCTGGTGCTGCGGGAGGTGGCGAAGCGGCTGCGGATTGCCGATCGGCTGGCCGCCTGTATTGAGGACCCGCGCGATCCAACGCGCACCGTGCATTCGCTGGCCGACATCATCGGCTTTCGCCTGCTGGCCATCGCGGCGGGCTACGAGGACGGCAACGACGCCGGCAGCCTACGCTCCGACCCGCTGTTCAAGATGGCCCTGGAACGCCTGCCGTCCGAGCGTGACCTTTGCTCGCAAGCCACCATCTCGCGCCTGGAGAACCTGCCGGATACCCGCGCACTGCTGCGCATGGGCCGAGCCATGGTCGATCTCTACTGCGCGTCCTTTCGCCAGGTGCCCAAGCGCATCGTGCTGGATGTAGACGACACCTTCGACACGGTGCATGGCGGTCAGCAGTTGCGCCTGTTCAACGCCCATTATGACGAGTACGGCTTCCAGCCCATCGTTGTCTTCGACGGCAACGGCCGCTTTGTCACCGCTGTGCTGCGCCCAGCCAAGCGGCCCAAGGGGACGGAGATCCGGACCTTCCTGCGTCGCCTGCTCCGCGCCATTCGGGCAAACTGGCCCAAGACCGAGATCCTGCTGCGCGCCGACGGCCATTACGCCTGCCCGGAGGTGCTGGACTGGTGCGAGGCGGAGGGGCTCGACTACGTGCTCGGTCTGCCGACCAGCAGCACACTGCGCCGTCACGTCACCACGCTGGAGGCCAGCACCGCGGCGCGCTTCCAGGCCATGCCCGGAGCCGACAAGGTGCGCCGCTTCAAGGAATTCTATGACGGGGCCAGCACCTGGAGCCGGGTCCGCCGCATCGTCGCGCGCGTCGAGGCAGGAGACCAGGGCACCGACAGCCGCTTCATCGTCACCAACCTACGCCACGGCACGGGTCGCTGGCTGTATGCCGGCCTGTATTGCGCGAGGGGACAGGCGGAAAATCATATAAAAGCCTGGAAATCCCACCTTGCCGCAGACCGGACCTCCTGCACCAAGGCGACGGCCAACCAGTTCCGCCTGTTCCTGCACGCCGGGGCGTACTGGCTGCTGTGGAGCCTGCGCTCGCTGATGCCGAAACGCTCCCGCTGGCGCACGGTGCAATTCGACACCTTGCGGCTGCGCTTGGTGAAGACCGCCGCGCGTATCGTGGAGATGAAGACGCAGATCAAGGTGCACCTGCCGACCAGCGCGCCTGATCAGGCGATCATCCACCTCGCCCTCGGCCGCATGCCCCGGCTCATCTGCTGAGCACCGGGGCAGCGTGCCCCAGCCGTCACCCAATCCCCTCCACCACCAACTCCGACACCGTCACGCCGCCGTCAGCGCGGCGGCCGACGACGCGCGCCCATACAGCCCAACGTTGATCATCTCAACGCGGCGACCAGACCGCTCGCCACCCTGGTGAATAAAGGCGGCTAGAGTGGAGTTGCGACACTTCCTCTTGCCCGAAGGCCCCCCAATGACCGAGGACAGTATGGCACTGGCAGACCTGCTCCAGAAGGCCGGCGACAGCGATTTTCTGCGCGCCGTCGCCGAGACGGTGCTGCATGCTGATGGAAGCCGACGTCGAAGGCCAGATCGGCGCCGGGCGTCACGAACGGAGCGCCGAGCGGCAGACCTACCGCAACGGCTACCGCGACCGGGCGCTGGATACGCGCCTGGGCACGCTGAACCTGCGCATCCCCAAGCGCCAGGGCAGCTACTTCCCGCCCTTCCTGGAGGCCCGCAAGACCAGCGAGAAAGCCCTGGTGGCGGTGATCCAGGAAGCCTGGATCGGCGGTGTCTCGACCCGCTGCGTTGACGAGTTGGCCCAGGCGATGGGGCTGTCGGGGATCTCGAAGTCGACGGTCTCCAAGCTGTGCCGAGACATCGACGAGCGGGTCAACGCCTTCCTCGACCGTCCGCTGGAGGGCGACTGGCCTTACCTGGGGTGACGCCATAGAATGGGCGAGAATATACGCTAAGCGGACAAAGCCGGAACATCATGCGGCCAGGAGTTCGGTTGGAGCGCGCAGCGGGCGGTATCCCGACGTGCCCGGCACCCGGTCCGCACTCCAGAGATAGTCGCCGGTCAGGTTGATGTGTTGCCATCCCAGCGGCGCGAGATGGCTCAACAACTCGTCGGGAATGCGCTCACCCCCGGCGCGCAGGACATCGATGGCCCGCTCCATGTAGACGGTGTTCCACAGGATGATCGCGGCCACGACCAGGTTGAGGCCGCCGGCGCGGTGCTGCTGGTTCTCCGGCGTCCGGTCGCGGATGCGTCCAAGGCGGTGGAAACACACGGCGCGGGCGAGCGCGTTGCGGGACTCCCCCTTGTTCAACTCGGTCGTGGCTTGGCGGCGAAGTGCCGGATTTTGCAGCCACTCCAAGCTGAAAGCTGTCCGCTCGATGCGCCCGATCTCCCGGAGAGCCAAGGCCAATCCGTTCTGCCGAGGGTAGGAGCCGAGCCGTTTCAGCATCAGCGACGCCGGCACGGTGCCGGTCCGAATCGAGGTGGCCAGCCGCAGCAGGTCTTCCCAGTGCGCCTGGATCAGCGCCTCGTCGATCCGCCCGGCGATGAACGGCTCCAGGGTCGGCCAGGTTGCCGCCGGCCCGAAGGTGTAAAGGCGCCGATCGTGCAGGTTGGGGATGCGCGGCGCAAAGCGGAAGCCAAGGAGATGGCACAGCGCGAAGACATGGTCCGAAACGCCGCCTCCATCGACATGGTGGACGGCGATCCCGATGTCCGCGCCATGGTAGAGCAGGCCGTCGATGACGTGGGCCGCCTCGCTCTCCGCCACCGAGATCGCCTTGGTGTGGTAGGGCGCGTAACGGTCCGAGACGTGGGTGTAGAAGGAGATCGCCGGGCCGGACCCCTTGTGCGGGTTGACGGCCCCGGTTATCTCGCCGCGCCCGCCGAGCGGGAAGTGCTGGCCATCGGAACTGGAGGCCGTTCCGCCGCCGAAGCGGGCGGCCAGGGGCTGCGCCTGCTGGGCCGCCACGATCCGGGCCAGAGCCCGGCCGTAGGCGTCCTCGCTGACATGCCACCCCGCCGTCCAGGCGAGCCGCTTGTAACTGGCGACACTGCACGCCTCGGTCATGCGCGTCAGTCCAAGATTGGTGGCGTCGGCCAACACGGCGGTCAGGACGACGCGGCGGTCCTCGGCCGGCAGGCCGGTGCGCAGATGGGTGAAGCAGTCGACGGCGCCGGTCCACTCGGCGACCTCGTCGAGGAGATCGGTGATCCGCACCCGCGGCAGCAACGCGTAGACCCGGTCGGCCAGCCGTTCCGCGTCTTCCGGCGTCGCCGCTTGCAGCGGGGAGATCTTGAGGGTGTCGCCGCTGAAGCGAACATCCACAAGCTGGTCCCGGGCGGCCTTGTCGCAGACCTCGCGCAGCCGCGCTTCCAGCATCTCCTTCCGGTCCTGGAGGTAGCGCGTGGCGTCGGTCGCCACCGCCACCGGCAGCGGGCCGGCCTCCCGCATCTCGGCGAACAGCGGCTTCGAAATGAGCTGATCCTCGACGGCCCGGTACTGCCGGCTGCCGACCACCCAGACGTCGCCGGCGCGCAGCCGGTCCCGAAGCTCCGCGAAGAGGCACAGCTCGTAGGCTTGGCCATCGATGGCGCCGTCGCGGAAGACGGCGGACCGCCAGCTCCGTCGGATGAAACCGGTCGGGATGTCCTTCGGCAGGGTTCGCCGACTGCCGGCGTAGAAGGTACGCAGCGTCGCGACAGCACGGAGCAGCCCGGTCACGGCGGCGATGCCCTGGAACTCGAAGGCGTCCAGGAACAGCGGGCCGACCCGCCGCAGCAGCGCATGGTTCGCTTCGGCGAGCGCGAGGTAGTCCGGACCATCGTCCCGGGTCAGCCCCCTGGCTTCCGCGACGACCTCGGCGAACCGGTCCCAGGGGATCACCTTGTCCATCGCGGCGAAGGCGTCGGTTCCGGTTTTCCTGGCGTCGATCAGGGCGTCGCCGAGCTTGGCCAGCAGGCGCACCTTGTCGTTCATGGACCGGGCGTTGTTCCGGAGTTCGGCCGAAGCGCGCCGCTCGGCCCGCCGGAACATCCGTCCGATCAGCCGATCGAAGAGGCCGATGGCCTCGTCGGTGAGGCGAGCGATCGTGTCCAGCACCGTCACGACCAGGACGGCGTGGCGGCGGAGCGGACCGAGCGCCCGGAGGTGCTGGGCGGTCAGGCGGCTTCCCTCGCGGGCGAGCTGCCGGATCCGGTCGGCATGAACGCCATCGGTCGCCGCGGGGTCGATCCCCACCTGCCGGAGATGCCGAAGTTGGTCGACCAGGCGCGCCATGGACCGATGACCGGGCGCGCCGGGCGGCTGCCGGGTCCAGGCCAGGGAGCTGACCGCGGTTCCCGGATGGTTGTCCAGCAGCGCGTCCAATGCCGTGCAGCGTTCCGGAGACAGGGTGGAGTTCAGCTTGGCGGCGGCGTGGCGTTCCGCCAGCAGGAGGGCAGTGGCCACCATGCGCTCGATCGTGGTGGTTCCCGGGGCGGCAATGCGTCGCCGCCGCAACTCGGCCATCAGCGCCTCGGCGACCGTGATCGCGCTGACCGTCGCCAGGGCGATCGGCACCAGCCACGCCGAGAGTTCGCGATGATCGGGCTGGGTGAAGGTGCTGAATCCGAAGGCCTCGTGCAGCGCGTCCAGCTGATCGTAGCGGGTCGGTGCACGGGCCGCATAGTCGGCGAGGGTGTCCGGGTCGATGTCCAGCTGCTCCGCCAGGAATGCGACAATCGTCGGCGGGACCAGCTCGCCGGGCCGGATCAGCCGGCCGGGATAGCGCAGGGCGCAGAGCTGTAGGGCGAAGCCGAGACGGTTGTGCGGCCGGCGGCGCCGGGCGATGACCGCCAAATCGTCGGGGCCGAGGGTGTAGTGGCGGATGAGGTCGGCCTCGGCGGTGGGCAGGGCGAACAGGGCGGTGATCTGGGCGTCGGTGAGGACGCGGCGGCGCGGCATGGAGGAGCTGTCCCAGTTGGAGTATTGTCTGTTTTGGCTGGCGGCGACCCTAGCCGGGACGCGGGTTTGCCGGGCATGAATCCGGGAGGGTTCAAATGGGACAGCGTGCCGCCCTCTACTGCCGGGTCTCCACCGCCGACCAGTCCTGCGCGCGACAAGAGCGCGACCTCCTCGCCTTCGCCGCCCGCGCCGACTACCAAGTGGTGGGCGTTTTCAAGGGTCGCAGTTATCGTCTGATCGGCCGGGAACTGGGGCTCAGCAAGAATACCGTGACGGATATCGTGAAACGGCACCGTGATGTGGCTGAGGCCAACGAATGAATTCGGCAGTTCATCTCGCCCCTGTCCTTTATGGCTTACCCCTGGGTATCGACGTTCTACGAGCCGAGGCAGCTTGCGAGGGCCACCGATTCCTGGAGCGGCTCGTGACCGAGTGGATATCGCACAGGCAGCGCTTCGCCCGTGAAGGAGAGGTATTGCTCGCCGCCTATGTTGGAAGCGAACTGGCTGGTATCGGAGGGATGACCATCGATTCTGCTGTAATGGGCGCCTTACGTATGCGGCGCTTCTATGTGCGACCGTCGCTTCGGCACCGCGGCATCGGCCGCAAGTTGGCCCTCTCTCTTCTTGAGAGATCCCAATCCTTGGAATGCCAAGTGATGGTCAACGCCGGCACCGCTGATGCCTCGGCATTCTGGGAAGCGCTTGGTTTCATGCCGGATCCATGCAACGGCCACACGCATATTTTCCATCCGCGGAATAGCTGTTGGCGTCCACACGTCAGTCCAAGCGGTGGTGCCATCAGCCGCGAGCGTTCCTGATTTGTCCGCTTAGCGTATATTCTTGCCCGTCCTATGGCGTCACCCCGCTTCGTGCCATGATCGCGGCGACCTGCTCGCGCCGGTTCTGGTCGCGTCGGCTGTAGGCGATGAAGTCGTCCGGTTCGGCGGCCACCTGCCGGGCCGCGAACTCCAGCAGCGCGGTGGGTGGGCGCTCTTCCGGTCCGGGAATCCGCCCCGGATGATGGAGATAGCAGAGCAGAACCGCGCAGCCCAGGCGGGTGTGCGGCGTCCGCCGGAGGGCAATGATATCGAGGTCGTCCCGGCCGAGGGTGTAGTGGCGCACCATGGCGCGCTCATCGTCCGGGACCGCCAGAAAGCTCGCCCATTGCTCCTCGGTCAGCAGCCGCCGACGCGCCATACTCATCCCCTCCGTTCGTGTCGGCGGGACCATAGTGAAACCGAGGCTGCGCTGTCACGGTACACCCGAAAGGAATGAGGAAGCCTGAAAGTCGCGCCAGCCCCTTTCTGCGACATCGGCCGGACACCCAGACAGCTCCTTTTCGCGACACCCGTTCACGGGAGAATTCTACCGTGCGCATCGCCGCACGCGCGAAAAATATGATCGCCGCCGGCATGCCGACGAGGTGGCTATAGCCCTTTTCGCGACACTCTGATCCGCCTGGATCAGAGTGTCCGTTTCGCCACCCTTTGACGGACACGGTGCCTGAGCGAGCAAGGGGGAGGCCCGAGCCTCCCCCATTGCCGGTTCAGAGCGTCACGAACCAGGTGCTCGACACCGCGGCAGGCTGGATGCCGACCAGGGTGACGATATCGCTGGTCCCATAGACGATCACCGCGTCGCCATTGGCGTTGGTGTCCACACTGTAGCTCTGGCCGGCCGCCAGACCGATCCGGTCGCCCTGCGCCGCGTCGAAGTCGGTGATGGTGTCCTGGCCGTCCCCGGAGGCGAATACGAACAGATCGGCGCCGCTGCCGCCGGTCAACATGTCGGTGCCCAGGCCGCCCAGCAGGGTGTCATTGCCGGCGGCGCCATCGAGCGTGTCGTTCCCGGCATTCCCCGTCAGCCAGTTGTCCAGCCCGTTGCCGATGCCAACGGCATCGCCGCCGCCCTGGAACAGCAGCCGCTCCACATTGTCGCCCAGCGTGAAGGCCGACAGGGTGGTGCGAACCTCGTCGATGCCGGCATCGGCCCCTTCGATCACCGTGTCGCCGACGCTGTCGACCACATAGACGTCGTCGCCGAGCCCGCCGATCAGGGTATCGGCACCCAGTCCACCATCCAGCGTGTCAGCGCCCGCACCACCCGCAATCAGGTTGTCCAGTGCATTGCCGGTGCCGGCGAACGCCGCCACGCCCGTGTAGGTCAGGGTTTCCACCCCGTCGGTCAGGGTGTAGCCGGTCAGGGCGGTCCGCACCTCATCGATGCCTTCGCCGGCCAGTTCGACCACCTGATCGCCGAGGCCTCCGACGAGATAGACGTCGTTGCCGGCCCCACCGATCAGCAGGTTGCTCCCAGCCCCACCATCCAGGGTGTCGGCCCCATCTCCGCCGCTGAGCGTGTCGTTGCCGAGGTCGCCGGTCAGCAAATTGTCGAGTGCATTGCCGGTGCCGGCAAAGTCGCCGGTGCCGGTGTAGGTCAGGGCCTCGATGTTGGCGCCCAGCAGATAGCTCGAGAGGCTGGTGCGGACTTCGTCGGTGCCCTGGCCGGCCAACTCCGTCACCACGTCGCCGGCATTGTCGACGATGTAGACGTCGTTGCCCGCCCCGCCGGCCATGCTGTCTGCTCCCAGCCCGCCGTCCAGCAGGTTGGCGCCGCTGTTGCCGGTCAGCACGTTGTTCAGCTCGTTGCCGGTGGCGCTGATCGCCGCCGATCCGGTCAGCGTCAGGTTCTCGATGTTGGCGCCCAGCGTCCAGTTGATCGAGGCGTTCACCGTGTCGATCCCTTCGCCGACCAGTTCCGTCACCACGTCGCCGGCATTGTCGACGACGTAGAGGTCGTTGCCGGTACCGCCGATGAGCGTGTCGGCCCCGCCGCCGCCGTTCAGCGTGTCGTCGCCCTCCAGACCGGTCAGCAGGTTGGCCGCCCCATTGCCGGTCAGCAGGTTGTTCAGCGCATTGCCGGTGCCGGTGAGGGCGGCTGAGCCGGTCAGGGTGAGGTTCTCGAAGTCGGCCAACAGGGTGTGGCTGATCGAACTCTGCACGGTGTCGATGCCCTCGTCGGGCAGTTCCACCAGCACGTCGCCGACGTTGTCAACGACATAGGTGTCGTTGCCGGTGCCGCCGATCAGGGTATCGGCGCCGGCCCCGCCGTTCAGCGTGTCGTTGCCGTCCAGCCCGGTCAGCAGATCGGCTCCTGCGCCGCCGGTCAGGCTGTTGTTCAGGGCATTGCCGGTGAAGGTAACGGGACCGGTGCCGGTGTAGACGAGGTTCTCGACGTTAGCCACAAGGGTGTAGCTGGCGAGGCTGGTGCGCACCGTATCGGTGCCTTGGCCGGCCAGTTCGGTGACGACATCACCTGCGTTGTCGACGATGTAGGTGTCATTGCCGGTGCCGCCGATCAGCGTGTCGGCCCCGGCTCCGCCATCCAGCGTGTCGTTGCCGGCGTCGCCGGTCAGGCTGTCGTTGCCCGCTCCGCCGATGATGAGGTTGTTGCCGGTGTTGCCAATGCCGGTGAAGGCTGCCGTCCCAGTGTAGGTGAGGTTTTCGATATTGGCCGCCAGAGTGTAGCTGGACAGACCAGTGCGCACTTCGTCGGTTCCCTCACCGGCGTTCTCAACAATGACGTCGCCGATGTCGCTCACGAGGTAAGTGTCGTTGCCGGCACCGCCGCGCAGGGTGTCGATCCCGGCGCCACCGTCCAAAGTGTCGTTTCCGGCACCGCCCTGGAGGATGTTTGCCAACCCATTGCCGGTCCCGGTGAAGGCTCCGCTGCCGATGAAGGTCAGGTTCTCGACGTTGGCGCCCAGGGTGTAGGCGTTCAGCGTCGTGCGCACCTCGTCGGTGCCTTCGTTAGCCAGTTCGGTCACCACGTCGCTGACATTATCGACGACATAGACATCGTCACCGATGCCACCCACCAACGAATCCGTTCCGCTTCCACCATCCAGCGTGTCGTTGCCCGTACCACCGATCAGGGTGTCGTTCCCTGCGCCACCGAATGCAGTGAGTGGTCCGGACAGTGACGTCCACAGACGATCATTGCCGACATTCCCATAGACCACCTCAAAACCACTGCCACCAACGTCCAGGGTCAGGGCCGTTGGGGAGTCGAAAATCAGCGTGTCGACACCAGCGCCCCCGATGAAAACATCCCCCGCGCCTCCGACAATGGTGTCATTTCCGTTGCCTCCGTCGAGGTAATCGGAACTCCCGTTGCCCTGAAGCAGATCATCTCCATCGAGCCCGAAGATCCGAGTTCGGCTAATGCCTGCGACAAGCGTGTCGTTGCCCAAGCTGCCATACAGGGTGTCGTAGGGGAAAGCCGTCTTCAAAACCCGCGACTGGATCCCCTGGCTGCTCCCATCCGGAGAAGCCCAGGCGGTGACGATGCTGCCGTCGTCGCGGACGGCCATGGCTTGCTGATACTGGTTGCCCGCGGTCGTATCGGTCAGGAGGAACTCGCCGCCGACACGCACGGCATTGGCGTCGTAACGCTGCCCGAATATACCGGCACCGCTGCCATCCTGGTTGTCGCCCGCCGTGTACATCACCAGAAAGCCACCGTCGGGCAAGGATGCCATCCGGCTGTCGTGCTGATTGGCAGCAGTTGCGGTGTTGACTAGGAATTCCCCGCCGACTTTGCCTCCGGCCGCGTTGTAGCGTTGTCCGAAGATGCCGTTCCCGCCACCGTCCTGATTGGCCGAGGTCCAGGTCACGACGAAGCCACCGTCGGGCAGCGCCACCGCGCTCGGCAGCTGCTGGTCATAGGCGGTGGTCGCATTGACCTGGAAGACACTCCCCTGCATCGCTCCGGTCGCATCGAACCGTTGCCCAAAGATGCCCGTGCCGCTGCCGTCCGGCTTCTTCCACAAGGCAACGAAGCCGCCATCGGCCAAGCCCGTGATCGTCGGCGACCAATTCACCCCCACCCCGCCCCCGACGGTGCCGACCAGGAAGTCCTGGCCGACCGCGGCTCCCGCAGCATCGAAGCGGCGGGCGTTGATCGACTGGACGGTTCCGTCCGCGTTCATGGTGAACCAAGAGACGAGGTGTCCACCGCCGGCAAGCGGACTAACCGTAGGCCAAATCTGGCTTCCAGCAATGGTAGAATTGACGGTGAACTCGCTACCAGACGCGTTTCCGGCCGCGTCATAGCGCTGACCGACGATGTCGACATTTGGATTTGTCCCGGTCTGCCAGTAGACGACGAAGCTACCGTCGGAGTTGGCCAGGACCGTCGGCATCGCCTGGTCCCCAGCGGTGGTGGTGTTGATGCGGAACTCGCCGCCGACAGGATTGCCGGACGCATCCAGCCGACGCCCGTACACGCCGGCGCCGCTGCCATCCTGGCCCATGGACATCCAGACGATCACCGAGCTGCCGTCGTGGAAGGAGGCGATGTTGGGAACGCTTTGGTCGTTCGCCGTCGTCGTGTTCACCCAGCGCTCGCCACTCGGCAAAATTCCGGGGAGTACCGGGGCGATGATGCGCGACTGGATCCCCTGGCTGCTCCCATCCGGAGAAGCCCAGGCGGTGACGATGCTGCCGTCGTCGCGGACAGCCATGGCTTGCTGATACTGGTTGCCCGCGGTCGTATCGGTCAGGCGGAACTCGCCGCCGACACGCACGGCATTGGCGTCGTAACGCTGCCCGAATATACCGGCACCGCTGCCATCCTGGTTGTCGCCCGCCGTGTACATCACCAGAAAGCCACCGTCGGGCAAGGATGCCATCCGGCTGTCGTACTGATTGGCAGCAGTTGCGGTGTTGACCAGGAATTCCCCGCCGACTTTGCCTCCGGCCGCGTTGTAGCGTTGTCCGAAGATGCCGTTCCCGCCACCGTCCTGATTGGCCGAGGTCCAGGTCACGACGAAGCCACCGTCGGGCAGCGCCACCGCGCTCGGCAGCTGCTGGTCATAGGCGGTGGTCGCATTGACCTGGAAGACACTCCCCTGCATCGCTCCGGTCGCATCGAACCGTTGCCCAAAGATGCCCGTGCCGCTGCCGTCCGGCTTCTTCCACAAGGCAACGAAGCCGCCATCGGCCAAGCCCGTGATCGTCGGCGACCAATTCACCCCCACCCCGCCCCCGACGGTGCCGACCAGGAAGTCCTGGCCGACCGCGGCTCCCGCAGCATCGAAGCGACGGGCGTTGATCGACTGGACGGTTCCGTCCGCGTTCATGGTGAACCAAGAGACGAGGTGTCCACCGCCGGCAAGCGGACTAACCGTAGGCCAAATCTGGCTTCCAGCAATGGTAGAATTGACGGTAAACTCGCTACCAGACGCGTTTCCGGCCGCGTCATAGCGCTGACCGACGATGTCGACATTTGGATTTGTCCCGGTCTGCCAGTAGACGACGAAGCTACCGTCGGAGTTGGCCAGGACCGTCGGCATCGCCTGGTCCCCAGCGGTGGTGGTGTTGATGCGGAACTCGCCGCCGACAGGATTGCCGGACGCATCCAGCCGACGCCCGTACACGCCGGCGCCGCTGCCATCCTGGCCCATGGACATCCAAACGATCACCGAGCTGCCGTCGTGGAAGGAGGCGATGTTGGGAACGCTTTGATCATTCGCCGTCGTCGTGTTCACCCAGCGCTCAGACTGAAAAGTCCATGAACTCAAGTTGGACGCCATCGCTGATTCTCCTAGTAATGTTCTGATTGTATTTTCTGACCGTGCAATTCGGACTTCTATCCGCCAAAAGTCTTTCCGACGGACAGGTCTTTCAGGTTCCACATCGCGGCTACGGCAGGCGGACGTTCAATCTGCCGATCATGTCGCGCGACCGAAGGGCGTATTTATTTCATTTCTTCCCGTTAGGATGGACATTGGACAGCAGCACCCTAAGCAAATGGAGAGTTAGCTGTACCGATCGAATGCACATGAAGTCAATTCTTGCGTGAGTTGAGCAACATGACATTGCTCGTCCGCCAATCGGCCGTTTGACAGCCAGCCGCCAAACTGTCCGGAAACCCGCGTTGACGACGGCTTTCCGGACACATAGTTTGTCGGACGGGTTTCCGGACAAACGGAGCGGATGGTGGCCAACATCGGCTATGCCAGAGTCTCGACCGCTGATCAGGAACCGGCTCTGCAACTCGACGCCTTGGCCAAGGCGGACTGCGAACGGGTCTTTCAGGATCAAGCATCCGGAGCCAAGGCTGATCGACCTGGGCTGGCGGCGGCCATCGCCTTCGCGCGGGCCGGCGACAGTCTGGTGGTCTGGAAGCTGGACCGTCTCGGCCGGTCGCTGCCGCACCTGATCGAGACCGTGAACATGCTGGAGGCCCGTGGCGTCGGCTTTCGGTCGCTGACCGAAGCGATCGACACGACCACACCCGGCGGCCGGCTGGTGTTCCACATCTTCGGCGCTCTTGGCCAATTCGAGCGTGACCTCATCCGGGAACGGACCCGTGCCGGTTTGGTCGCTGCCGTCGCCCGTGGCCGGAAGGGCGGGCGCACGCCGGTGGTGACCGAGGACAAGCTACGGAACTACACAATCGCCTCAAGATCACAAAACAACGCACCTAATTTGGCGTAGTTCCTAAGATCTGCGTGAACCCCTGTCCACTGAACCGGGGCAAGATCAGTACCGGGCCTTCGGGATCTTGTGGCGGCGGGGTTCGTTGGCCTTGTCCGGCATCAGCGGCTCGACTTCAGCGGCCCGCCTCTATACCCGCTCGCCTTCCTGACCACCAGCCCGGGCTTTGTGGACCAACGTCCATCGGATCGGCCATATGCTCATTACAGTAGTACAAAAGTATTCAGAGAACCCCTCAGAATTGTTAATGACGATTCATTATCAACACTTCACGTGGTTGATAATGAACGGCTCAGTTGGGTTCCGGCCCCCTATCAAAGGCAGCCATTGCTTCCGCAAAGAGCCTATCCTGAGTAAATACACATAAAAATTTGCTTTGAAGGTTCCCGTTCCCCGCATTCATAGGCATGAATTTATTCCAATGGAGCGCGCTAGCCAAGATAAGTAGTGCTTTCTATGAAACTCCGCCATGTTGACAGGTAATGCCTCCGTCAGTAGTTTCTGTCTCCGATCATACCGATCCGGGTTGCACTCTCATGGGGCAAGAGCCTCCGACAGCTTGGGAGGGTGGGATGAGACAGGGGAAATTCAGAATATTAAGCAGGAGTGGCCGATTACCGAGACAGGATTCGGTCCTTTATTGCCGATTCATGGATTATTTCGATGACTTCAAGAGAAGCAAGGACAAATCACATTTTCTAAGCAGGATCATAGACAGTGTGGGGCCGTTCAATGTCACATATTTTGGTACGCAGTGCACGTCTTCTCCCGACCGTCACGTGAATCTTCTGACGACATACAGTGAAAAATGGCGGATGCGCTATTTTGACCGTCGCTATGAAAACATCGACCCGGTGCTCAGCGCGGCGCGGCGCGCGACCATGCCGGTGGACTGGGATCAGCTTCCCAAAACCGACTCGGGTGTCGAGGACTTCATAGCCGATGCGCTCTGCTATGGCATCCGCCTCCAGGGCGTGACGTTTTCCTTGCGGGACATGCATCAGCGGCTTGCCATCGTCTCGTTGCAATCCAATGACGATCCCGCGGTCTGGCGGGTGCGCCGGCCGAGGATCATCCCCGATTTCATTCATTTCTCCCTCGCGCTGCACAGTGCGATGGTCAGCTCCGAACCCGACGATGCGGAAGAGGTTCCCTGCAAGCTCAGCCCCCGGGAGCGGGAGGTTCTGGACTGGGCATCGCGCGGCAAGACCAGCTGGGAAACCGGCATGGTTCTCGGCCTGAGCGAGAAGACGGTGAATTTCTATCTGCGCAATGCTTGCCAGAAAATGAATGCCGCGACCAAGGTCCAGGCCGCGGCGCAGGCGGTCCGTGAAGGGCTGATCTGACCGCCTGCGCCCCTTTGCCGTCTCCCTCCGCCATGCGGCGGAGGGAGACGCTTGTCCGATCGTTCGTCAGGCGCCGACCGACGCGCCGGACAGGCTCCGGGTTTCGATCTTCCCGTGGGGGTCACGCACCGGGATCCTGCCGGGACCGACCGCGCTCTGGCGCAGATCCTCGAGCAGAAACAGGTCGGGCCGGTGCAGCGGCGCGCGGCCGATCGACGGCTCCCAGGTGGCGAGCGCCTCGTCCTGCTCGACACCGTGGATGTAGCCGTGCTCCAGAAAGCGCTGCACGGTCTGTGTCAGGAGCTTCACGCCCAAAGGGCCGAGGGCGCGGCGCCAGAGATCCGCCGCCGTGTCCCCGACCTGCACGTGGACGTGCTCCTGGGCAAGGATCGGCCCACCGTCGATGCGGTTGTTCAGACGATAGACGGTGCCGCCCGTGATACGGTCGCGCATCCGGATGGTCCATTCGATCGCATCGCGCCCGCGGTGAACCGGCAGGAGTGACGGGTGATAGCCGATCGCTCCGTATCGGGCGCGCAGGCGCGTCCGTTCGCTGATGAAATCGTGGGAATGGGCGGCGACGATCAGGTCGACGTCGTCCGGCATGGTGCGCGAGGTCAGGGACCCCGCCTCGATGGTGTCGATACCGGCCTGCCGGGCCGCCTCCATCAGCCGGTCGCCGCGCGGCGCGCTGACGAGGACGACCTGTACCATCGGCGACAGGGCGCGAAACACTTCCGTGCCGAACCATTTCTGTCCTGCAATGACGATTTTCATTCGGGGGCTCCAAGTGTCCGAAGCAAAAGATGTCCGAAGCGGGATATCGGGATCGGGCGGTGTGCGGCTTCTCATCGCAGCGTGATGCCGTGGGTTGCGAGATACCCCAGCATAGCATGGCGGAACTGCTCCAAATCCTCCCCATCCAGCGTTCTTTCGCGGTCGGCGAGGAAATAGCGGAAGGTGTAGCTTTGCCCGTCCGGCCCCAAATCCTTGCTGCGATAGGTCATGAGGAATTCGCGTTTGCGCACCAGGCGATGGGTGAAGCCTTCGAGAACCGTTTCAAGCGCGGCAAACCCCCGCTCCGGATTCCAGAGGACCGAGAAATCCTGCGTGGAGCCTGGATATTCCGAAAAGGGTCTGAACGCGGCGGCCGGATAGCCGGGCTGGGTCAGCCGTTCCAGGTCGACCTCGAACCAGACCACCTGCCGCCCGGTCGCCACCTTGTCGCGGATCGGGCCGTACAGGACCCCGATCGTGCCGATCGGGCCTGTATCGTCGGCAAGCGTCGCCGTCAGGTCGGGCACCTGCCAGGGCAGGGTCGCGTCGGGCGGTTCGATCGGCAGCGTTCGCAGCCGTCCGCGTCCGGTGGCGGCGACGATCTTCTCCAGGATGCCCTTGATTTCGCGGTAATGGCTTTCGAGCGTGTCGTCGCGCCCGGCCCGCAGGCTGACGCCGCAGAGCCGGTCGACTTCGCGATGGGGGGTCGTGCTGGGCAGCACCACGCGGCCGATCTCGTAGATCGCGCAGTCGGTCCGATGGCCGGCATTGCTCCGTGCGACATCGAGGAGATTCGGCACGAGCGTCGTGCGCAACCGCCCCTTGTCGGGGGCCACCGGATTGCGCAGGCGCAGCGCGCCTTCGGGCTCGTAGCCGATCTCGCGCAGCCAGGTGTCGTCGGTCCACAGGTAGGTCTGCACCTCGGCGAAGCCGTGGCCGGTGGAGAGCAGCCGCCGGATTTTGCGCTGCCGCATCTGCCCGGCGTTCGGATCGACCGGCGCGATCCGCGCCGTCGGCAGCCGCGGGGCGATATTGGCATATCCAAAGATGCGCAGCACTTCCTCGACGATGTCTATCGGCAGCCCGATGTCCTGTCGGCTGCGGTGCGGCGGCACGGTGACGGCCAGCTGTCCGTCGCCGCGCTCGATCCCGAAGCCCAGCGCGCCCAGGATGCGGTCGATCTCGGCGTCGGGGATCGCGGTGCCGGCGTTGCGGCTGATCTCGTCGGTCCGCATCGTGATCCGGCGCGGGGTCAGCCCGGCGTCGCCCTGCACGCAAAGCCGGCTGCGGGCCGCCGGGGCGGCACCCCAGGCTTCGAGCAGCCGGAAGATGCGCGCCTGCGCGAGGCTCGCCATTCCCGGGGCCAGGCTCTTTTCGAAGCGCTGGCTCGCTTCCGTGCGCAGGCCCAGCCGGCCGGCGGTGCGGCGCACCCGTGCGGCGCGGAACTGCGCGGCTTCGATCAGAATCCTCGTCGAACCGTCGCCGACGGCGCTCCGCGCGCCGCCCATGATGCCGGCAAGGCCGACCGGCGTGTCGCCGGCGAAGACCACGAGATCCTCCGGCTCCAGCCGCCGCCCGCGTCCGTCCAGCGTGACGAAATCGCGGGCTTTGCCGGCCATGCGCACGGCAAGTCCGCTCACCACGTCGCGGTCGTAGGCATGGGTGGGCTGGCCGGTCTCCAGCATGACATAGTTGGTGGCGTCGACGAGGATACCGGCGGACCGGATGCCCATGAGCGCGAGGCGCGCCTGGACCGGCAGCGGCGTCACCGGCAGGTCCGCGACGTCCACTGCGAAGCCGGTCAGCACCTCGCAATCGCCGGCGGCTTCGTTGGCGACGGGCAGATCGGGCAAATCGCCGAACCGCGGCAGGTCGGCCGTGTCGAGCGGGGTGAGCGGACGCCGCAGGATGGCGGCAAGTTCACGCGCGAAGCCGTAGACGCCCCAGAGATCCGGCCTGTGGGTCGCGCTTTTGTTGTCGATCTCGATCAGCGTGTCGCCGGTCGGAATGAAGCGCGAGAGCGGGGTGCCCGGCGACGCGTCCGCGGGACAGAGGATCGGCCCGACGTCTTCGCCGAGACCGAGCGCCGCCATCGACACGAGGCCGCCTTCCCTGCATTCGCCGCCATTCGGCCAGGGGAAACCCGGCGGTCCATAGGCCACATGGCGCCCTTCGGCCAAGCCGGGTGCCGCGGCATGGCGCAGGGTCACGCGCTGCCCGCCACCGGCGTTGAGTTCGAGTTCGAGCCCGCCGTCGATCGGCCTGGCGGCGAGGATGCGGGCGACCACGGCGAAATCCGAGGCGATCTTCACCTCGGTCAGTCCCTCGACCTCGGCGCAGCTGACGGTGAGGCGCTCGGCGATCCCTTCGGGGGCGAGGCCGGTGAGATCGACGTGATCTCCCAGCCAATTCAAGGAGATGAGCATGTTCTTCCCTTTACGGCAGCGGCGGGTCGGTTACAGAACGGCGGGGAATTGATCGAGAAGACGCAGGTCCCCCGAGCCAAGGAGCCGGATGTCGGGAATCGAAAAGTTCATCATCGTCAGCCGCGTCAGGCCAAGCCCGAAGGCGAAGCCGCGATAGCGGTCCTGGTCGATCCCGCCGGCGCGCAACACGTTCGGATGGACCATTCCGCAGGGCATCAGCTCCACCCAGCCCGTCTGCTTGCAGACCCGGCACCCGTTGCCGCCGCAGATCAGGCATCGCAGGTCGAGTTCGAAGCCCGGTTCGACGAAGGGGAAGTAGCCGGGCCGCAGGCGCACGCTCACCTCCCGGCCGAAGACCTGCCGGAGAAGCGCTTCCATCACCGCAAGGACGGTGGCGACCGTCACGTCCTCGTCGATCATGAGGCCTTCGAACTGATGGAAGGTGGTCTCGTGGGAGGTGTCCGTCGCCTCGTTGCGGAAGCAGCGGCCGGGGAAGACCGCGCGCAGCGGCGCACCGTACATGCGCATGGCGCGAACCTGCGTCGCCGAGGTGTGGGTGCGCAGGAGCCGCCCGTCCTCCAGCCAGAAGGTGTCGTGCATGTCGCGCGCCGGATGGTCGCCGGGGATGTTGAGGGCGTCGAAATTGTAGAATTCGTCCTCGACCTCGAAACCGGTCTCGACGCGGAAGCCCATGCTCTGGAACACGTCCTCAAGGAACATCTGCGTCTGGGTGACGGGGTGCAGGCTGCCGGCCCGCGCACCCGTGCCGGGCAGGGTCAGGTCGACCAGTCCCCGCCGGCGCGCCCGTGCGGCGCGCTCCTCCGTCTTGGCACGAGCTTCGCCGATCGCCGCTTCGGCAAAGGCCTTGAGGCTGCTGACCCGGCGGCCGGCCTCCCGCTTCTCCTCCTCGCTCAGGGTCGAGAAGTCGGTTCCGCGAACCTCGCCCGCGATCAGGCCCTGCCGGCCGAGATACTTGACGCGCAGGGCTTCGATGTCCTTCGGCTCCCGCGCTTCGCTCAGTTCCGCGGCGAGCTGGTTTTGCAGCAGCTCCGTATTCGTGCTCATGACACATCTCCCGTCCGGTCGTTCCACCATCGGCATGGACCCGGTCCTTCTTGTTGAGCCTTTTGTTCAACCTGTTGTTCGGTCCGTCTGACCGGGGGGGGGCAGACTTCAATCAAAGGTTACCTCATCGAGAGCGGCAAGGAAGTCCTCTTCGGCAAGTCCGAGGCGGGCACCGCCCCGCAGAAGGCCGCGCAGCACGTCGCGGCAGGATTCGAGCCAGTCGGCGATCTCCTCCTCGGAATGGACCTCCGGCGTGAATTTGACGGAAAGCTCCAGTTCCGCTCTGATTGCCTGTGCGGCGATGTCGATGAGATAGCGCCGCGGCGCCCCGGGCGCCTGGGTGGCGCCGAGTGAATCCGGCACCGCGCGCACGACCGCATCGACGGTCTTGGAGGTGTCGAAGGAGCCGAGATAGTTGAAGCTCACCTGCTGCTCGGGCAAGGCCGCCAGCGGGTGTTCCCTGGGGCACAGCCCGAGATGCCGCAGGAACCCCCATTCGAGATCCCGCCCCCGCGCAGCCTCCAGCGCGGAGCGGGTGACGCGCAGCGCATCCGCCGGGCTTTTGCAGGTATCGAAGTCGAGCCGCATCGGGGTGATCGAGGTGAACCAGCCGACCGTCCGGGACACATCGGCCGATACCGTGCCGTCAAGGCGTCCATGGCCTTCGGCATCGAGGACGATGCGTTTGTCGCCCATCCATGCCCCCAGGCTCCAGGCGACCGCGGTGAGCAGGACCTCATGCAGGCTCGCATCGCCGAGCGGCGACCCGACCGACACGCGCATGCTGCGGATGCAGGTGCCCGCATCCGGGAGATCGCGCGGATCGACCGGTCCCGGCAGGCGTCCCGCCGGTCCGCCGATCCGGTCCGCCCAAGCCTGCGCCAGCGCGCTCCCATCGGCGTCCGCCGCGTGGCGGGCCAGCTGCGCCGCCCATTCCATGTAACCGGCGCCCGCCACCGGAGCGGGAGCGGCGTCGGGCGTCATCAGGGCGGTGAGTTCCTCTTCGATCACGCGCCAGGAAACGCCGTCGACGCAGCCGTGATGCACGACCAGAACCAGTTCGGTCTGTGGCCGGGTCGCATGAAGGCAGGCGGCGATCACCGGCCCGTTCCCGATGTCGAGCAGGCCATGCAGGCGCCGTTCCGTCTCCCCGACGTCTTCCCCTGCCGGCGCCATCGCGAATGCCAGACTGGTTTCCGGCCTGTCGGTCGGCGCCAGCCGCCAGCCGCCATCCACGTAGGCAAGCCGCAGCCGCAGCGCGTCGTGCCGGTCGATGAGCGCCAGCAACGCCCTGCGCGCGGTGTCGGCGTCCACCCCGTCCTGAAGCGCGAAGCGCATGCTCATGCCGAAGTGGTTGCGGTCCGAAGCGCTTCGCGTGCCCGCGAGCCACCAGGCGAAGATCGGCGGCAGCGGCACCGGACCGCCCTTGTAGGCCGCTTCCTGTCCGGCGGGTCGCGCCAGCCGGCGATCGCGGGCGAGATGCGACAGGAGCGTGCGCACCGTCTTGTGTTCGAACAGGTCGAGCGGCTTGAACGAAATCCCGATGGCCGCCGCGCGGGCGACCACCTGGATCGCGCGGATCGAATCCCCGCCGTTGCCGAAGAAGTTGTCGTCCGCGCCCAGTTCGGGGCGGACCAGCACGTCGCGGAAAATCGCGAGCAGGGCGTCGGCCTGCTCCGGCGGGACGTGCGCTTCGGCCGCCGCGCCCCGCGACCGGCAGCGCACGGCGTCCTCGGGAACGCCGACGGCGCGCGCGACCGCCGCCGCGTCGGTCGTCCCCGTCGCCTCGATCCGGGTGCGGATGCGCCGCGGCGGCAGGTGCGGCATCACCATGGTCCCGCCCGCGTAAAGCCCGACCAGCAGATGCGGCGCGGCTTCGGCGAGGGCGACGTGCAGCGATCCCAGTGCCTGCCGCGGGGCGAGGGTGTCGAATCCCCGCCGCCGCGCCAGAGCGCGGAGGTCGGCGGAGGCGTCGGCCGCCATCCCGGTCGCCTTCCACATGCTCCAATCCACGCAGACCGCGGGGCCGTCGCCGCGGGCCGCCGCCGACGCCGCGAACGCCGCCTGATAGCTGCAGGCGGCCGAATAGTCGGCGAAGCCGGCACCGCCGAAGAAACCGTTGACCGAACCGAAGACGATCACGGGACGGGAGGGGCAGGCGGTCCTGATCGCATGCAGCACCCGGATGCGCGCCGTGGCGCGGGCGAAGGCGAGGTCGGTGCCATCGGTTCCGGAAATGCCGGTTCCGGAAATATCGGTTCCTGACAGGCGTTCGGACACCGACCCTTCGCCGGCCAGATCGAAGACCGCGTCGAACGCGCCGTCCGCGGTCTCGGCCGTCGAGACGACCCGCGCGAGGGCGGCCGGATCGGTGGCGTCGGCCCGGGCATAGGCGATCCGGCCGCCCGTGCTTTCGGCGTGGGCGCGCAGATGGGCGAACGCCTGGGCGCGACCGCCCGCATGATTTATCTCGGAACGGCCGACGGTCAGCACATTGGCCGAAAAGGCGGTCAGCAGGTGCCGGCACAGATGCGCGCCCGATCCGCCGAGACCGCCGATCACGAGATAGCGTCCGCCCTTGCGCAGGAGCGGAGAAGGCTGTTCAGGAATGGCCGCCGTCTCGACGGGCCGCAGCCGGGGGACAAGGCGCACCCCCTCGCGGTAGGCGACCCGGATGGTCTCGCCGTCTTCCACCGCCAATGCCGCCGCCAATGTTGTCGCGCCGTCGACCAGCGACACCCGCAGCCGGGGATGTTCCTGGCCGAGCGTGGCGGAAAGACCGGTCAGGACCGCCTGCCCGATCCTCGTCTCCGAACCGTCGGCGCAGAATGCGCCCGAGGTGGCGAACAGCACGACGGGTGCCGGCTCCAGCGCTTCGGCCGCGCGGCAGATCGCCTTCCAGCGCGACCGGGCCTCCGCGAGCGTGGCGAGCGCGGCGTCCGCCGCCGTGTCGGCCGGCGTCCCGGCGAAGCGCCCGCAGATCACCCGTTCCAGACGCCCATACCGGGCGGCGGCGGCGACGACCCGGGCGATGTCCTCCGGATCGGCCGGATCGTAGCTGGCGGTGCCGGACGGGTCGAAGCCGCCGAACGCCCCGCCGGACCACGCCCGCAGCCCTTGCACGGCATCCCGCGGCGCATCGAGCCAGAGAATGCCCCCTCCTTCTCCGCCGCCGCCGACTGTGCCGGGCAGCCGCGGCAGCGGCGCCGGAACCCATTCCGGGACATAGGTCCAGGACGGCACATGCTGGCGTTCGCCGATCAGGCGGGCATTGCGCAACGTGATCCGTTCGGCATGGTCGCCGGCAAGGAAGCGTTCGGCGAGGATGTTGCGGCGGATCTTGCCGATTGCGGTGCGCGGAAAGTCGGCCGGGTCGAGCCGCACGCAGACCGCCGGCGGCAGGCCGTGCTCGGCGACCAGCGCCGCGGCGATGGCATCCGGGGAAACCGCATCCAGGTTGGCCCCGGCGGCATCGTCGAGCGCATAGAACACGACGAGGTCGTCGCCCGCCGCCTCCGTCTGGCGCACGCCGATGGCGGCGCAGGCGCCGCGGCGGATGCCGGGAATGGCCTCTATGGTGGCCTCCAGGGCGCGGGAAGCGTGATTCATCCCGTTGATGATCACGATTTCCTTCTCGCGGCCGGTGACGACGAGCCGTCCGTCGACGACGAAGCCGCAATCGCCCATCCGCAGCCAGCCGTCGTCGGTGAAGGCTTCCTCGTTGGCGCGCGGGTTGCGCCGGTAACCGGCCATGACCTGGGGACCGCTCACCTCGATGCGCCCGATCACGCCTTCGCGGCAGATCCGGCCTTCGGCGTCGACGACGCGGCAGCGCATGCCGCCGAAGGGGACGCCGACCTCGACGAAGCTGCTGCTTTCCCCCGGCAGGCCGCGCCGGACGGGCTGGTCGAGGGCGGTATCGCCAAGCCAGTGGACGCCGGTCGTCCGGCCGGCGACGAGGTCGTGCGCGCCGATGCAGGCGGAACTCGTCTCGGTCATGCCGAAGACCGGCTTGATGACGTCGCCGGGCAGGCCGTGCGGCATGAGCAGCGCGAGGAAACGCTGGTTGCCCTCGAAGCCGACCGCCTCGCCGCCATTCTCCCACAGCTTGACGCAGCTGAGGTCCCAGGCGCCCGCGGCGATCTCCGCGGCGCGTTCGACCAGCATGTTGAAACCGAAATTCGCCATCCAGAGCAGGGACACGCGGTGGCGGTCGATGAGGTCGAGCATCCGCAGCGGCTCGGCGAGGATAAGGTCCGTGGCAACGTGGATCTGCGTGTTGGCGCGGCAGAGATCGCGCATATGATGCTGGACCAGGCCGCCGATATGGTCGATCGCGAGCCAGTTGAGCGAGGTTTCGACCGGTCCGAAGCCGAAGGCGTCGCCCACCGCGCGGGAAAGCGAGACGAGGTTGGCGTGGGTCAGCACGACGCCCTTCGGCTTCCCGGTCGACCCGGACGTCAGCAGCATCAGCGCTTCGGGCATGGGCCTGAACCGGTCCGGCGTCAGCGGGGCGTGCTCCTGCGCGTCGTCGATGCTCAGAAGCTCCGCCGAAAGGCCGCGGGCGCGCAGAGCCTCCCGCACCCGGCCGATTTCCGCCCCGCCGGCAAGAACCGTGCGGCGGGCGAGCATCGTCTCCTCGCCCATCAGGTGCCACAGCGGATTGGAGGGCGCCTCGTAGGAGGCGGGCGGAGTGAGCGGCAGCGGAAGGACGCCGGCGAGGATCGCCGCCCAGACGCCGGTGAACAGGTCGGCGGGCTGTTCGCAATGGACGACCAGTTCGTCGCCCGGCCGAAGGCCAAAGGCGGTCAGCGACGCGGCGACGCGGGCGGCGTGGTCGAGAAGCGCGCGGTAGGACAGCCGCGTCTCGGCGCCGGTGCGATCCACCAGGATCAGTCCGCGGTCCGTGTCGCCGGCCGCGATCAGGCGGTCGATCAGCGTGTCGGAGGAGGGATCGAGCGGCGGCCCCTCGATCTGCGCGAGGCGATCCCCCGGATAGGTCGGTCCCGGCGCCGAGAAGGTCGCGGGCAGCGGCAGGTCGGCCGGCATGTCGGCCTCGAAGCCGACCGAGAGGCGAACCTGCTCCTCCCCGCCCAACTCCGCGGCGGCGCGCGCGAGAAGCCAATCGTCCGGGGGCGCGTCCGCGGACAGCGTTGCGATGTCGACGGTCCCGTCGGCCAGGCGGGGCAGGGCGGGCATGGGGGCGCCCGCTAGCGGCCCGGCCCAGGCCGGCAGCCGGATCGCAGGCAGGGCGCGGTCGAGCGCGCGGTCGAGGGCGCCGGCCGGCCCATACAGGACGAGGCGTTCCCGCGCGGTGCCGCCGTCACGGCACAGTGCGATGCATCCGGCTCCGCCCGCCTCCGCCAGCGCGGCCGCGACCAGCCGCGGTGCCAGCAGGCGTCCGCGATGGAGGAAAGGCCTGCGGGCCGCATGGTCGACCTCGACGAGGCCGCCCGGGCGCCGTCTTGCGCGCAGGCCGGTGCCGGTCTTGCGGTCCTCCGGGGTGACGAGCGCGTCGAGCGTGTCCACGACGACGGGCAACCGGCCCGACAGGGCGAGCGTGCCCCAGGCGTTCTCGGGAAGCGGTTGCCCGGACGCGCCGAGGATGCGGTGACGGTCGAGAACCCGCAGGCGTGGCGACCCGTCCGTGGCATGGGCCAGGACGTAATGGTCGCCGAAGGCATGCGCATGCGGGACGGAGAGCGTCGCGTCGCTTCCGCCGGGTCCGCCGCCCCAGGTGAGGACGGAGCCGAAGCCCGTGATGTCGAGGCCCGCGAGGACGGCGTCCGGCGCCGCCAGGAGCGCGCCGGATCCGCCGCCCGCCACCGGCCCGGACACTGCCGGCCGCTCGCCTTCGCGGACCAGCGTGATCCGCGCGACGCCGGCCGCAGCCGCACCGAGCGCGAGCGGCAGCCAGACGTCGGCGCGATGATCGCAGAGGATCGCCAGCTCGCCGGGCCGCCCCTCCGGCAGCGGCAGGCGTCCAAGCGTTTCAAGCGGATGCGCGACGGCCCCCACCAGCTCCTCGACGACGACCAGCCCCGCCTCGATCCGCAGGGGGATTCCCGTGGCGGTGCATCCTGCGGCGGGGGTCGCGCCGCAGGACCAGACGGCCAGCATGCCGGCGAGCGCCTCCAGCGGGTCGGCGTCGAGGCCGACCAGTTCGAAGGGTTCGGGACCGCGCGCGGCCAGCGCACGGGCCCGCTCCGCGACGCGCGCGGCGAGTTCCGCCGCCGCGATGCCGTTCACGCGGCTCTCCGAGACCTTCAGGCGGGAAAGGAGCGCCTTTGCGGTTTCGACCGGGCCGTCCGCGGCCGCGAAGGTGGGGGCGATCGTCATGCGGATGCTCCGGTGTCCAGGCGCGTCTGCGCCGCCTTCCGCATGCCACGCTTGATCCGGGTCGCGGAGAGCAGCCAGGACGAGATGAAGGCCCGGCTGTTGGCCCGCCACCGGTTCACCGGATTCTCGACGTCGTAGCCGACGGGGGACGTCGCATCCTTGCCCTTGGACAGCGCCGAACGATATTCCTCGGCAAGCCGTTCGGTCGGATAGTCCTGATGCCCTTGCAGCATGACATGCCGTCCATCCGCGGAAACGACGGTCGTATGGCCGCTTGCCGCGCACCAGTCGAGCGGCACCAGCCGGCCCGCCTCCACGGCCCTGGCGAAGGCCTTCGGCTCCAGCTGGGCATAGCGGCTCTGCGGCAGGAAGTAACGGTCGTCGAGCCCGCGCATCAGGGGATGGTCGGGGCGCAGGTTCGTCATTTCGTAGACGCCCGAGACCTTTTCCGGGAAATGCTGCTTCTCGATGTCGTAGAAGACCCGGCCGACGACCTGCGCTCCCCAGCAGACGCCCGCGATCGAACCGACCCTGGCGCTGGCGTCGCGCAGCGTTTCCACGATCTCCTCCCAATAGGAGGCTTCCTCGAAAACCGGATTGATGTCCATCGCGGCACCGGTCAGCAGGAGCGCGTCGCAGGCGTCGATGTCCGTCTCGTCGTAGAAGCGGTGGGTGCGGGCGAGGATTTCCGGATCGCTGGAGCGATAGGGATGGTTGCGCACCCGGATCCAGTCGATCTCGGTGCCCGGCGGCAGCACCTGTTCCATGTAGCCGAAATACACTTCGGCCTGCGGCATCAGGTTGATGATGGCGAGCCGGGCGGGCGGGTTGGGAGACGCGATGGTCATGCGGTCACCTTTTCGGACGTGGCATGCTTGTCGCCTGTGGACGCGAGCACGGCGCACAGTTCGTTCGCGACCTGCTGCGGATGGGTGCGGACGAAATAATGGTCGCCCGGCATGAGCCTGATCGCGCAGCGTTCCGCGAATGTCCGCCATGCGATCCAGTCGCTTTCATAGGAGCGGGTCAGCGGATCGTCCCTGCCGATGAGGCAGGTCAGCGGCGTCGAGAGGCGGGGCAGGGCGTCCGCGACACAGTTGTGGAAATAGCGGCGCGCCTCGTTGCCGTCATGGCGCAGCAGCCGTCCGATCTCCCTGGCTTCGTCCGGACCGATGTCCTCGAAGCCGCCGAGCGCGGCGAACTCGCCGGCGAGGTCGCGGTCAGAAATGCCTGCGAAAAGTTCGCCTGCCGGCTGTTGGAGCGCGTGGTGCGGATAGGCCGCGGCGACGACGAGGCCGCGCAGGTCGGCCCCGGCATTCTCCAGACGGCGCGCGATCTCGGTGGCCAGGGCCACGCCGCCGCAATGCCCATAGACCAGGATCGGCCGGTCGCCGAACTCGGCCGCCGCCTCGGCGACGCGCGCGCCGATCTCGCGGACGCTCTGCAACGGTTCGGAGGAGGCGTCGTGGTCGTGGCCGGGCAGGCGGACCGAAACGACCTGCATCCGTGCGTCGAGCGCCTCCGCCAGACCCTGGTAGACGCCGGCATGGCCGCCGCCATAGGGCACGCAGATCGCGACCGGGGCGTCGGCCTCGCCGGGGCCGGCCGCGAGTTCGGCGAGAATCCCGCCGTCGGTACGGCCCCCTTCGATGTGCTCGGCGAGCGCGCGCACCGTGCGGTACTGGTAGAGGGCGGCGATCGGGATCGGACGGTCCGGGAACTGGCAGGCGCGCAGCGCCTTCAGCGAATTGCCGCCCATGTCGAAGAAGCTCGTCTGCGCGCCGACGCGCTCCGGCGGCAGGCCCAGCACCTTGCCCCAATGCGCCGCGAGCCGCCGTTCAAGCTCCGTCGCGGGCGCGACGAAGCCGTCCGTCCCGAGCGCGAAGTCGGGCGTCGGCAGGTCGCGCCGGCTGACCTTGCCGTTCGCGCTCACCGGCAGCCTGTCGAGCCAGACGACGGCTTCGGGAACCAGATGCTCCGGCACGCGCTGCCGCAACCATCCCCGCAAGCGCGGCAGGTCGGGCTTGGCGGCACCTTCGGCGGCGACGAGATAGGCGGCGAGCCGCCGGACCCCGGCGAGATCCTTCGGCGCCGAGACGATGCAGCCGGCGACCGCCGGATGCCCGCGCAGGGTCGCTTCGATTTCGCCGAGTTCGATGCGCACCCCCCTGACCTTCACCTGGAAGTCGATGCGCCCCAGCAGTTCGATCGTGCCGTCCGGCCAGTAGCGGGCGAGGTCCCCGGTCCGGTAAAGCCGTTCGCCGCCGTGCCCCGCGCGGACCCAGGGATTGGGAATGAACTTCTCCGCCGTCAGCGCCGGCCTGCCGAGATAGCCCATCGCCATGCCGACGCCGCCGAGCAGCAGTTCCCCCGGAACGCCGACGGGCGCCGGTTGCAGGTTTTCATCGACGATGTAGGCGCACTGGTTGCCCATCGGCCGGCCATAGGGAATGCTCAGCCAGTCCTTCCGCACCTCGCCGATGGGATAGGTGACGGAATCGATCGACAGTTCGGTGGCGCCGCCGGCCGAGACGACCGTCGCCCCGGGAAAGGCGCGGCGCACCCGGTCGGGCTGGGTCAGGGGAATCCAGTCGCCGTCGAGAACGGCGAGACGCAGCGAATCCCGCGGCCGCGGATCCTCCTCGGCGAGGTCGAGCATCGCGTCCATCAGGGTCGGCGCCGAATGCCAGAGCGTGATCCCCTCGCGCGCGATCAGATCGAGCCAGTGCCCCGGATCCTTCTCGCGTCCGGGATCGGGAAAGACGAGGCTACCGCCGGAGTGCAGCGTCCAGAACAGGTCGCAGACCGAGATGTCGAAGCTCAAGGACGAGACGCAGAGCGTGCGGTCGTCCGGCCCGATGTCGAACATCCGGCAATAGTCCTCGACATTGTTGACGCGCCCGCGATGGTCGAGCATCACCCCCTTCGGCTTGCCGGAGGAGCCGGAGGTGTAGATCACGTAGGCGAGGGCGTCGGGCGCGACCGTCCGGCCGACCGGGGTCGCGGGGCAGGCGTCGATCTCGGCACCGGAGGCGGCGAGGTCGAGGATCCGCGCGTCGACGCCCGAAACGGCCCCGCTGCCCTTGCCCCAGGTGAGAACCAGGGCGAGCCGCGCATCCTCGATCATCATACGGATGCGCTCGCCCGGATAATTCGGGTCGAGCGGCACGTAGGCCGCCCCGGCCTTCATCACCGCCAGCATCGCCACGACGGTGGCGGTGGATTTCTCCGTGCACAGGCCGACCAGATCGCCGGCGGCGACGCCGCGCGCGACGAGCGCGTGCGCGAGCCGGTTGGCGGCGGCTTCGAGTTCGGCATAGGTCATGCGGCCGTCCCCGGCGACCAGCGCCGTGGCGTCCGGCCGTCTGCGCGCCTGCTCCTCGGCCAGCCCGTGCAGGGTGCGTTCGATGTCGTGGGGCCGCGCGGTGTCGTTCCAGCCGTTCAGCATCGTCCAGCGCTGCGCTTCGGAAAGGACGCCGACGTCGCCGAGCCGCCGGTCGGGGCTGCCGGCCAGCCGGGCGACGAGAGCGCCGAGCTGTTCGAGCATCGCGTCCGCGACGGCGTCGTCGAGCCGGTGGCGATAGTGGGTGAGGACCAGCATGATCCGGTCGCCGGGGAAGGCGCGCACCGCGACCGGGTAGTTCGTCGGTCCGGTCCAGCCGTAATCCGTCAGGCGGATGCCGCCCCAGCTTTGGGCGTGCGCCGCGTCGAGCGGGTAGTTCTGGAAGCTGAGCAGCGTTTCGAACAGCGGCTTCCCGCGTTCGACCTCGGACAGGTCCTGGATGTGCGCAAGCCCGCAATACTGATGCTCCTGGCAGCGCAGAAGGTCCTTCTGGATGCCGGCGAGCCAGGATCCGACGCGCGCCTGCGGATCGATGCGCACGCGCAGCGGGATGGCGTTGATGAACAGCCCGACCATGTTTTCGACCCCCGGCAGTTCGGGCGGCCGGCCGGCGGTCGTCGTGCCGAAGGCGACCTCGTTCTCGCCGGAATAGGCGGAGAGCAGCCGTGCCCAGGCACCGTGGACGAGGGCGCTGAGCGACAGTCCCATCCGTCCGCAGGCTTCCCGGATCGCCGTGCTCGTCTCCTCGTCGAGGAGGAGATCGCGGATGCGCTCGGTTCCCGATCCGCCCTCGTGCACGCCCTGTCCCTTGTCGACGGCAAGCCGTGTCGGGACGGTGAAGCCCGCGAGGTGTTCGCGCCAGAAGCGATCGTCGGCGGCACGGTCGCGGCGGTCCAGGAAGCCCAGGAAGTCGGCGAACCGGGGGGCGGGGTCGAGTGCCGGCGGCCGGCCCGTCCGGGCCAGTCCGTCATAGAGCGAAAGCACCTCGTGCAGGACGAGGCCGAAGCTCCACCCGTCGAGCAGGATGTGGTGATGGCTCCATACGAACAGGTGTGCATCCTCGGCCACCCGGCGCAGGACGAGCCGCATCAGGGGCGCGCGGGCCATGTCGAATCCGCGGGCGCGATCCTCGGCAAGCAGGGCGTCCCAGGCCGGGCCGACATCCTCGCGGTCCCGCCAATCGTCGTGGTCGATCCCGATCGTCACCCGGGCTCCGACCACCTGGACCGGCACCTGCGTGCCTTTCCAGGCAAAGGCGGAGCGGAGGATGGCGTGCCGCGCGATCACCTGATTCCAGGCCGCCTCGAAGGCGTGCAGGTCGAGCGCGCCGCGGATCGTCGCCCGGATCTGTTCGAAGTAGGTCGGTTCGCCCGGATGGCTGAGCGTATGGAAAAGCAGCCCCTCCTGGAGAGGCGTCAGCGGATAGGCCGCTTCGATGTTCCGAGCCATGCTGCTCACCTTCCTCAGGCGTTGGCCATCGCGGCGTAGGGGAGGGGGTGGGCGGCGCAGAGCGCCTGCACGCGCCGTTCGACCGAGGCGCGCGTCGTCCCGTCGAGCGAGAAGGCGCCGTCCGCACCGATCGTCGTGGCACGGACCACCTCGTCGATCAGCTCGGCGCAATCGTGCATCTCGGCGGGACCCATGCCGCGCAACGACACCGTGTTGGTGCCGAGACGGATCCCGCTCGCGGTCCGGGCGCTGCGGGCGTCGGCCGGAATCTTGTTCTTGTTGACCAGGATCCCGCAGGATTCGAGCGCGCGTTCCGCGATTTCGCCGGTGATGCCCTCCGGCACGCGGAAAAGGACGATGTGGTTGTCGGTGCCGCCGCCGATCACCTCGTAGCCGCGGGCGACGAGGTCGGTGGCCAGCGTGCGGGCGTTCGCCAGGATGCGCTCCGCCCGTTCCGCGAAGGCCGGCCCCTGCGTCCGGCCCAGCGCGACCGCCTTGGCGGCGATCGTGTGCACCTCGGGCGAACCCTGCATCATCGGGAAGACGGCGCTCTGGATGCGCTGGGAGAGGGTCCGCTTGCCGTCGTCGCTCGGCCTGTCGGCGTCGCGCCCCATCAGGATGAGACCGCCGCGCGGCCCGTAGAGCTGCTTGAAGGTACAGGTCGTGGTGAAATGCGCCGCGTCGATCGAACTCGGATGCAGCCCCGCCACGATCAGCCCGGCGATGTGGGTGACGTCGGCGAGAACCAGGGCGCCCACTTCGTCGGCGATCTCGCGGATGCGGTCGAAATCGATGGTCCGCGTGCAGGACGTCGTGCCGCAGACGATCATCCTCGGCCTGTGCGCATGGGCGATGTCGCGCATCTGCGCGTAATCGACACGCCCCTGGGCGTCGATGCCGTAATGGCGCGCGTCGTAGAGGCGTCCGCTGAGGTTGACGGAGGTGCCGTGCGTCAGATGTCCGCCCTGGTCGAGCGCCAGGCCGAGGATCGGATCGCCCGGCTTCAGGAAGCAGGCCATCACCGTATGGTTCGCGAAACTCGCGCAATGCGGCTGGACGTTCGCGAAGCGTGCCCGGAAGGCCGTGCAGGCCCGCTGGATCGCAAGACGTTCGGCCTTGTCCACGAAGGTGCAGCCGGCATGATAGCGGCGTCCCGGATAGCCTTCCGCCGTCACGTTGACGATGCTGGCGCCGGTCGTCGCCAGGACGGAAGGATGCGTGCCGCCGCAGGATGCGACGAGCGAAAGGGTTCTCATCTGGCGCTGATGTTCCGCTTCAAGCAGGTCGGCTATCGCGGGATCGTCGTTGCAGAGGCTGTCGATACCCTGTTCGAGGTAGCGCCTGAGACTGCTGTCGAGCGCAACGTCCTCGTTTCTGTGGATCGCAAGCATCACCATGCCTCCTCTTGAAGCAGCGTTTCGATCGGTTCGTCGGGGTGGGTAAGGCCGGCATCCAGCAGCTCCGTCCAGTCGCGCTGGAAGCTGCGGACGGTGGCCTCCTCGAAGAGGGCGGTGCGGAAGGCGAGGATGCCTTCGAGGCCGCCGTCCGCGCACTCCCACAGCACGGCGGAAAGGTCGAGCCAGGATACCGGCGTCTGTTGCAGGATCGGTGTCGCGGCCGCCTCGCCGAGGCGGAAGGGTATCCGGCCGGCCGGGCCGCCGCCTTGCAGCGACAGCAGCGTCTGGACCAGGGGCGGCCGGCCGGCCTCGCCGCTCGCGCCCAGCTCCTCGACCATCCTGTCGAAGGGGTAGCGGGCGTGGGCCATCGCGTCCGACAGGCCCGCGCGCACCCGTGCGAACAGCGTGCGGAAGCTTGTGCCCGAGGTGTCGAGACGGAGTGGCAGCGTGTTGATGAAGCAGCCGGGAATGCGCTCGGCGGCGGCATGATGGCGTCCGGCGACCGGGACGCCGATCACGATGTCGGACGCCTGCGACACGCGGGAGACGAAGGCCGCGTAACCGGTCATCAGCCATGCGAAGAGCGTGCCGCCTTCCCGCCGCGCCGCGGCCCGCATCGCCGTCACCTTTTCCGCCGGGACGGCGAGCCGCAGCCAGGCGCCGTCATGGTCGAGGCGGCCGGTTCCGGGAAAATCGGTCGGAAGAGGCAGTTCGAGCGGGGCGCCGGCCAGGGTTGCGGTCCAGAAGGCGCGATCCCGAGCAAGCCGCCCGTCTCCGCCCGTCTCCGCTTCGAAGGCCGCCCAGTCGAGGAACTGCATCGGGGGTGCCGCCACCGGTTCGCCGGCATAATCGGCGGCGATCTCGCGCAGCAGCAGCTCCAGCGACCACTCGTCGCAGATCGCATGGTGGAGGACGAACTGGAAACGGCCCGTTCCGTCACCCGCATCCTCGATCAGGAGCGCCCGCCACGCACCGGCCGCCGCGAGGTCGAAGGGGCGGGCGGCATGCGCCGCGAGGATGGAGGCGTCATGCCCGGCGGGAACCATGCCATGCGTTTCCAGACGCGCCGCCATGTCGACGCCCGGCATGGCGTAAAGCATGAGCCGGCCGTCTTCGAGCGCGAAGCGGCTGCGCAGGATGGCGTGGCGCCGGACGAGGCGCTCCATCGCATTCGCCAGCCGGACGGGATCGACGCGGGCAGACAGCGAGAAGGTTGCGGTGACGTTGTAGGCGCCCGATGCGGGGGCCATTTCCTGGAGAAGCCACATCCGCCGCTGGGAATTGGTCGCTGGCGCGCGGTCGCGACCGGGCAGCGCTTCCGGCCCCTCGCTGCCGCCGGCCGGCGCCGCGGGCCGGGCCGCCGCAATGGCCGCCGCTGCGATCCGCGCGGCGACGGCGGTGAGGGTCGGATCGTCGTAGACGTCCTCCATCGAAAGACCGACGCCGAACCGTTCCCGAACCGCGTTTTCCAGCTGGACATGCATCAGGCTGTCGCCGCCGAGATCGAAGAAATCGTCCAGGCGTGAAACCGCGTCGGTGCCAAGCAGCCGGCTCCAGATCTCCGCCAGTCCGCGCTCGGTCTCGGTGCCGTCGGCTTCCTTCAGGCAGAGTGTGGCTCCGGCGGTGCGGCCTCGCTCTGCCACGATGAAGGCGGCGAGCGCGGCGAGCGTCGGATGATCGTACACGTCGCTGAAATCGAGTTCGTAGCCGAGCCGGTCGCGCACCGCGTTCTGAAGCTGGACCTGCATCAGGCTGTCACCGCCGAGATCGAAGAAATCATCTTCGGGACCGATCGCGTCCGCTTCGAGCAGGCTGCGCCAGATCGCGGCGAGCACGCTTTCCACGTCGCCATCGGCTTCCGCCGGTATGGCCGCCGCGGCTGCGGTGGCGGTCGTCGTGGCGACCGCAGGCTTCGGCAAGGTTTCGACCCAGCAGCGGACCGGATCGAACAGGTCGGCCGGTATCGGCACCCGGCGCCCATAGCCGCCGACGAAGACGACGAACGTCGCGAAGGGGATGGCGGCCCCCGCCCGGTAGAGGGCGGCGGCGAATTCCAGGAGCGCCCGCCGCGGCTCGGCCCCGGCGTCGAGACGCAGGAGATCGCCGTTCCTGCCGGCCAGCATTCCGGCCACCTGCGCCGCCAGTGTCCCGTCCCACGGCGTCGCGACCACGAAAGGCCCCTGGACCGACAGGCCGTCGAGGGCGGCGCCCAGGCGGGCGGGATCGATCGGCGCCGGCTGCATGACGGCTGCCGCGACCGTGCCGGTATCGAGCGCGTCGAGCACGGCGTTCCCCGATCCGTGCCCGATCCGGCTGCGTCCGACCAGTCCCGCCGCCGTCAGTGCCCGCATGACGGCGAGTTTCCCGGCATGGGGGCCGTCGTTTCCGATCGCCGGGCCGATGCCGGGAAAGGCCGCGAGCCATGCGGCGGTGAGATCGGCATCGATCTCCCCTTCGTGCGGCAGCAGGAAGGTCACCGCCCGTTCGCTCCCGATCTCCGATAGGCCGTCGCCGTCCGCGATCCCGCGAAGCGCGGCGACCGCGTCGTCGGCGTCGTCGGCCACGATCGCCGCGCGCCAGGTCTCGTGATCGCGCCCGACCGCCTGGACGCAAGCGAGATCGGCAAGCGAGACCTTGCCGGCGGCCAGATGGCCGGCGAGCGTCGCGGCATGGCGGCGCAGCGCGTCCCGGGACGTTGCGGAAAGCGGAACGAGAAGGGGCGAGGAGGACGCATGCGGCGGCGGTTCCGCCGGCGCCTCTTCAAGCACGAGATGGACGTTCGTGCCGGTGATGCCGAAGGCGCTGACGCCGCCGCGGCGCGGGCCGGCAGAAGGCCAGGCTTGCGTTTCGGGCGAAAGGACCAGGGCCGAGCCTTCGACCGGAAGATGGGGGTTCGGCGCGGTGAAATGGGCCGAGGCGTAGCGACGGCCGCGTTGCAGGGCGAGAACGAGCTTGAGCATGCCGGCGGCGCCGGCGGCCGAATCGAGATGGCCGATATTGGACTTCAGCGACGAGAGCACGCAGAAGCCGCCGCGCCGGTCCTCGCGGCCGAAGGCGTCGTCGAGCGCCTGGAACTCGATCGGATCGCCGAGACGGGTGCCCGTGCCGTGCGCCTCGATCATGCCGATGCTCGCCGGCTTGACGCCGGCATCCGTCCAGGCCGCCCGCAGCAGATCGGCCTGCGCGGTCTGGCTGGGTGACGCGAAGCCGTTGCTGCGCCCGCCGTCCTGATTGGTCGCCCCGCCGAGGATCACGGCATGGATCGGATCGCCGTCGGCCTGCGCCGCGGCAAGCGGCTTCAGCAGGAAGAGCGCGCCCCCCTCGCCGAGCCCCGTGCCGTCGGCCTGCGCATCGAAGCTGCGCGCCCGCCCGCCCGGAGAGAGGATGCCCTCGTTTCCCGGCACGACGGCGAATGGCGGACGCGGGAACAGGCGAATCCCCCCGGTGAGCGCGAGGTCGGCTTCGTCCCGTTGCAGCATGCGCACGGCGGAGAGAATGGCGGCCAGCGAGGAGGAGCAGGCCGTGTTCAGGCACAGGGCCGGCCCGTGCAGGTCGAGCGCATAGGCCACCCGCCCCGCCTGGGCCGCGGCGAGATATCCCGATACGAGCGGAACCTCCTCGCCGGCGAGCAGCGGCGAATAGTCCTCCGCCGCCTCGCCGAGCACCACCGCCGTGCGGCTGCCGCGCAGGTCCGCCAGCGAACGGCCGGCGTTCCAGATCGATTCACAGGCGAGCATGAGCAGGAAGCGCTGCTGCGGATCCATCTGCCGGGCTTCGCGCATCGACATGCCGAAGAACTTCGGGTCGAAGGCATCGATGCGATCGAGAAGCGCGCATTCGGCGAAGGCGGCCCCAGGGTCCCGTCCGCCGTCGCGCAGGCGTTCCGGCGGCACCGGCGCGACGGCGTCCACACGGCGTTCGAGCATGTCGGCGAAGCGGTCGGGATCGCCGCCGGCACCCCCCGGGAGGGCGGCGGCGATGCCGATGATCGCGACGGGCCGGTTCGGTTTCGTGAGCATGGCCGGTCCTATAGGCGGATGGTGAGGTCGAGGGCGTCTTCGGCGTCGATCGCGCCGTTCGTCTCCAACTCGGCGGCGATGCTTGCCACCGTGTTCAATCTGAACAGGTCGATCGGTTTGAAAACGCCCCGGTATTGCCGATCCAATTCCTCGTGCAGGCGCACCATCAGGAGCGAGGTGCCGCCGAGCGCGAAGAAGGAGTCGTCGCGGCCGATGGCGACGCCCGGCAGAAGCCGGCTCCAGATTTTGGCGATCCGCGTTTCGACGGGGCCGCGCGGCGGCTTGCGATGCGCCGCCGCGGCTTGGGGCCGGGCGGCCGCGGCGGCCAGCGCCTTGCGGTCGAGCTTGCCATTGCGCGTCAGCGGGAAACGCTCCAGCCGCTGCACGGCGGCGGGCACCATGTAGCCCGGCAGCTTGCGGGCGAGCGCCGCATGCAGCGCCGCCTCCGCCACGGTTTCCGGCCCGGTGACGAACGCGACGAGCCGCCGTTCGCTTCCCGATCCCGCGACCACGACCGCGACGTCCCCGATCCGGGGATCGAGTTCAGCCAGCACCTTCTCGATCTCGCCCGTCTCGATGCGGATGCCGCGCAGCTTCACCTGTTCGTCGGCCCGTCCCACGAAGACGAGTTCGCCGTCGGGACGCACCCGCACGAGGTCGCCCGTGCGATACATGCGTGCCCCCGGCCGGGCCGCGAAGGGGTCGGGCAGGAAGCTCTGCGCCGTACGGGCCGGCTGGCCGAGATAGCCTCGCGCCACTCCGTCGCCGCCGACATGAAGCTCGCCGACGAGGCCGGGCGGCACCAGGTTCAGCCCTTCGTCGAGCACATAGGCGCAGGTGCCGGCGAGCGCGCGGCCGATGCCGGGCGCCTCCGTGCCGGCGGCATCCCTGCCGACGGCGGCCCGGCACCGGCCGATCGTGGCGCACACCGTCGTCTCGGTCGGCCCGTATCCGTTCCAGACCCGCTCGACGCCCGACCAGCGCTGCACGATTTCGGCGGGAAGCGCTTCCCCGGCGAAGACGAGATTGGCGAGCCGGTGTCCGCAATCGGGCGGCACCATCGCCATGTTGGACGGCGGCAGGGTAAGATGGGTGATGCCGCGCGAGGCCAGCATCCGCGCCAGGGGCGCGCCAGGCAGCAGCTCTTCCGGCGGGGCGAGGTGCAGGCAGGCGCCGTTGAGCAGCGCCATGACCATGTCCCACACCGCCGCGTCGAAGGTGGGCGGCGCATATTGCAGGACATGGGCGCCGGGGCCGGCCAGGAAGGCGTCGCGATGCAGCGCGCGCAGCTGCGCCAGCCCGCGGTGCGTGACGAGCACCCCCTTCGGCCTGCCCGTCGAGCCGGAGGTGTAGATCACGTAGGAGAGGCTGTCGGGCGATATGGGCGGTGCGGCGCGCCGGGGTGCCCGTGCTTCCGTCCCGTCGATACGCAGGGTCCGCGGCACCTTCGCGGCGAGGCGGGCGGCCCCGTCGGCATCGGTGACCAGTACCGCGGCGCCGGCGTCCGCGACGATCAGCTCCAGCCGCTCCTGCGGCAGCGCCGGATCGAGAAGGAGGAAGGCGGCGCCGGCCTTGGCGGCGGCGATCGCCGCGACGACCGATCCGCGGCTTTTCGGCAGGAGAACCGCGACACGATCCTCCAGGCCGACGCCGGAGGCGGCGAGCCGGTCCGCCAGCGCCTCCGCCTCCCCGTCCAGGGCGCGGTAGGTCATCGCCCCGTCCGCATCCCGCAGGGCCGGAGCCTCGGGGCTGCGGGCGACCTGCTCGACGAACATCTCGTGCAGACAGCGGGGGGCGGGGGCAGGGTCCGGGGCCGGTGCGATCGCGCCGGCGGGACCCAAGGGCAGCCGGTGGAGCGGCGTGTGCGGAGCGCGCACCGCTTCGGCAAGCAAAGTCTCGAAGAAACCGGCGATCCGTTCCAGGGTTTGTGGATCGAACAGGTCGCGCCGGTAGTCCCAGCGCGCGGTCCAGCCGCGGCGGTCGCGCCCGATCATCAGGGTCAGGTCGTATTGGGTGTCGAGAGGCGGGATGTCGATCCCTTCCAGGGCAAGGCCCGCCGGGGAGCGTTCGGCGACCAGATCCGCGTTGAACACCAGCATGGCCTGGACAAGCGGCGTATGTTCGACCGCGCGCCGTATGTCGAGCGCCGAGACGATCAGTTCGAACGGCGTCGTCTGGTGCCGGTATGCCTCCATGCAGCGGGCCTGCATCTGGCCGACCAGCGCCGCGAGGGAGGGGCGTCCGGAAAAATCGGCGCGGAGAGCCAGGGTGTTCAGCAGGCAGCCGACGATCGATTCCGCCCCCGGCGTTTCTCGGTTCGCCACCGGGATCCCGACGACGATGTCGTCCTGCATCGACAGCCGGGCGAGAAGCGCCTGATAGACGGCGAGCAGGCCGACGAAGGTGGAGGCCCCCGAACGGCGGGCGACGGCGGCCAGGCCGTCGACGGCGGCATCGTCGAGGCGCCGCTTCAGGCGCGCCCCGCGATAGCTCGTGGCGCGGGCCGGAGGATGGTCGAAGGGCAGTTGCAGACGCTCGGGAGCATCGGCCAGCGCCTCGCGCCAATAGGCGAGGTCGCTTTCCCTGCGCGCGGGGTCGTCGAGCAGGCGCCGCTGCCACAGCGCATAGTCGATGGTTGAGGGAACTGGCGCGGCATCCGACGGCGGTGCCGGCTCCTGCCCGAGCGCCGCTTCATAGGCCTCCCACAGCTCGCGCATGATCACGTCGAGCGACCAGGCGTCGGCGGCGAGGTGGTGGATGACCAATCCGAGAACCGTGCGGCCGGGCTCATGCACAAGCATCCAGCGGGCCGGCGGCTCGATGGCGAGATCGAAGGGGGTCGCCAGCATTTCCGCGAGCGCGTGGTCGCGGGCGGCGACACCGTCGACGGTGACTTCCCGCAGGAACGCCCGGTCGTCGGAGCGGGCATATTGTTGCAGGCGTCCCTTGGCGTCGTGCCCGACACGCAGGCGAAGGCCGGCGTGTCGGCGCGTCAGCGCGTTGATCGAGGCACGCAGGGCGCGGACGTCGAGCGGCCCTTCGACGGCGGTGCCGATCCCGATGTTCAGCATCGTGCTGCCGGTGCGCAGCCGGTCGACGGTCCACAGCCGCTCCTGCGCGAAGGAAAGAGGGACCGGCCCGTCGCCGGACCCGGGAAGGATCGGCGGCGCCTGCATCGGCGCCGCCGCCGCCCGTTCCTCCCGTTCGGCGATCGCGCGGACGGTGCGCAGGGTGAACATCTCCGCAAGGGTCAGGCGCACGCCCAACGCCTCCTGCGAGCGGGCGATGAACCGCATGGCGAGCAGCGAATGTCCGCCGCTTTCGAAGAAGTCGGTGCCGGCGGCGGCGGCGGAGCCGGTGATCTCTGTGAAAAGCGCCGCGACCCGCCGTTCGGAGGGTGTCATCGGGTCGGCATCCGCGGCCGCCGCCCCGGCGGGAGCCGGCAGGCGGGCGCGGTCGATCTTGCCGTTGGCGTTGAGCGGGAAACGTTCCAGCGGAATGAAGCGTCCGGGGATCATGAAGCCCGGCAGCGTTTCCCGCAGCGCCGCCCGCACCGCCTGTTCCGAGGCACCGCCCGTCCAGTAGAGCGCGAGTTCGCGGGCGTCGTCCTGTCCGACCAGCGTCACCAGCGCCCGTTCGACGCCGGCCATGCGTTCGGCGACGCTCTCGATTTCCGGCGTCTCGATGCGGAACCCGCGGAGCTTGACCTGATGATCGTTGCGCCCGAGATAGCGCAGGCCGCCGTCCGGCATGAGGACGGCGCGGTCGCCGGTGCGATACATCCGCCTGCCCGGCAGCCACGGGTCCGGCAGGAAGCGTTCCGCCGTCAGTCCGGGACGGCCGAGATAGCCGAGCGCTACGCCTTTGCCGCCGAGATACAGCTCGCCCACCACGCCGGCCGGAACGGGCCGGAGAGTGTCGTCGAGGAGGTAGCAGTTCGTTCCGGAGATCGGCCAGCCGATGAGGGGTTCGTCCGTGTCCTCCAGCGCCACCTCGCTCCAGGTGGAGTAGGTGGTGTCTTCCGACGGGCCGTAGAGATTGCAGAGCCGCACCGCCGGCAGCAGCTTGCCGATTTCGGCGCACAGGCGCCTCGGGAGCGGCTCGCCCGCCAGGTTGACGACGCGGGTCGCTCCGCCGAGCGCGCCGGCGCGGGTAAGCTCGGCCATCGCCGACGGCACCGTGTTGACGAGGCTCGGGGCCGGCAAAGGCGCTTCGACGAGGGCGAGCGCCGTCTCCACCAGCCGGATCGCCCCCCCGGTGGCGAGCGGAAGGAAAATCTCGAAGACCGAGAGGTCGAAGCAGATCGAGGTGCTGGCGAGCACGCAGGCGAGGTCGTCCGCCGGGAAGACGGTGCGCGACCATGCAATGAAGGCCCACAGGGCGCGGCGCGGGATGATGACGCCCTTCGGCCGTCCGGTGGAGCCGGAGGTGTAGATGAGATAGGCCGCCGTTTCCGCGCCGTGTCCGCGTGTCGGCACGAAGCCTGCCGGCGACGCGTCGCCGGCGATGTCGGCGATGTCGAGGCTGTGCGCGGGAAGGTCGCGCAGGACGCCGCGCGTGGCCGCCGCACCCACGATCAGGGCGCAGGACGCGTCGCGGGCGATGAAATCGAGCCGATTGGCAGGGTAGGCCGGATCCAGCGGCACATAGGCGGCACCGCTATCGAGGATCGCCAGAAGCGTGGCAATCAGATCTGGGACGCGGTGCAGGCAAACGCCGACAAAGTCACCGGGTCCGATCCCGTGCGCGACGAGGGCATCGCGGATCGCGGCGACCCGGCGTGCGAGTGCGCCGTAGTTCAGGCTCTTTCCGTCGTGGCGGATCGCCGTCGCCTCGGGCATGCGCGCCGCGATGTCGGCGAAGGCGGTGACAGGATCGAGGGGAGGGAGCCTTTCGTCGGCCCGCAGCAGCGCGCGCGTCTCGGCGCGATCCTCCCCGCCGGTGAGGTCGAGCGGGCCGATCCCGGCGTCCGGATCGTCGGCGAGGGAGCCCATCAGGGCGAACCAGCCTTCCAGCATACGGGAAGCCAGCGCCGGCGTGATCGTGTCTGTGCGATGCTCGATGGCCGCGAACAGTTCCTCCGCCGGCGCCGCGTCGGAAGAGGAGCGGACGCTGGCGCGATCAATCTGGAGGAGGACGTCGAATTTGGGGTGCGCGTTCTCGACGAAATGCCAGGACGCCTCGACGCCATCGAAGACGGGCACGGTGCAGGCGTCGGGCTGGACTACCAGCATCGCCTGCGGCAGGCCGCCGACGCGCGCCATCAGCCGGTCGAAGGGAACCGCGCCGGTTTCGAACACGGCGAAAACCACGTCGCGCATGCGCAGCAGCAGGGCCGTCCAGCTCTCCTGGCGGCGCGGATCGACCGGGACGACGACGGTGTTGAGCTGCAGGCCATAGGTCTCCGCATCGCTCGCGTGATCCCTCGTGAGGAACGGGACGGCGACCGCGACCGTCGGCTGGCTTGCGAAACGCGACAGCATCACGCCGTAGCCGGCGAGATAGAGCATGACCTTCGATACGCCGATCCGGCGGGCGAGGGCGTCGAGACGCCGGTCGAGCGCCGCGGGAATGGTGCGGCGCGTCGTGGCGGCGCCGGGCTGTTTCGACGGCCTGCCGGCGGTCGGCAGGGCCAGCGGCCCCACGCGCCCGTCCAGCAGCGCCGCTGCGCGTTCGAAATCCGCGTCGAACGCCGCGGAGGCGAGATAGGCGCGTTCGCGCCGCACGACCTGCATGTAGTCGCCGGCGTCCGGCGTCGCCGTCCTCCCCTGCCGGATCGCACGGTAGGCATCGCCGAGCTGGCGGAAGAACAGGCCGGACGACCAGCCATCGGTCACGATGTGGTGCACGCTCAGGACGAACAGGTGGTCGTTGCCGCCCAAATCAAGGAGATGCGCGCGGAACAGCGGCCCATGCGCCATATCGAAGCTGCGCGCAGTCTCCGCCCGCAGCCATGCGTCGATCTCTTCCGGTGCCATGATGTGGAAGGCGATCTCGGTGCCGACATCCGCCGGAACCCGCTCCGTCTGATGCAGTTCGTCTCCGTCGAGGCCGAACACGGCCCGCAACTGGCCGTGCGCCGCGACGAGCTGCGCGAAGGCCCCCGATAGGACGGCCACGTCGAGCGGACCACGCAGCCGGATCGCCTCGGTGACGGTGTAGGCGCTGTTGTCGGGCTGCATGCTCTGGAGGAGCCAGAGGCGTTCCTGGGCCGATGTCGCGGGGAATTTGCGCATGGCCATGGGGCTGGCGGTCATGAGGGGCGCTCCTCTCATCGAATCGCTTGAGGCATGCTGGCGGGCATGCCGGCGCTTGCGATCAGGTCGCGTGCGAGATCCGCCCGGATTGCGCGCGCGACCTGCGGCAGTTCGGCATTGATGAAGAAGTGATCACCGTCGAAAAGGCGCAGGACACATGCGCTTTCGGTGAGCGCGCGCCACGGCTCCAGATCCTCGACCGGTACGATCGCGTCGCGACGGCCGCCCATGACGGTGATCGGGCAACGGACCGGGGCGTGGCTCGGCCCATAGGTCTCGACGCACCGGAAATCCGCGCGCAGAACCGGCAGGAACATCGCCATGAGGTCGGCATGGGCCAGCACTTCCGGTTCCGTGCCGTCGAGCCGGCCGATTTCGGCAGTCAGTTCGCCGTCGCTCAACGCGTGCATCTCCGGCCGGTTGGACGGCAGGGAGGGAGGGCGCGCCCCGCCGATGAAGAGGCGCGTGACGCTGCGGCCAGCCTCTTCGAGATGGCGGACCAGCGCATAGGCGGCGATCGCTCCGAAGCTGTGCCCCAGCACGGCGAGCGGCCGGCCATCGTCGGCGCACTGGCGCGCGAGTTCGGCGACGAGCGCCGTCATGGACCCCAGCGGGCGCTCGCCGAAGCGTGAGCCCCGCCCGGGAAGGCGCGCCGGCCGGATGTCGGCGACCGCTGAGAAATGCTCCTGCCAGCGGGCGAAGACATCCTCGCCGCCGCCGGCATAGGGGATGCAGAAGAGCCGCATCGTCAATCCCGGCGGCGCAGGCTTGCCGGACGCATGTCGGTCCAGACCCGTTCGATCCGCTCCAGGCATTCGGCCTTGGGGGCCGGGGCCGGAACCGCCTTGCGCCATCCGGCGGGCACGTCCCGGCCGGCCGGCCAGATCGAATATTGTTGCTCGTCGTTGACGACGACGTCGTAGAGTTCCCCGGTTCCGGCCGCCGCTTCAATCGTCGTTTCAGTCGTCATGGGAGGTCACGCTCCTATCGGGGCAACGGGGACCTGCCAGCCCGCGGGGGCCGGTGCCAGGCCGTGCTGGATGTCGAGCAGCTTCCGGCGGAACATCCCGGCGATGCGTTGGGACGGCAGGTCGAGCCGCAGGCCGCTTTCGTCACCCAGGGTCTTGACCGGCGCGACCACCGAGCCGGTGCCGCAGCCGAACAGCTCGACATCCCCGCCGGAGCGGATGGCGTCGAGCACCTCTTCGATCTCGATGGTCGCCTCGTGCATCGGCATGCCGAAGGAGGTGGCGAGCCGCAGGAGGCTGTCGCGGGTGATCCCCGGCAGGATCGTGTCGGTCAGCGCCGGCGTGAGCAGCCGGTCGCCGATGCGCACCGCGACGTTCATCGCGGTGAATTCCTCCAGCTTGCGGCGCTCGACGGCGTCGAGCCAGAGAAGTTGCTGGAAGCCGTTCCCCTGAAGCTTCGCCGCGGCGGGGAAACTGGCTGCGTAATTGCCAGCCGCCTTGATCGATCCGGTGCCACCGGGTCCCGCCCGGCAATAGCCGCGCTCGATCCAGGCGTTGATCGGCGTGGTGAAGAAGACGTCGGAGGGCGTCGCGCAGACGAGGAAGACGTATTCGGTCGAGGGCACCACCGAAAGGCTCGGCGTCGCGCCGAACATGAACGGGCGCAGGTAAAGCGACTGGCCCGGCGCGTCGGGGATCAGCCGGTCCAGATGCGCGACGAGCCGGACGAGCGTGTCGACATAAACGTCTTCCGGGAACTCCGGCATGCCGAGCCGAGCCGCGGAACGGTTGAAGCGGCGTGCGTGGTCCCGCGGGCGGAAGAGCAGCGCCGGCGCCTCGAAGATTTCGCCGAGGTTGCGATAGGCTTTCATGCCCTCGAAGATCGCCTGCCCGTAATGCAGCGCCTGCGTCTCGGGATAGAGGCCCATCGGTTCGAGCGCGGTCAGCCGGGGAGCTTCCCAGGCTCCGTCACGAAAGACCGCCTTGGCCACGACCGGCGCCATGATCCTGCCGAATCCGAGATCCTCGGGCAGGGTGATGCCGTCGATGCGCGCCTGCAGGTCCGCGCCGATGCCGGCGCGGTGGTGGGAAAGGGTGTGGATGTCCATCCCTTCAGCTCCAGCATAGAAGGTGCCGGTCCTCGCCGGCGCAGCCGACGAAACCGGATATCGTCAGCCGTTCGCCGTCGACGATCTTGCGGATGGCGTGCACGCAGGCGGTGTTGACCATGATCAGGTCGCCGACCTCGGGGGCGACGACGAGCGATTCCCGGGGCAACATCTCCCGCGGGTAGCCATAACTGCCTTCGAACCGCTGGGCGATTTCCTCATACTCGTCATCCGAGACGACGAAATCCCAGGTTTCGAGTTCGCCGCCTGCGGACGAGGTCGTCAGATAGATGTTGACGCCGATCTGATCGCTGATCTTCAGCTCGTCGAGCTTGTCGTCGCCCAGTTCGCGCTTGAGCAGGTCCTGGTGCGGCAGCCCCTCGCTGCCGACCCGCCAGAGGCGCGAGATCCCGAAGGGGGCTTTCAGGCCGTTGCGGCACATCAGGGCGGTGCCGCCCGGCCAGGCTTCGTCGAGCGTGAGCCGGAGGAGATCGGTCGGCGAGACGTGCGGCGCGCTGACCTGCCGCAGGCGGCGCTGGATCACGATACCCGTTTCGAAGTACCGGCGGTGCCGATCCTCGCTCCGTCGCGCGGCCCACAGGGAGTCGATGTTGCTGGCGTAGATGCCCGAACCGGCCGTGTCGACGATGTCCGCCATGACGCCCTCGGCGAGGGCGGCGCAGTATTCGGGATTGTAGAATTTCGGCACGCGTACGACGATGTGCTCGCGCCTGAACAGCTTGCGCAGCACGTCTTCCGTCAGCGTGTCGACCACGATGAGCTTGTCGCTGATGGCCATGGTTTTTTGTCCGGGTTTGTTCGGGATGGTGTGCCGCGCGCGCTCAGGCGCGGCCTTGCGGGAAAGCAGCCGTCGCGGCGGCGACGGAAAGCGATCTTGCCGGCAGGATTGCCGACAGAGTGCCGGCGATCGGCGCCCCGTCCGCGGCGTCGCTTTCCGTCAAGGTCGATTTCACCGCGCCGGGGGCGACGAAGCGCGAAGGAAGATTCATCTCGACGGGGAAATGCCCGGCGACCGTGTTCAGGCCGTCATAGGCGTGAACCGGACCGAGACGCGTAAAGCGGCAGCCGGCGCGCTGAAGGATCCGTTCGACGAAGATGTCGTAGACGGAGACAATCGACTGCAACCCGAGTGCCCGTGCCGAGCCGAAAAGCCCGCCCAGGAGTGCGCGCGTCACCTCGTTGATCCCGTCGGGATGGAAGGCGCGCGCCGCCTGCGTGTCGACGCAGAAGCGGGAGCTTTCCCAGGTGTCGGCACGGCGGATGGGCCGCGCGTCGCCCATGACCTCGGGAAAGACGTCCGAGAGCATATGCGGCCCCATGGTCGGCAGGAGCCGCAGCGACCCGATCAGTCGCTGATCTGGATCCGTGACGCAGACATAGACCGGGTCCTGCAGGTCGAAGCAGTCGATTTCCTCGCCGTCCCGGACCTTTACGGACCATTTCCGGCGATTGAGGAAGAGTTGGGCGCGCAGCCGATACATCTGGCGGCAGAGTTCTGCATGCCGGGTCCGATCGGAGCCGCTGAAGACGGTGATCATCCGGAAACCCCCAAACCGATTCTGGAAATCGGCGGGGATTGTGCCAAAGCTCGCCGGATTGGCCATTACGGCAGAAATCCGGTATTGAGCCGGCGGCAAATCCCCATGGAAGTAGTTTAACACGAAAGAAGAGCAACCTTTGATTTCTTCGCCGCCCGGTTCCCTTTGGCTGCGCACCGCAGCGCTGGCCGGATGAGGAGCCTCCCTCAATGTCGGATCTTGCGATCGGTCTCATCAAAGTCAGTTAGCCGGGAAAATTCATGTGGGTTGGCGGGTGTAGCGGCATCCGTGGAGCGGCCGTAGGATTTGGGTGCTGACGCCAACTCCTGCCGCTGCCCGGCCTGTCCCCCTCTGGCCGGAAAGCCGGTGATCGGGCGCTTTGACGGCCGTCGCTTGTCCTCCGACGACGGGCTGGGGGCACTACACGAAAGTGATCAGATTGTCCGGGATGTGAGAGCTTAATAGGAACTCATCAAACCACGGGATCAACAGCATCAAGAGGGTCGCCACCAAGAGCGGCATAGAGCGCAGTTTTTCCGACCTTGATCCGCGCAGCGGCTTCACGAACCGTGAAACCTTGGGCGAGGAGCGCCTTTGCCCGGCGTAGCTTGTCCTCGGTCACCACCGGCGTGCGCCCGGCGGAACGGTCAACGACTGTGAGACAGCCCGAGTTATGAATTAGGCTTGGATGGTCTCTGGCTTTTGCGGCGGATTGATCCAGACTTCGATTGGCTTTGCGGGTGGTTGAGGCGCTTTGCGAACGAAACGCTCCGGTGTGCGGCGAAAGGCACGGTCGAGGGTTTGCTGGCGGGCGGCATGGACGGCGTCGGCTTGGCCGTAATGGACTTGGTCTGGGGTCATCAGGCCGATGCCGGCATGGTGGTGATCCCGGTTGTACCAGGTGAAGAAGTCCCGGCAGAAGGCCCTGGCATCCTCGATGGAGCCGAAGCGCTTGGGGAATTGCGGCTGATATTTCAGGGTCTTGAAGTGGGCCTCCGAGAACGGGTTGTCATTGGAGGTGTGGGGCCGGCTGTGCGATTTGGTGACGCCGAGGTCGGCGAGCAGGAGAGCGGTCGCCTTGGCCTTCATCGGGCCGCCTCGATCGGCGTGCAGGGTCAACTGGCCGGGTGGGACGGCGTTCTTGGTCAGCGTCTCCTCGAACAGCGCCTTGAACAGGGTGGCGCTCTCGGCATCGGCGACGCACCAGCCGACAACGCGGCGGCTGAAGATGTCGAGGATCACGTAGAGGTAGTAATAGGACCACTTCATCGGCCCCATCAGCTTGGTGATGTCCCAGGACCAGACCTCGTTCGGGGCCTTGGCCAGCAATTCGGGTTTCCGGTAGGCCGGATGACGGAGCTGGTCGCGGCGTTCGCGGACCTCGTCATGCTCCGCCAGCAGGCGGTACATGGTGCGGATGGAGCAATGATAGACGCCTTCATCGAGCAGGGTGGCGTAGACTTCCGCCGGGGCGAGATCGACGAAGCGCGGCTCGCGCAGAAGGGCGAGCACCGTCTGGCGCTCCTGGACCGCGAGCGCCCGCGGCGGGCGTGGCCGGGGGCGAGGCGCCGGTTCCCGGCCGGCCAGCCGGACCCGATGCCGATGGACGCTGGCGCGGGCGACGCCGACAGCGGCGCAGGCCGCACTCACAAGACCGCGGTCGGGGGCCAAGGTGGCGATCGCGCTCATCGCGGCGTCTCGTCGCTGTCGGCGGGAGGCAAGGCAATCCCCAGCAGGTCCGAGATTTTTTTTTGGACGTCGATGACCGCCTCGGCCCGTTCCAGGCGGCGCTGGAGGCGGGCGATGTCCTGGCGGGCCTTGGCCAACTCCGCCTCCAGCGGGTTGGCGGGAGCCGCCTTCGGCCCGCGCTTGAGCGGCTTCAGCGCCTCGAAGGCACCGGCATCGCGTTGCCGGCGCCAGTCGGTCAGGGCCGACGAATAAAGACCTTCCCGCCGCAGGATCGCGGCGATCCCACCGGTGTCCGCCGCCCGATCCGTCTCGGCGAGGATCCGCAGCTTCTCCGCCGCCGTGAAGGTCCGGCGCTTCGGACGCGACGAAAACTCCGGGGGAACTGCCACAGGCGCGGCAACAACCCGCGGCGTCTCACCGGCGTCGGGAACCGCCTCCGATACAGGGGCGGACAGGGGCATCTTGTTGGGCATAACCACGAAATCAGTTTCCTACCCCCTCAAGCTTAAACTTCAGGGGGCACGGTGTCTCATACCAGAGCCGGAAACTTCTGACTCGCCGGGTCTGTGGCTTGCGGTTCAGCGCCGGTAGTGATTCCCTGTGCCAGGTCTCACCATTGAGCGAAGCACAGCCATGTCCGCCCTGCCGATCCGCCCCGACCTGAGCTCGGAAGACCTGCGCCGCCTCGCCCGCGGCGAGAGCGATGGGCGGGTGTGCCGGCGCCTGCTGGCGATCGCCATGGCGCTGGACGGCGTCAGCCGGGCGGAAGCGGCGCGGCAAGCCGGCATGGACCGGCAAGCGCTGCGCGACTGGGTCGTGCGCTACAACGCCGAAGGGGTGGACGGCTTGCGGGATCGGGCGCGCTGCGGCCGGCCGCCGCTGCTCGCCGACGCCTTGGAGCCGGAATTGGCTGACCTGATCGCCGCCGGCCCCGAGGTCGAACGGGACGGCGTCGTCGAGTACCGGGTTCGCCACATCCGCGACTTGGCCCTACGGCATTTCGGGGCGGACTACAGCCGCACCGGCATGCAGGACCGCTTGCACCGCATGAAGCTGTCCTTCCTGACGCCGCGCCCGATCCATCCCAAGGCCGACGCACCGGCCCAGGAGGCGTTTAAAAAAACTTCGCCGAACGCCTCGCCGCCATCGGAGAGGACCACCCCGAGGCGAGCGCCGTGGAGGTCTGGTTCCAGGACGAGGCCCGCATCGGCCAGAAAGGCACCCTGACCCGGCGCTGGGCGCCGCGCGGCAGCCGGCCGCGCGCCGTGCGCGATCATCGTTTCAAGTCGGCCTATCTCTTCGGCGCGGTCTGTCCTGAGCGCGACACCGGAGCCGCCATCGTCATGACGCGCGCCAACACCGAGGCGATGAACCTCATGCTGGAGGAGATCAGCCGCACCGTCACCCCCGGCGCCCATGCCGCCGTGGTGATCGACGGGGCGGGATGGCACACCAGCGGCGATCTCGCCGTGCCGGCCAACATCACCCTCGTGCCGCTCCCGCCCTACAGCCCGGAACTCAACGCCATCGAAAGGCTCTGGCAGGTCATGCGCGACACCCTGCTGTCCCACCGGCTCTTCACCGACCTCAACGCCATCCTCGACGTCTGCTGTCGCGTCTGGAACCGCATCCTCGCCGAACCCGGCCGCATCCGCTCCACATGCGGTTACCCGTGGGCCTTACAGGTCAAAATTTAACGGCTTTGGTATCACTCTCATTGGCACAGAGGGTTCGGCCTCAGCGAAGACCGCTGAACTCTGCCGCTGGTCCAGGAACTGATAGAAGCCCTTGATGGAAAACAAGACTTGGTTGTGCAAGCTGACGGAGCCGGCATGGCGTTCCTGATGCAATGGCACAATTCGAGCGTGGGCGGAAGCCTGGCTGCTACCATATCGAACCGCCGTCATGAGGAAACGGTCGAATTCTGGAACCGTCAACTGCGCGAAGCTCTTACCCAAGGCTCCGAGATGATTTCCCAACTGCACGACATGACGGGCGTAGTGTCGGACGGTGCTGGGCGCATAGCGGCGTGCCTCCAGGAACAGCACAAAGTCGCGGATTTCCGGAACCACCACACCGTGGTCGTCGAAAGCTGTCCAACTGACCAAGCCCGAAGGCATCACGATACGCTGAAGGTGCATGACGCACCTGACACGTTGTTGACAGCCTCAGGGTAAGCCTGTCAGCAACAGGGATCAAACGCGCAGAGTGGTTAGGTATCTGACGCTCCTGACATGAGCAATCCTCCTACAGATATTTCCATAACGAAAGTTATGTGTCTTTGTTGTGTAGGCTCGGTAGGTTCTATTCTGAAGTGCAACTTTCTTGTAATCACAGGGCTTTACGGGTCGTGAGCGCTGATGGGTGAACATTATTCGCAGAATCCAGGATATGCGCGACGCCAAGATGCCGGTGGCTGCGATCGCCGATGCATTGGGTCGCCACCGCTCGACCATCCACATAAACGTGTTGTCGCACTTCAGCTTGATTCCGCCCTCGAAGATCTTTGGCTGGGCCATCCCGATCATCTTCATCATCGGTCTGCTGGCGGTGACCAGCGTTCTGAAGTTGATCTTCAGATACCGCCCTCGTCAAAGAAAATTATGATCTTAGTATTATGATAAATGGATGGTCTTTCGAGAAAATCGCGGAGCGATCCAGAAACTTATCCTATGATAATGAATGTATGGGCTGGGAAAGGACATGCTGCCGCTCGGGCCGGATGCCGCTGATATCTTTCGGCCGATGCCGGCAAGCCGTGATTGATGCCGACCCATTCCGGGAACGCCCAACGGACCGATGACCGAGTTGAGCAAAGGACGACCGTGACGCCCGCAATCGGACCGGAACCGCGGCCCCAGATGACGACAGGCGCGCTTGATCCCGACACCTGCGCGCGTGAACCGATACACAGCCCCGGCAGCATCCAGCCGCATGGCCATCTTCTGGCCGTCGAGGCGGACAGCCTGCGTCTCATCCGTGCGAGCGCGGATGCCGGGGCGGTGCTGAACCGGCCGCTGGCCGCCGCCTTCGGCCAGCCGCTCGGCGATCTGATCGACACCGCTTCCAAGTCTTCCCTCCTGCGTGGCCTGCGCGCGGCCCCGGCCGAGCCGGTCCAGCTCGACATCCTGCGCCTGCCCGAGGGGAGCGATTATCAGGCCATCGCCCACCGGTCCGGCGACCTGTTGATCCTGGAGCTGGAACTGCTGCCCGCCTCCGGCGCCGGCACCTTGGAGGCCCTGTATCCGCAGTTGCGCGAGGGCATCCGGCGCATGCAGGCCGCCGCCGATTTCGCCGCCCTGCTGGCCTGCACCGCGGAGGAGGTGCGCGCGTTGAGCGGGTTCGACCGCGTTCTGGTCTACCGGTTCGACGAGCAGTGGAACGGCACCGTCATCGCCGAGGATCGAAACGGCCGCCTGCCCTCCTATCTTGGCCTGCGCTTTCCGGCATCCGATATCCCGCAACAGGCCCGGCGGCTCTATGCGCTGAACCGCCTGCGGCTGATCGCCGATGCCCGTTATCAGCCGACCCCCATTCTGTCCGCCGCCCTGCCCGCCCCCTTTACCGATGGCTGGGAGCCGCCACCGCTGGATCTCAGCTTCTCGGTCCTGCGCAGCGTATCGCCGGTGCACCGGGACTATATGCGCAACATGGGCACGCCGGCCTCCATGTCGATCTCCGTGTTGGACGGCGAGCGGCTGTGGGGCCTGATTTCCTGTCACCATGCCGAACCGCGGCAGGTCTCCTTCGCGGTGCGCACCGCCTGCGACCTGTTGGGACAGGTGCTGTCCAGCCAGATGATCGCGCTGGAGCGGGCGGTCGATGCCGACCATCGCATCCGGTCCAAAAGTACACAGGCCCGGCTGCTGGCCCATATGGCGGCGGCGGAACGCTTCGTCGACGGTCTGGTCGAGGACCGGGAGGCGCTTCTGGGACTGGTGAATGCCGAAGGCGCGGCGGTCCTGTTCGACGGCGACTGCCGGCTGGTCGGCCGCACGCCGCCGCAGGAGGTGGTCGAGGCCATCGCCGCTGCGCTCGCCGCTCAGGGCGTCAGGGATCTGTTCGCTACCCACCGGCTTGCGGCCGAGCTTCCCGCCACCGTCGGGATGGCCGGGAGGGAAGGAAGCTTCGGCGGTCTGCTGGCCATCTCCATTTCCCAGCTGCATCCCAGCTATCTGCTGTGGTTCCGGACGGAGATCGTGCAGTCCATCGACTGGGCCGGCGATCCCAGGAAGCCGCAGGATGCCGGCGGCAGGCTTTCCCCCCGCAATTCCTTCGAGGCCTGGAAGGAGACGGTGCGCGGCCAGTCCCTGCCCTGGCGGCATGGCGAGCTGGAGGCGGCCGGCGATTTCCGCAATGCGATCGTCAGCATCGTTCTGCGTCAGGCCGAGGAGACGGCCGCTCTCAACGATGAGCTTCGCCGCAGCAACGGTGAGCTTGCCGCCTTCTCCTATTCGGTGTCGCACGACCTGCGGGCTCCCTTCCGTCATGTCACCAGCTATGCCGAGCTCCTGCGTTCCCGTGCCGCCGACAAGCTGAACGAGCGGGAGCGCCATTATCTGGACAGCATCATCGAGGCGGCGAGTTCGGCCGGCCGGCTGGTCGACGGATTGCTGCACTTCTCCCAACTGGGCCGCGCCACGCTGGCGCGGGTGGAGGTCGATGTCGGCCGGCTGGTGGAGGAGGTGCGCCATCTGCTGGAGCCCGATCTGCATGGCCGCGACCTTCGCTGGATCCTGCATCCGCTGCCCTGCGTCGACGGCGATCCGACCATGTTGCGTCTGGTGATGCAGAATCTGCTGTCCAACGCCATCAAATACACGCGCGACAGCGCCGAAGCCGAGATCGAGGTCGGATGTCGCGAGACCGCCGAGGACGTCGAGTTCTTCGTGCGGGACACCGGGCGCGGATTCGACATGGCCTATGCCGGCAAGCTGTTCGGTGTCTTCCAGCGTCTGCACCGCGAGGAGGAGTTCGAGGGCATCGGCATCGGTCTCGCCAATGTCCGCCGCATCGTGGAACGCCACGGCGGGCGGGTGTGGGCGGAAGGCGGTCTGAACCAGGGTGCGACCTTTCATTTCTCCCTGCCGCGGTCCGCGGCCGCCCAACCGAGGTAGCCCCATGGCCACGCTGAAACCCATCCTGCTGGTCGAGGACAACCCCAAGGATCTGGAGCTGACGCTGGAGGCCTTCGCCGAGGCGCAGCTCGCCAACGACATCGTCGTCGCCCGTGACGGGGCGGAGGCGCTGTCCTATCTCTTCGATGCGGATGGGCAGGCGGTTTCGAAGCCGACCGATCCCAAATATCCGGCCGTCATCATCCTCGACATCAAACTGCCGAAGGTGGACGGAATCGAGGTGTTGCAGCGGATCAAGGCCGATGACGGCACCAGGGCCATTCCGGTGGTCATGCTGACCTCGTCGAAGGAGGAGCAGGACCTTGTCCGCAGCTACCGGTTGGGCGTGAACGCCTTCGTCGTCAAGCCGGTCGGGTTCAAGGAATTCTTCGACGCCATCCGTGACATCGGCAGTTTCTGGGCGATCCTGAACGAGCCGCCGCCGGGCTGTCACCCCCGCCGGCCGCGTGGCGGCTGATGGCGCAGTTGATGACGTCCACCGCCGGCCGCCATGCCGGTTCACCGCTTGCGGAAGGCGATCCGGCAGCCTCCACCCCGGCGATTTCCTGCCGCGTCCTGCTGCTGGAGGACAGCGGCATCGATGCCGATCTGGTGCGCGAGCATCTGATGATGATCACCGATCATCAGTTCGATATCCACAGGGTGGAGACCCGGCGGGACTTTGTCGATGCCGTCGCCGGCGGCTCCTCCTTCGACCTGATCCTGTCCGACTTCGACCTGCCGGATTTTGACGGCATGTCGGCGCTGGCGATCGCGCGCGACCGGCTGCCGCGGGTCCCCTTCATCTTCGTCTCCGGCATGCTGGGCGAGGAGACCGCCATCGAGGCGCTGAAGAAGGGCGCCACGGACTATGTGGTGAAGCTGCGCATGGAGCGCCTGCAGGTCGTGGTCCGCCGCGCCCTGATCGAAGCGCGCGACCGCAACGAACTGGCCGACAAGCGCAAGGCCCTGGCCGACGGCGAGGCACGGCTGCGCTTCGCGCTGGAGGCCGGACGGCTGGGGTCTTGGGAGCTGACGCTGGCGAGTGGACGGCTGCGCGTTTCGACGATCTGCGCGGCCAATCTGGGGCTTTCCGACCCTGCCGAGATTTCGAGCTGGCACCGGTTGCTGGAGCGCGTCCATTCCGAGGATCGCAGGCCTTTGCAGGCGGCGGTTCGCCATGCGGTGACCTCCGGCTCGCCGCTCGAAACGGAATACCGCACGATCTGGCCCGGCGGCGCCGTCCATTGGGTCCAAGTGCGCGGACGTGCCGTCTATGACCGCAACGGCGTTCCGACCGGACTGGCCGGCGTCTCGCTCAACATCACCGACCGCAAGAAGGCCGAGGAGCGGCAGCTCCTGCTGCTGGAGGAATTGAACCACCGGGTCAAGAACACGCTCGCCATGGTGCAGTCCATCGCCAGGCAGACGCTGCGCGCCGCCCCGTCGGTGGAGGCGTTTCCCGACGCGTTCCAGTCGCGGTTGCGCGCCCTGGCCCAGGCCCATGACCTGCTGACCCGCCGCCATTGGCAGGGCGCGTCCTTGAGCGAGATCGCCGCCCTGACGTTGGAGCCCCATGTCGATGCCGGGCGTGTCCGGGTCGGCGGCCCGCCGGTCACCCTGGCGACCGGCGTGGCGGTCTCCCTGCATCTGGCCTTCCACGAACTCGCCACCAACGCCGCGAAATACGGTGCCCTTTCGGTGGAGAACGGCCGTGTCGATCTGGATTGGCGGGTCGCCCGGCCCGCCCCCGGTCCTTCCATCCGCGACGAGGATGGCGGCGCGCTCGTCCTGCTCTGGCGCGAGAGTGGCGGGCCGCGGGTGGAGCCGCCGACCCGCCGTGGTTTCGGCTCCCGCCTGATCGAGCGCGGTCTGGCGCATGAGCTGGACGGTGATGTGGTCCTTGCTTTCGACCCGGCCGGCGTGCAATGCCGGCTGACCATCCCCCTGTCGTCGCGAGTGAGCCCGCTGTGACCGAGATGACCCTGTCCGATCTCACCGTCCTGATCGTCGAGGACGAACCGCTGATCGCCATGAGCGTGGAGGACGCCCTGCTCGACCGGGGCGTGCGCTGCCTCGGTCCCGCCGGCTCCGTCTCGGCGGCCTTGACGCTGATCGAAACGGGGGGCTTCGATATCGCGCTGCTGGACGTCAATCTGCGCGGCGAGCGGGTCGATGTGGTGGCCGACCGGTTGGCCGAAGCCGGCATTCCCTTCATCTTCACCACCGGCCATGGCACGGGGGGGCTGCCCGATGCGCACCGCGCGCGGCCGGTGATCGGCAAGCCGTTCCGCGATTTCGACCTCACCGACGCCCTGGCCCGCCATCGCCGGGTTGAGGGGCGGCCGCGCTGAGAGGCGCCGGACCTTATCATCCGGGCGGTTCCGACACCATGAGCCGGTGCGGCAGGCCGGCATCCGCATCGACCAGGCGGATGGCCTTTACCGTGACCGGGCGGAATATTCCGTCCTGGCGCGGATCGCGCAGCCGCTGACGGCGGTCTTCTTCAAAAGCCGCGGGATTACTTGGCCGGCTCGGCGTTGTGGTTGTGGCCTTCGGCCGGTGCCGCCTGCCCGGCCGCCTCGACGGCGATCTCGACATCGACGGTCCCGGCCTTCTCGAAGCGCAGGGTCATCGGGACGCGGGAGCCCTTTTCCAAAGGCTGCTTGAGGCCGAGCAGCATGATATGCAACCCACCCGGTGCCAGCTTCACCTCTTCGCCCGGCGCGACGGGGATGCCTCCGGCAACCTCCCGCATCTTCATCACGCCATTCTCGTTCAGGTGGGTGTGAAGCTCCGCCTTTTCCGCTGCCGGGGTGGAGGCGCCGACCAGACGGTCCTCCGCCGTCCCGGTGTTCTTCAGCGACAGGTAGGCGCCGCCATTCGGCGCGGACGCGGCGGTCGCGCGGGCCCAGGGGTGGCCGATCTCGATCGGACCGGCCTTGTAGCCATGGGCCAGGGCGGCGCCGGCGCTGAACAGGGCGAGGACGGCGGCGATGCCGAGAATGCGTTTCATGGACTTCGTCTCCTGGAATGCGGCTGTGAACAGCAAGGGGGCGCCGAGACGATCGCCGTCTCGGAGCTTGGATTGGATTTGCCGGCTTTGAGGGGCTCGGGCTTGCAGGCCGCCACGATGGTCTTCCCCGCTCCGGACATGGGAACGAGCGCGATGACCGGCTGTGGCAAGCGGCTTGGCGAGTTTGGAAAGATCAGGCGATGGACGGGGGGGCCCGGGCCTGGAGCGTCGACAGGAACCAGCCGGCGGCGATCCGTTCGGCCGGCAGCAGGCGGGTGTCGTCGGTCATGGCCAGGGCCGGGCCGACCGTCAGCGGCGGCGGCGGCGGGGCCAGCCCGGCGACCAGCGGACAGAGCGGGCAATGGCCGAGGCCGGTGACCGCATGGTCCGGCGCCTTCTGACTGCCATTGTCGCCGATCGCGTAATCCGCGGCATCCACGGCGATGCTGGTCAGCCCGCCGGAGGAGCAGATCAGCAGCGGCGCCATCTCTCCATTACGGGGGGCGCCGGACGCCAGCGGCATCCAGCCCCAGGCGATGACCTGCAACAACAGCGCGACCATCCCGGCCATCAAGCCTGGCCTCCGCACCCGCCGCATTGTCAACCGACCGAGGGCCATCCGGCTCCGCCGCTCCCGCAAAGGCGGCCGGACCACTCCGGCCAGCCGGCAAGATAGCGCAGCCGGTCTGGCGGCACGAGCGGCAAATGAACCCACAGGCCGTGAAGGGATGATCCGACGCGTCAGGCCAGCAGCCGGAAGGCCGGCTCCGGCCGTGCCAGCAGCTCGCGGCGCAGGGCCTCGATGGCGCCATCGTCGCGGGCGGCGCGGGGGAGCGTCACCGGCACCTCGGCCACCACCCGGCCGGGAGAGGGTGCCAGCACCAGCAGCCGGTCGGCCAGCGCCAGCGCCTCGCGCAGATTGTGGGTGACCAGCAGCACGGTGGCCGGGCGCCGATCCAGCAGCCGCGACAGCAGGGCGCGCAGGCGGAGCGCCGTCGCCTCGTCCAGCGAGACGAAGGGCTCGTCCATCAGCAGCAGGTCGGGCTCCACCAGGAAGGCGCGGGCCAGCGCCACCCGCCGCGCCATGCCCAGTGAAAGCTGGGTCGGGAAACGGTCGGCGACGGCGGACAGCTCCAGCGCGTCGAGCATCGAGTCCACCGCCGGTCCCCGGCGCAGCGGACGCGGCAGGACCAGCGCCAGATTCCGCCTTACGCTGCGCCAGGGCAAGAGGCGCGGCTCCTGGAAAACATAGCCGAGTTTGGCGGAACCGCCGCCCGGTCCCGGCCCGACCGCGACCACCCCGTCGAAGTCGCGGTCGAGCCCGGCCGCGATGCCGAGCGCCGTCGTCTTGCCGCAGCCGCTGGGGCCGACCAACGCCACCACCTCCCCCGCCGCGGCGGACAGGGTCAGGCCGCGGAGGGCCTCCACCGCGCCGAAGCGCTTGGAGCGGATCTCAAGCCTCAGCGGGCATCCGCCGCCAGCGCTGGCAACGCCGCTCGGCCGGCTGGAGGACGCCATATTCCAGAAGCTGGACCACGGCCACGAACGCGATGCTGTAAGCCAGGATTCCTGCGACATCGAAGGTCTGGAAAAGAAGGTTGATCTGGAATCCGACGCCGTCGCTGCGGCCGAGCAGTTCGACCACCAGCACGATCTTCCAGATCAGCGCCAGGCCGGACCGCGCGGCCGCGGCGATGGTCGGGGTGAGTTGCGGCAGCAGAACATGGCGAAGCCTGTCGGTGGGCGACAGACGATAGACGCGGGCCATCTCGATGAGCCCCTCGTCGATGGCGCGGGCCCCGGCCCGCACCAGAACCACCGTGTTGGGAATTTTGTTGACCGCGACGGCGCCGATGGCCGCCGCCTCGGTCAGGCCGAACCAGACATAGGCCAGCACGATCACCACCAGCGCCGGCAGGTTCAGGAAGAACACCAGCCAGGGACCGAACAGCCGGTCCATCACGACCGAACGCCCCATCGACAGCCCCAGCCCGACCCCGACCGACATGGCGAGCGCGAAGGCCGCCAGCACCCGCAGCAACGTGGCGCCCATATGATGGAGCAGTGCCCCGCTTTCCGCCTCGCGCAGCAGGGCCTGCGCCACCGGCAGCGGTCCCGGCAGCAGGCGCCCGCCGGCTGAGAGCGCCGCCGCCTGCCACAGCGCCAACAGCAGCAGGATCGACAGCAGGGGCATCAGGGCGCGGCGCAACGGCTAAGCCCCGCCGGTCCAGAAGGTGCCGGGAGCGATGGCGGGCGCGTCGCCGACCAGCTCCCGCCCGCCGAGACGCGCCAGCAGCGCATAGAGTTCCGCCGCCGCCATGACCGCCCCCGCCCGCTCCTCCTCCGTCCAGCGTCGCGGAATGCCTTCGCGGTAGCGGTCGCGCAGGGTGCGGAAGGTGGCGTCGTCCTCCGCCTGCATCAGCGGGGCGAGCCGCTCCCAGGCGGCGTCCGACTGGGCCAGCAGGGTCTTGGCCCGAGCGGTCGCCGCCTGGAACCCGGCGAGGGCCGCCGGATTCGCCCGCGCCCAGTCCTCGCGGAAGACATAACCGATGGCGGGCACCGCCGCCGGCTGGCCCAGCGCCTCCAGCATGCCGGACACCGTCATCAGCACGCGCATGCCCTTCGCCTCCAGCCGGGCGGCGAAGGACCAATAGGTCAGCACGGCGTCCAGGCCACCATCGGCGACCTTGCTGTTCAGCAGCGGGGGAGCCGCGAAAAAGGGCTGGGCATCGCGGTCGAGCGACAGGCCATGGCGGTCGCCGGCCAGCGCCTTCAGCAGAAGCCAGCTCTTGTCGAGCGGGCTGCCGGCGACGCCGATGCGCTTGCCCCGCAGATCGCCGACCCCGGCGATCTTTGAATCGGCCGGCACCACCAGGGCGCCGACGGCGGTCGAATAGGGGATGAAGGACAGCGCCTCCCCCTTGGCGCGCATGCGCGACACCCACAGCCAGTCGGAGACGATCACCTCGACGCCGCCGGCCTGCAACGCCACCTGGGTGGCCGGATTGCCGGCCAGTTCGACCAGTTGCAGGTCGATCCCGGCCTGCCGGTCGAATCCGTTGGCGCGCACGGTGTCGAGTTCCCAGCTGACCGTGCCGAATTTCAGCACCCCAGCGCGGACGGCCGGGCGATCAACCGGCCGGTCATCGGGCGCCGCGCCGCGCCCGAGCGCCGCCGATGCCAGAAACGCGCCGGCCGCCAGCAATGTCGTCCGTCTGGTGCAGCCCGCCGTCATCATCCCCGCCCGCTCTTTGCCGAGAGGTCAGCATAGGGGGAACGCCGATGGTCCGTATATTCAACGATGGGAGGATAAGGGGATGGGAGGATGAGGGGCTCACAGCCCCAGATAGGCCTGTTTCACCGCAGGGTCGGCCAGCAGCGCCTCCCCGGTTCCCGACAGCACCACCCGTCCGTTTTCCAGCACATAGGCGGCCTGGGCGAGGCGCAGCGAGGCGGCGACATTCTGTTCGACCAGGATGATGGTCATGCCGTCGGCGGCCAGCGAACGGATGATGCGGAACAGCTCCTGCACCAGGGCGGGCGACAGGCCGAGCGATGGTTCGTCGAACATGATCAGGTCCGGCTTGCCCATCAGGCAGCGGCCGATGGCCAGCATCTGCTGCTCGCCGCCGGACAGGGTGCCGGCGGCCTGGTCCAGCCTTTCGCGCAGGCGGGGAAACAGCTCCAGCACGCTGTCATAGGTCTGGCGCGCGCTCGCGCGGGCGCGCGGGATGACCGCACCCATCTCCAGATTCTCCCGCACGCTCAGTGTCGGGAAGATCTGCCGCCCCTCCGCCACCTGTCCGATGCCGAGGTCGCAGACGACATGGCTGGGCAGGCCGGCGATCTCGCGGTCCTTGAAGCGGATGCTGCCGCGCGCCGGCTTCAGGATGCCGGCGATGCTGCGGATCAGCGAGGTCTTGCCCGCCCCGTTGGCGCCGACGATGGCGGTGGTCCGCCCCTCCGCCACCCGCAGCGTGACGCCGTCGAGCGCCTGCGCGTCACCATAGTACAGGTCGAGGTCGGTTACGGTCAGCATGGCGGCGGATCGATCCACAAAGGCGGGGTGCGCCCTCTATAGCGCGATCATTTCAGGAAGAACACCGCACTCATCACCAGACCGACGGCGATGATGCCGGCGCGCAGGACCGACTTGGGGATTTTCCGCCCCAGCCGGGCGCCGACATAGCCGCCGGCCACCGCCGCCAGCGTCATCAGCAACGCCTTTCGCCAGTCCACCGCCCCACCGGCGGCATAGGCGAGCACGGCGATGGCGGTCAGCACGGCGGAGAACAGGTTCTTCAGCCCGTTCATGGCGTTGAGGTCGGTCATGCCGAACAGGCTCAGTTGCGCCAGCAGCAGGATGCCGAGCCCGCCGTTGAAATAGCCGCCATAGACCGAGACGGCGAACAGCGTGCCCAGCATCGCCCGGTCGCCATGCAGTCCCAGCCTGCGCAGCCGCCGGGCCAGGACGGTGCCGAAGGCGAACAATCCGGTCGCCGCCAGCAGCAGCCACGGCACGATGCCGCGGAACACCGAATCCGGCGTCAGCAACAGCAGCCCGGCCCCGGCCAATCCACCGGCAAGACTGACCGCCGACAGCAGCGGCAGGCCGAGCGTGCCGACCGGTGTCAGATCCTGGCGGTAGCCATAGACCCCGCTGGCATAGCCGGGCAGCAGGGCGACGGTGCCGGTGGCGTTGGCCGCGACCGGTGGCACCCCGGCATAGATCAGCGCCGGCAGGGTCAGGAAGCTGCCGCCGCCGGCGACCGCGTTCATCGCCCCGGCCAGGAAGGCCGCGGCCAATAAAATAAGCTCTGTCATGATGTTATGGACGGTTCCTCAACTCCCGGCGAATGATCTTGCCGGTGGTGGTCATGGGCAGGTTGTCGAGGAACTCGATGGCGCGCGGATATTCGTGGGCGGCCAGCCGGGTCTTCACATGCTCCTGGATCGCGGCGGCCAGGGCGTCGTCCGCCGTGACCCCCTCCTGAAGCACGACGAAGGCCTTGACGATCTCCGTGCGCAGCGGGTCGGGCACGCCGACCACCGCCGCCATGCGGATGGCGGGATGGCCGATCAGGCAATCCTCGATCTCGCCGGGTCCGATGCGGTAGCCGGCCGAGGTGATGACGTCGTCGTCCCGCCCGACGAAGCGGATGTAGCCGTCGGCGTCCGCTTCCCCCTGGTCGCCGGTGACCAGCCACTCTCCGATGAATTTGGCCGCGGTGGCCTCGGGATTGTTCCAATAGCCGAGGAACATCACCGGGTCGGGCCGGCGCACCGCGATCAGGCCGAGCCGTCCCGGCGGCAGGCGCCGGCCCTCGCCGTCGATCACCGCCACCTCATGGCCGGGCACCGGGCGGCCCATGATGCCGGGCTTCGGCGCCATCAGCGTGGCGGCCGAGGACACGATCATGTTGCATTCGGTCTGGCCGTAGAATTCGTTGATCGTCACGCCGAAGGTCTCGCGGCCCCAATCGAGCAGCCCGGCGCCCAGCGTCTCGCCGCCGCTGGCGACGGAGCGCAAGGCGAAGGGATGGCGGGTCCGCGGGTCCGCCGCCGCCCGCATCATCTTCAGCGCCGTCGGCGGCAGGAAGGCGTTGCGCACCTGGAATTCGGCGAGCAGGGCGAAGGCGGCCTCCGCGTCGAACTTCTCGAAGCGGTGCGACACCACGGTCACCCCATGGTGCCAGGCCGGCAGCAGCACGTCGAGCAATCCGCCGATCCATGCCCAGTCGGCCGGCGTCCAGATGCGGTCGCCCGGCTGCGGGAACAGGTCGTGCGACATCTCCACCCCCGGCAGATGGCCGGGCAGCACGCGGTGGGCATGCAGCGCGCCCTTCGGCTGGCCGGTGGTGCCGGAGGTGTAGATGATCAGCGCCGGATCGTCGGCGGCGGTGTCGGCCGGGGTGAAGTGATCGGACGCCGCGTCGCACAGCCCATGCCAGTCCAGGCAGCCGGGAGCGGACCCGTCGATGCGGAAGACGGCGCGCAACTCGGGCAGCCGGTCGCGGATCCGCGCGATCTTGGCGGCCCCGGCGGCATCGGTGACCACGGCGCGGGCGCCGCAATCGGCCAGCCGGTATTCCAGCGCCTCCACCCCGAACAGCGAGAACAGCGGCACCGCGATGCCGCCCAGCTTGTAGACGGCGACATGGCTGAGGGCGGTCTCAGGCGCCTGGGGCAGCAGGATGCCGACCCGGTCGCCGCGATCCACCCCCTGGGCGGCCAGCACGTTGGCGAAGCGGTTGGACAGGGCGCGGATGTCGGAAAAGCGGTATTCCTCGACACCGCCGTCGCGCCGCTTGTGGATCAGGGCGAGGCGGTCGGGTTCGGCCTCCGCCCAGCGGTCGCAGACGTCGACGCCGATGTTGTAGCGGTCGGGCACCCGCCAGGAAAAGGCGCGCGCCACCGCGTCATAGCTGTCCGCATTCGGCAGCATGTTCGTTTCCTCCCAAGGCTTTGTCGTCGATTCCTTTCGCGGAACCGTTGATCCGATCATAGGAGCAAGCGAGGGGCTGCGTCACGCGCCGGGAATAAGATGCGGACCAGCCATGTTGATGGGGGCAGGTACCCACCGTTTCGTGACGATCCAACAGGACGAGAGCCACCATGAAAGCCAGCCCCTTCCTCGCCGCCGCGCTGTCCGCCAGCCTGCTCGCGGCTCCGCTCGCCGGCTGCGCCCAACCCGGCTATGGCGATTCCTATGGCGGCGTCAGCGCCAACAAGCAGACGGCCGGCACCGTGCTGGGCGGCGTGGTCGGCGGACTGGCCGGATCACGCTTCGGCGGCGGCAGCGGCAAGCTGGTGGCGGTGGGCGTCGGCACGCTGCTGGGTGCGGCGTTGGGCAATGCCGCCGGCGCCTCGCTCGACCGCGCCGACCAGACCTATGCCCAGCAGGCGGCGGTCAACGCCTACACCGCGCCGACCGGCAGCACCATCCGCTGGAACAACCCGGATACCGGCAATTACGGCAGCTACACGCCGGTGCGCGAGGGCACCGGGCCGCAGGGCCAGCTCTGCCGCGAATACCAGACCACCATCGTGGTCCAGGGCCGGGCCCAACAGGGTTTCGGCACCGCCTGCCAGCAGCAGGACGGAAGCTGGCGCGTGGTGAGCTGACGCGTCTTCAATTGATGTGACGGTCAGGCCAGCGCCGTCCGCCGCCGGGCGGCGCCGCCGGATTTCGGCGGCGGGCCGGTGAGGGCGTGGGCGATGCGTACCGCCCCGTCGCCATCCAGCGGCAGTGCCGCGGCGGCATCCTGCATCCGTTGCCGCCGTCCGGCATCGGCCCAGAGAGCGAGCGCCCGCTCGGCAATGGCCGCCGCCGCTTGGGCCGGATCGCGGCCGCGGGCATCCACGGCATCGCTCCAGCCCAGCCCGGCGGCGTCGCCGCTCGCCATCGCCTGGTTGTCGGCGGTGACCACCAGCAGGGTCGGCACCGCCAGCGCCGCCAATTCCCCCATGGTGCCGCCGCCGGCCGAAACCGCCAGCCCGGCCTCGGCCATCAGCGCGCCCATGCGGGAACAGTCGATCTCCACGGAAACCTCATCGGAGGCCAGCGTCGCCAGTTCGGCCGCGCGCGGATTGCTGCCGCCGACCACGGCGGCGATCCGGCAGCCGGCGGGCCGGCCTTCCGCCAACGCCCTCACAACCGGACCGGTCAGGCCGAGCGGATCGGAGCCGCCGAAGGTCACCAGCAGCACCGGCCGGTCGGCGACGCGAAGCCGCGGCGTCCGGGCCGCGAGCCGCAGCTCGCGCCGCAACGGCGCATAGCCGGGGCCGAGCAGCAGGACGGCGCCGGGCGCCATCGTCTCATAGGGAAGGGCCGCCGCCTGCGGCGCGGCATTGACCACCAGGTCGGCGTGCAGCGGCGTGCCGTCGCCCAGATCGTCCCAGGCCAGCACCCTGGCGCCCGCCGCCTGCAACCCGGCGCGGTAGGCCTCGCCGAAGCGGTAGCCGTCGAGCATCACGGCGGTGCCATGCTCCCGCCGCAGCAGGGAACGGGTGGCGGCCAGATCCGCCGCCTCCCCCACCGGGCCGGCGATGGAGACATGGCGGAAGCCGTCGGCGGACAGGCGGCGGTCGATGGCCGGGGTGGATTCGGCGCTGGCGAACAGCGCCTCGTGCCCTTGATCGCGCAGGGCCTCGGCCACCGCGAGGCAACGCATGACATGACCCGTGCCGATGGCGGGCGAGGCGTCGGCGCGGATGAGGATGACGGCCATGGCACTGGTCCGAAGAGGGCGGCGCCGGGGCTGGGCACCGGGCTGGTCGGAGCGCATCTTGGCCCGGCACACCGCCTCAAGTCCAGTGGCAGTCTGTGACGCGCGGGGGGTGACTAGCGGTGGTCAGGACTCGCGGCCGGCGATCACGCTGGCGGCGGTGGCGAGGCTTTCCGGCGTGCCGATGTCGAGGAAGCGGGCCTTGGCGACATGGGCGTTCAGCGTGCCGGGAGGGAGCTTCTCCAGCACGTCGCGTTCCAGCGACACCGCACCCGCCGCGATGAAGCGGTCGAGGAAGGCGGCGGAGAACAGATAGACCCCGGCATTGATGGTGCCGGTGCCGGGCGCCTTGTCGAGGAAGCGGCGGACGCGGCTGTCCGGGCCGATCTCCACCCGGACGAAGCGGGAGGCGTCCTCCACCGTCACGCACAGCACCGACGCCTCCGCCCCCGACAGCCGGTGCGAGGCGATGAAGGCGCGCAGGTCGGCGTCGAGGAAGGTGTCGCCATTCACCACCAGGATGGTGCTGCTGCGCAGCTCCTTGCGGACATAGCCCAGCGCGCCGGCGGTGCCGAGCGGGCGCGGCTCGATCTGGCAGACGACGTCGATGGTGCCGGCCGAATCGCCGCGGGCGAGCCATGCGGTCACCCGGTCGGCCAGATGGCCCAGGCAAAGCACGACGCGGCGCGATCCGTAGGTCGACAGATAGTCGAGGAGATGGCCGAGGAAGGCCCGGCCCGCGATCGGGGCCAGAACCTTCGGCGTGTCGCCCAGAACGCCTCGGATGCGCGTGCCCAGCCCGCCGGCGAGCACCGCGACGTCTATGTTGGCAAGAGCGTCCTCAGACCGCACCGACCGTCCTTTCCCTGCAAGCCCGCTGTCGCCGTCCGGCTTGTGCAGCCAGCTTACGACGGCACGGGCGTCGCGTCACCCACCCTGCGCGGGCCCCGACGGCCATAGTCGATAAAGGGCGCGCACGGGAATCGCAATGCGGAATTGCTCTTACCGCCCTCCTCCGAAGGTCATGCCGCCGCCTCCCGGCGAGCGGCCAGACGGCGCAAGCACCGCGCGACGGCGGCCAAGGTCGCATCATGGCCATCGGGCTGGTCCATAAGCCTCATGGATGGGAACCATGGTCTCACCGCCGCCCCCATGGCCGACCAGTCGCCGGCCGATCCGATCCGCCACACCGGGATGCCGAGGGCGGCGGCCAGCTCCCCCACCGCGGTCGGCGCGGAGATCACGAGGTCGAGGCCGGAGATCAGGGCCGCCACCCCCTCCAGGTCGTTGCGCTGGTCGAGATCGGGCCAATGATGCAGCACATTGCCGAAGCGACGCCGGGCCTCCTCCCGCTCGGCGTCATGCCGGTCATACTGAAGGCTGAGGAAGGTCGCACCCGGCACGGCGAGGACCGGTCCCCATTGGTCGATCCGGCTGTAGGCGCCGGCCCGGTCGGCCGTCATCCGGCTGCTGCGCCAGCAGATGCCGACCCGCAGTCCGGGGCCAAGCGCGGACAGACGGTCGCGCCATCGCGCCGCCAGCCGCGGATCGGGGGCGAGAAAGGCGAGGGTCGGGGGAAAATGCCGCAGGCTGGGCCGCAGCCTTGCGGCGACGCTCCCCATCGGCGCATGGCAATCGGCGTCCTGCGGGTTCTCCGTCGGCGCCCGGACCTCCGCCCCCGGCAAGGCGCGGGCGAACAGGCCGGCCAGGCGCGGGTCGCATTCGACGATCACCCGGCCAGCCCGCTGGAAGGCCAGCAGATCGGGCAGCGCCGTGCCGAACAGGATCTCGTCGCCCAGCCCCTGCTCGCCCCAGACCAGGATACGGCGGCCGGCCAAGGCGTCGCCCTGCCATTCGGGGATGGCGAAGCGGCGGGGCACGGCGTCGCCGGTGGCGAAGCGGTGGGCGTAATCCTCCCAACCACCGGCGAGATCGCCCTCGGCCAACCGCGGCAGGGCGCGGTTCATCCGCGCTTCGGCGCGGCCGGGGGCCAGCCGCACAGTGCGTTCGCTCCAGCGGCGGGCGGGCGAACGCTCGCTCGCCATCAAAAGGGCATGGCCATGGTTGACCAGGATATCCGGCAGGTCGGGGGCGAGCGCCGTGGCGCGCCGGTGGGCCAGCAGAGCCTCGTTCCACCGTCCCAGACCCTCCAGGGCTGCGCCCAGCATACTCCATCCCTTGGCCGAAACCGGGGCCGAAACCGGGGCGACCTGTAAGGCCCTGCGGCATAGGCGGACGGCCTCGGCGAAGCGCCCCTGACCCTTCAGGGCGGTCGCTGCCGTGACCAGCACCCCGGCGAGGCTGGGAGCCAGGGCCGCGGCACGGCTGCTGGCGGTTTCCGCTTCCTTGAAAAGCCGGGCGGCCAGCAGGGCGGCGGCGAGGTTGCCCCAGTTTTCCGCCTGCGTCGGACGCAGCCGGACGGCGCGGCGATGCCGGGTTGCCGCCTCCTCCGCCGCGCCTTCGGCCTGGAGCGCCACACCGAGATTGCCCAGCGCCTCGGGGAAGGCCGGATCCAGCGCCACCGCCCGCCGGTGCCAGTGGATCGCCGCCGTCGGTCGGCCGAGCCGCAGCAGGGTCAGGCCGCCATTGGTCCAGGCGGGGGCCTGTGCCGGGGCGGCGGCGACGGCATGACGGTGAAGGGCTTCGGCCTCCGACAGCCGGCCTTGCCGATGCAGGGCGAGCGCCTGTGCTGCGTGGTGGGACGCCGTCGATAATCGTGATGCCGCCGATGATTGGAGGGGAGAGAGGGTATCCGGCCGGGGGGAGAGCGCCATGATGGCGCGGGCCATGTCGGCCATCGTCGCCGACAGCGGTTCGCCGGGAGGCGGTTGGAACAGGCGCATCGCCGGATACCAAGGGCGGACCTCCGCCCCCAACTGCGTCCAGTCGCGGGTGCCGAAGCGCCAGACCGCGGTGCCCAGCGCGCCGGCCAGTTCGCCGACCGACATGGCCGGCGAGATGACGAGGTCGAGCCCGCTGATCAGGGCGGCGACGCCATCGAAATCATCCTTGCGGTCGAGATCGTCCCAGCGGTGCAGCCGAATTCCGAACATCTGTTCGGTCCGCCGGACCTCCTCCTCGACATCGCCATATTGCAGCACGACCCACCGGATGCCGGGCAAGGCGAACAGCGGTGCCCAGGTGTCGAGCGGCAGATAGGCGAGGCTGCGTTCCGCCGTCATCATCTGGCTGCGCCAGCCGATGCCGATGCGCAGGCCGGGGCCGAGCGCCGCCAGCCGGCCGCGCCAGCGCTCCGCCAGCCCGGCATCGGGCACCAGCCAGGAGGGGCGTGGCGGGAAATCGGCCAGCCGGCGGCGCAGCACGCGGGGCAGGGAGCCCATCGGCACATGGCGGTCGTAATCGGGGATCGCCATCGCCTCCCGGCCCCGGGCGTCGAGCGCCTGCGCCCGCACCCGCAGGCTCGGGAAGGAACGGGCGAACAGCGGCACCAGACGGTGGTCGACCTCCAGGATGGTGGAGACGGCCCGCCCGGCCAGTTCGGGGCAGAGGGCGGAAAACAGGATGGTGTCGCCCACTCCCTGCTCCCCCCAGATCATCAGGCGTCGGCCCGCCAAATCCTCGCCGCGCCAGGCCTGGGCGCGGGGCTGGCGCCCCTGCCCGACCTGCCCCGATCCGAAGCGCCAGCCATAGCCCGGCCATCCCCGATCGAGATCGCCGGTCTCCAGCCGCAGCAGCCCCTTGTTGAAATGGGCCAGCGCCAGATCGGGCCGCAAGGCGACGGCGCGGTCGTAGCAGCGCTCCGCCCCTTCCCCGTCGCCCAGCCGCTGGCGGGCCAGCCCCAGATTGCTCCAGGCCTCGCCATAGGCGGGGTCCAGCGCCAACGCGCCACGGTAGCAGGCGGCGGCACCGGCATGGTCGTGCCGGCCCTGGCGCAGATGGCCGAGATTGTTGCGGGCCATCGCCTCCAGCGGGGCGAGCCGGATGGCGCGGCGCTGCGACCGCTCGGCCTCGGCGAAGCGTTCGGCGCCGCGCAGGGCGTTGCCGAGATTGGTGTGGGTTTCCGGCCGGGCGGGATCGAGCGACAGCGCCACATGCCATGCCGGCCAGGCCTCCGCGGTGCGGCCGGCGGCGTGGCGGGCATTACCCAGATTGTTCCAGGCGCCGGCGAAGTCTGGGCGGTGGCGGATGGCCTCGCTATGGAAAACCTCCGCCTCGGCGGGACGCCCCTGGGCGCCGCGCACGCTGCCGAGATTGTCCAGCGCATCGGCATGGCCGGGCTGGATGCCGGTGACCGCATCGAAGCAGGTGGCGGCATCCTCCAATTGACCAAGAACTTTAAGGCAAAGCCCCAGGCCATTGAGAGAAAACGTATCTCTTGGATCGAGGCGCAGCGCGTCGGCATAGCGCTCCGCCGCCTCCTCCAGACGGCCATCGGCATGGAACGCCGCCGCCAGGGCCGAGAGAGCCGTGGGGTCGGACACGCCGCCGCCCAGCCTTGCCGCCTCGCGCAGGGCGGACGCCGCCTCGTCCAGGCGGCCGAGATGGCGCAGGCTGACGGCCCGGTTGGTCCAGGGGCGCGGATCGCCGGGCAGCAATTCCGCCGCACGGGCGTGGGCGGCCAGCGCCTCCTCCGCCCGGCCAAGCCCCTGCAAGGCGGCACCCAGATTGAGCTGGGCATCGGCGAGACCGGGTGAGAGCCGGCAGGCTTCCGCATAGTGGGTTGCCGCCTCCGCCAGCCGGTCCCGCGCCGCCAGCACCAGCCCCAGATTGAAGTGGGCGGCGACATGGTCGGACTGGCGGCCCAATGCCCGGCGCTGCGCCGCTTCGGCCTCCGCCAGCCGGCCAAGCCGTTGCAGGACGATCCCCTGGTTGGCGTGATAATCGGCGACCTCGGGGGCCAGCTCGACCGCCATTGAAATCAAATCAAGGGCTTGAAGGTTATCATTCCGCTGATGGTTGAGGACGCCAAGCAGATGCAGGGCATCGGCATGGCGCGGTTCCACCTGGAGCACGCGCTGATACAGGGGGGCCGCCGCGTCCAGCGCGCCGGCCTGATGGTGGTGGAGCGCCTCGGCGAACCAGTCGGCCACGCTCACGAATCACCTGCGGAAAGTCTTATAAGCATCTGCTTTACTTTTGGAATAGCCGTTCCAACCCCATATCCGCCTTCGGGCTGGACACAGCGCATGGTGGGGAACCAGGGGCGGACGGCGGTGCCGAGCTGGGTCCAGTCGCGCCGCCCCAGCCGCCAGACCGGAACACCCAATGCCGCCGCCATCTCGCCGACGGCGGAGGCGACGGTGATCACGAGATCGAGGTTCGCCATCAGGGCGGCGGTGCCGTCGAGGTCGGCGAGCTGATCGAGGTCGGCCCAACGGTGGATGCGCAGGGAGTGCCTTTCCTCGACGGCGGCGATCTCCTCTTCCCGCCCATCATATTGGAGGCTGACGGGAAGCAGGCCGGGCAGACTCAGCAGCGGCTCCCACTCCTCCAGGCTGGTGTAGGCATGCCGGCGTTCGGCGGTGACGCGCTGGCTGGTCCAGGCGATTCCGACCCTCAGGCCGGGGCCGAGACCGTCCAGCCGCGACCGCCAGGCCGCCACCCGCTCGGGATTCGGCTTCAGCCAGCCGGCCGGGGGGACCGGGACCGGCGCGCTGTTCCACAGCAGCCGGGGCAGCGACCCGAAGGGCAGATGGCAATCGGCATCGGTCCGCCGGCGCGACGGCGCCCGCACCAGGGTGCCGGGGAAGGAACGCTGGAACAGCGGGACCAGCCGCGGCTCGCATTCGACGATGGCGTCCGGGAAGCGGGTCAGGGCTTCGGGCAGCAGGGAGCCGAACATCAGCTCGTCCCCCAGCCCCTGCTCCGCCCACAGCAGCAGGCGGCGGCCGGCGAGATCGCCGCCATCCCACGCCGGCAGGTCGAGGGGACGCCTGGGCTGGAGCCGGGCGGATTCGAAGCGGACCGCGTAATCCTCCCAGCCGTCCGCCAGCCGGCCCTGGCGCAGGCGCAGGATGGCGCGGTTGAAACGGGCCGGAGCCTGGGCTGGATCGGCCTCCAGCGCGGCGGTAAACGCCTGCTCGGCACCCGCCTCGTCCCCCAGATCCTGAAGGGCGAGCCCGAGATTGGTGTGACCGGCGGCGTAGCCGGGGCGCAGGTCCAAGGCCCGGCGCTGAAGGTCGGCGGATTCGGCGGCCCGCCCGCGCAGGCGATGGATGGTGCCGAGATTGGTCAGCGCCTCCACCATGCTCGGCTGGAGACGCAGGGCGCGGGCGAAGGCGATGGCGGCGGCATCGATGCGGTCGGCGTTTTGCAGGGCGAGGCCATGGGCGTTCCAGCCCTCGGCATCCCCCGGTTCCAGCGTCAGATAGCGGCGATAGGCCGGCTCGGCGGCTGCGCCACGACGGTGCAGCGCTCCGGCCAGGGCGAAAGCCGCCCCGGCATGGTCCGGCTTCCGCATAAGCGCGCCCCGCAACATCCCCTCCCCCTCGTCCGGGCGCCCGAGATCGAGCAGGGCGAGGCCGAGGGCGGCGCGCGCTTCGGTCAAGGCCGGATTGGCCGCCAGGGCATGGCGCAACAGCGGCTCCGCCTCCGCCGCTTGGCCGAGGCCGCGCAGCACGATGCCGAGATTGCCCTCCGCCTCGGCGTAATCGGGACGGGCGCGCAGGGCGGCACGGTAGGCCTCGGCGGCCTCGGCGCTCTTGCCCTGGGCGTTCAGCGCGTTGCCCAGCGTGTTGGCGGCCTCCGGGAAAGGACGGCGCAGCCGCAAAGCGTTGCGGGCCGCCCGTTCCGCCTCGGCGGGGCGGCCCCGCGCCTGGAGGGCGTAGGCGAGGTTGGCATGGTAATCGGGAACGTCGCGCTTGGCCGCCACCGCCTGCCCGATCAGCTCGGCGGCCTCGGTGAAGCGGCCGGTCTGGCAGGCGATCATGCCCAGCAGATGCAGGGCGTCCGGCTGGCGAGGCTGGGCGGCGAGCGCCTGACGATAGAGGGCTTCTGCCTCGGCCAGGCGGCCGGTCTGATGCAGCGCCACCGCCTGCCCGACCAGCGCCGCGGCGGTGGCGGCAGCGGGATTGCCGGATTTGCGGGGGAAGCTGCTCATGCCCGTGCCGTTTGGGGTGGCGACGGGTAAGGGATAGCACGAATTGGACGCGGGGGAACGGGGCGCGGCGGTCTTCCGCGCCCCCTCCCCCGTTGATCAGGCTTCCACGCCCGCCGGGGCGGCGTTGACCGGCTCGGCGAGCTGGGCATCGACCACGGCGACGGCGGTCATGTTGACCAGACCGCGGGTGGTGACCGACGGGGTGACGATGTGGACCGGCCGCTGGACGCCCAGCAGGATCGGGCCGACATTCTGCGCCTCGCCCAGGATCTTCATCATGTTGAAGGCGATGTTGGCGGCGTCCAGCGTCGGCATCACCAGCAGGTTCGCCTCCCCCTTCAGCGGGCTGTCGGGCAGCAGTTCCTTGCGGATGGCGGGAGCGAGGGCCGCGTCGGCGTGCATCTCGCCATCGATCTCGACATTCGGCATCTGCGCCCAGGCCAGCTCGACCGCCGCGCGCATCTTGCGGGCCGACGGCGTGTCGGCGCTGCCGAAGTTGGAATGCGACAGCAGGGCCACCTTCGGCTCGATGCCGAAGCGCTTCACCTCGTCCGCCGCCAGCCGGGCGATCTCGGCCACCTGCTCGGCGGTCGGGTCGGGGTTGACATAGGTGTCGGTGATGAAGTGAACGCCCTTCTGCGAGATCAGGGCGTTCATCGTCGCCGCGACCTTCACGCCCTCGCGCAGGCCGATCAGGCCGCAGATATGCGCCCAATGCTCGTTGAAGCGGCCGGTGGTGCCGCAGACCAGCGCGTCGGCCTCGCCGTTGCGGACCATCAGGGCGCCGAAGACGGTCGGCTGGGTGCGCACCACGTTGGCGGCATGGCTGGGCGACACGCCGCGGCGGCCCATCAGCTTGCGGTAATGCTCGGTGAAGTCGGCATAGCGCGGATGGCGGATGATCTCGATGACCTCGACATCCTTGCCGATTTTCAGGCGCAGGCCCATCTCGCCGATCACCCGCTCGATCACCTCGCGGCGGCCGATCAGGACCGGCTGGGCGATGCCGTCATCGACCACCACCTGGGCGCAGCGGATCACGCGCGGATCCTCGCCCTCGGCATAGACGACGCGCTTGGGCGCGGTCTTGGCCTTGGTGATCACCGGCTTCATGAACAGGCCGGAGCGGATGACATACTGGTTGAGCTGGTCGCGATAGGCGCGGAAATCGGCGATCGGCCGGGTGGCGACGCCGGATTCCATGGCGGCCTTGGCGACCGCCGACGAGACCTCGACGATCAGGCGCGGATCGAAGGGCTTGGGCAGGATGTAGTCCGGGCCGAAGCGCAGCGACTCACCGACATAGGCCGCCGCCACCACGTCCGAGGGTTCGGCGCGGGCGAGGTTGGCCATGGCGTGGGTCGCCGCGATCTTCATCGCCTCGTTCACCGTGGTCGCCCCGACATCCAGCGCGCCGCGGAAGATGAAGGGGAAGCACAGGACGTTGTTGACCTGATTGGGGAAGTCGGAACGCCCGGTGGCGATGATGGCGTCCGGGCGGGCTTCCCGCGCCAGATCCGGCATGATCTCCGGCTCCGGGTTGGCGAGCGCCAGGATCAGCGGCTTGTCGGCCATGCGGGCCAGCAGCTCCGGCTTCAGCACCTTGGCCCCGGACAGGCCGAGGAAGATGTCGGCGCCGTCGATGACGTCGGAGAGCGCACGCGCGGCGGTGTCGTGCGCGTAGGCCTCCTTGTACTCGTTCATCTCCTCGTTGCGGCCCTTGTGGACCACGCCGATGCGGTCGACCAGCCAGACATTCTCGCGGCGCACGCCCAGCGACAGCATCAGGTCCAGGCAGGCGATGCCGGCGGCGCCACCGCCGGTGGAGACCACCTTGACCTTGGAGATGTCCTTGCCGACCAGGGCCAGCCCGTTCAGCACGGCCGCACCCACCACGATGGCGGTGCCGTGCTGGTCGTCGTGGAACACCGGGATCTTCATGCGCTCGCGGCAGCGGCGCTCGATCTCGAAGCAGGCCGGGGCGGCGATGTCTTCCAGGTTGATGGCGCCGAAGGTCGGCTCCAGCCGGACGATTGTGTCGACCAGAGCGTCGACGTCCAGCTCGTTCAGCTCGATGTCGAAGCAGTCGATGCCGGCGAACTTCTTGAAGAGGACGGCCTTGCCTTCCATCACCGGCTTGGCGGCCTGCGGCCCGATGTTGCCCAGCCCCAGCACCGCGGTGCCGTTGGTGACCACGGCGACCAGATTGGCCCGCGCCGTCAGCTCCGCCGCCTTGGACGGATCCTCGGCGATGGCGGTGCAGGCGTAGGCCACGCCCGGCGAATAGGCCAGCGCCAGATCGCGCTGGTTCGCCATGGGCTTGGTCGCGACGACCGCCAACTTGCCGGGCCGCGGGTTGCGGTGATACTCGAGCGCCATCGCCTCAAAATCGCCGGACATCGGGTCTCTTCCTCCGGTTAACAAGATTTCAGTTAATTTTTTGCGTCACTTCACCTGGACGGCGGTTATAGCCCATTCGAACTGGTGCGCCAACCGCCCTCCGAAACGGAAGGGGGACGATTCGAAGCAAATCGAAACGTCCCCCTCATCCTACCGGATCCTCCGGCGCACCGGATGGATCATCTGCGGATTTTCCAAAAACCAGCCCCGCATATGTGCCGTGCGTCCTTCGCGGTTCCTCAGATCCGGGCCAGCGCCGGCTCCTTGAAGTGTTGCTGGTACTCGGCGACCGCTTTGGTCTCGTCGAATTCGCCTTCCATCTTGGCGACGACGACGGTGGCGACGCCGTTGCCGATCAGGTTGGTCAGCGCGCGGGCTTCCGACATGAAGCGGTCGACGCCGAGCAGCAGGGCCAAGCCTTCGATCGGCAGCACGCCGGTGGCCGACAGGGTGGCGGCGAGCGTGACGAAGCCGCCGCCGGTGACCGCCGCCGCACCCTTCGAGGTCAGCATCAGGATGATGAGGATGTAGAGCTGCTGCCAGATCGTCAGGTCGACGTTGAAGGCCTGGGCGATGAAGATCGCGGCCATCGACAGGTAGATCGAGGTGCCGTCCAGGTTGAAGGAATAGCCGGTGGGGATGACGAGGCCGACGACATGCTTGGAGCAGCCGAACTTCTGCATCTTCTCCATCATCCGCGGCAGCACGGACTCCGACGAGGAGGTGCCGAGCACGATCAGCAGTTCCTGGCGGATGTAGCGGACGAAGTTCCAGATGCTGAAGCCATGGATCCGGGCGATGGCGCCCAGCACGACGAAGATGAAGATCGCCATCGTCAGGTAGACCGAGGCCATCAGCTGGCCCAGCGCCGTCAGCGACGAGACGCCGTATTTGCCGATGGTGAAGGACATGGCGCCGAAGGCGCCGACCGGGGCGACGCGCATCAGGATGCCGATCACGCCGAACAGGGCGTGGCCGATCTTGTCGAAGATGTCCTCGACGACCTTGCCCTTCTGGCCCATCGCCGACAGCGCGACGCCGAACACCACGGCGAAGAACAGGATTTGCAGCATGTCGCCCTGGACGAAGGCGCCGACGACATTGTCGGGCACGATGCCGACGACGAAGTCGATGAAGCCATGCTCATGCGCGGTGGTGGCGTATTTCTGCACCGCGTCGGCCTTCAACTGGCCGGGGTGGATGTTCATCCCGGCGCCGGGGCGGACCAGATTGACCACCAGCAGGCCGATGCCGAGCGCGAAGGTGGTCACCACCTCGAAATAGAGCAGGGCCTTGCCGCCGACCTTGCCGACCTTCTTCAGGTTGCCGATCGAGGAGATGCCGGTGACGACCGTCAGGAAGACGATCGGGCCGATGACCATCTTGACCATCTTGATGAACAGGTCGCCCAGCGGCTTCATCTCCACCGCGAGGGACGGGTAGAAATGCCCCAGCAGGATGCCGAGGCTGATGGCGGTCAGAACCTGGAAGGTCAGGTTGGTGTAGAAGGGCTTGCGCACCGCGGCCTTGTGAGCCGCACCCTGACGCTCGGCGGACATGTCTGCACTCATGCTGCTCTCCTCGTGGCGTTCCTAAGAACGGCGTTCCTGGCGGGGGCCCGTTCTTTCGTCCGGCATTTGCACCGGCTGGGCGGGCGGCCCCAACTGATTGCTCATGAAAGCAAGCGGTGGGCCAATTGCTGAATCCAGCAACATCAAGCATTTGTCGAAACAGGGAGGGCGAGAATCCGCACGACAGCACCCTCTTCCATGTGCGAAAATCCGCACAATTCACAGCGCTGCGGCATCAATGTTGCGGCGCAGCATGTGCAAGGACGATGTTGCTTACCCATCCGACCGAGCCGGCGACAGATTCGACCGCCCTTTCCTCCCCCGCCGCGGCGTTGTCGCCGGCTTCCCGGCTGGTGGCGCGGACGCTGGAGCGGCCACGCCGGCTGCTGCTGGCCGCCTTGCTGCTGGGTGTTCCGGTGGCGGCGGCGCTGGCCGCGGGCTGGGCGTCGTCGCTGGCGCAGGACGATCTGCGGGAGACGGCGCGGGCGCAGCTGGCGCTCTACAACGCCAATCTGCGGGCGGAGCTGGAGCGTCACGCCGCCGTTCCCCTGGCGCTGGCCCAGGATGACGAGGTGCGCGCGCTGCTCGCCACCCCGACGCCGGCCGCCGTGGACCGGCTGAACCGCAAGCTCCAGGGCATTTCGCGGGCGCTCGACGCGCTGGCGCTCTATGTGATGGACGCCAGGGGGACCACGCTGGCGGCCAGCAACTGGGACGGCGCCGCCAGCTTCGTCGGCGAGAATTTCTCCTACCGGCCCTATTTCCGCATGGCGATGGAGCAGGGCGAGGGGCATCATTTCGCGCTCGGCACCACCTCGCTGGTGCCGGGCTATTACACCGCCAACCGGGTGGTGGCGGAAAACCGCACAGTGGGTGTCGTGGTGCTGAAGCTGGGCTTCGACCGGCTGGAGCGCGCCTGGACGCCGGTGCGGGAAAAGCTGCTGGTGACCGACCGCGACGGGGTGGCCTTCATCACCAACATGCCGTCCTGGCGTTACCATGCCCTGCCCCGCCGCCTTCCGATCAGCCTGCCCATCGTGCCGGAGGGCACCAGCGAGGGGCTGGACGTGCTGCCCTGGGCCTTCGGCGGCGCCTCCGACCGCATCGCGCTGGAGGAGCCGGACGGGCCGCGCCGCTATCTGCTGACCTCCGTCGCCATGCCCGGCGGCGACTGGACCCTGCACAGCCTGACCAGCCTGGATCCGGTGACCGCCCGCGCCTGGGTCGCCGGCCTGCTGGCGGCGGCGGCGGTGGCGATGGCGGCGCTCGCCGCCTATGCCGTGGCGCTGCGCCGGGTGGCCCTGGTCGAGCGTCTCGCCCTTCAGGAGGAGTCGCGGGTGGAGCTGGAACGCCGGGTCGCCGCCGCCACCGCCGACCTGCGCGCGGCGGAGAACGAGCTGACCCAGGCGGCCAAGCTGGCGGCGCTGGGCCAGATGTCGGCCGGCATCGCCCACGAGATCAACCAGCCGCTCGCCGCCATGCGCAGCTTCGCCGACAACGCGGTCGTCCTGCTGGAGCGCGGACGGCTGGACTCGGTGCGCGACAATCTGGCGGAGATCGCCGAACTGACCGACCGCATGGCCGCCATCACCCGCCAGTTGAAGGGCTTCGCCCGCCGCGCCTCGGGCACGCTGGGGCCGGTGTCGGTCCAGGGCGCGGTCGCCCAGGCGCTGGCCCTGCTGGAAGCCAAGCTGCGGCGCGAGGACATCGCGGTCGAGGCCGATCTGCCCGACCAGCCGGTCCGGGTGATGGCCGAGGATGTGCGGTTGCAGCAGGTGCTGGTCAATCTGATCGGCAACGCCGCCGACGCCATGCGCGGCTGTCCGGAGCGCCGTCTGCGCATCGGGCTGGTCGCGGCGGAGGGCGAGGCGCTGCTGAGCGTCGCCGACACCGGCGGCGGCATCGCCGAGGCCGACCTGCCCCGCCTGTTCGTCCCCTTCTTCACCACCAAGGAGGCCGGCGAGGGGCTGGGGCTGGGGCTGTCGATCAGCCATGGCATCGTCGAGGATTTCGGCGGCGGCCTGACCGCCGCCAACCGCGACGGCAAGCCCGGTCACGGCGCCGTCTTCACCCTGCGGCTCACCACCGCGGAGCCGGTCCCCATGGAGCACAGTCAATGAGCCAGCCGATTCCCGAGGCCGCCGGCAGCGTGCTGTTCGTCGATGACGAGCGCGCGGTGCGGCTCGCCGGACAGCAGGCGCTGGAGCTGGCGGGCTTCGAGGTCACCGCCTGCGATGGGGCCGAGCGCGCCCTGCGCCATGTCGCGCGCGACTGGCCGGGCTGCCTCGTCACCGACGTGCGCATGCCGCAGATGGATGGGCTCGCCCTGCTGGCGCGGGTGCGGGAGATCGATCCCGACCTGCCGGTCATCCTGATCACCGGTCATGGCGACGTGCCGATGGCGGTGGAGGCGATGCGCAACGGCGCCTACGACTTCCTGGAAAAGCCCTTCCCCTCCGACCGGCTGACCGAGGTGGCGCGACGCGCGGTGGAGAAGCGGCGGCTGGTTCTGGAGAACCGCCGGCTGCGGGCGCGGATCGCCGGCGGCAGCGATCCGGCGGAGACCATCGTCGGCCGCACCCCCGGCATCGAGCGGCTGCGCGCCACCATCGCCGCGGTCGCCGACACCGACGCCGACGTGCTGGTGTTCGGCGAGACCGGCACCGGCAAGGAGATGGTCGCCCGCGCACTGCACGCCGCCAGCGGCCGGCGCAAGAACCCCTTCGTCGCGCTGAATTGCGGCGCCATGCCGGAAACCATCTTCGAGAGCGAGCTGTTCGGGCATGAGGCCGGCGCCTTCACCGGGGCCGCCAAGCGCCGGATCGGCCGGATCGAGCATGCCGGCGGCGGCACCCTGTTCCTGGACGAGATCGAAAGCATGCCGCTGGCCTTGCAGGTCAAGCTGTTGCGGGTGATCCAGGAGCGGGTGGTCGAGCCGCTGGGATCGAACGAGCAGGTGCCGGTCGACCTGCGGGTCGTCGCCGCCACCAAGGCCGATCTGCGGCAGGCGGCCGATGCCGGGAAATTCCGCGCCGACCTCTATTACCGGCTGAACGTGGTGGTGCTGACCATCCCGCCCCTGCGCGAGCGGCGGGACGATATCCCGCTGCTGTTCCAGCATTTCGTCGCCCAGGCCGCCGGCCGCTACAACCGCGAGCCGGGGACGCCGACCCGCGAGCAAATGCAGCGGCTGATCGGCCAGGACTGGCCGGGCAATGTCCGCGAGTTGCGCAACGCGGCCGACCGCTTCGTGCTGGGGCTGGAGGACGTGGCGCCGGCGCCGGTGTCCGCGCCCTCCCCGCTGTCCCTGGCCGAGCAGGTCGATCTCTACGAGAAGGGGCTGATCCAGTCCGAGCTCGCCCGTCAGCGCGGCAGCGTGAAGGCCGCCATCGAGGCGCTGAACATCCCGCGCAAGACCTTCTACGACAAGCTGAAGCGTTACGGATTGAGCCGCGACGATTTTCTGGAATGACAGGGTGTATGATTTCCCAAATTTGAGTTCATCGGCTTTTGGATTGTCGGCCATCCCCCATCGGGGCAGTTGACGGGCGCCGACGCTTGCCGGGGATTTTCGCGCTTCCCATTTGCCTTTCCCATATGGCGGACAGCCGCCGGTGGCGCGGCGGGACGGACCTTTCCTTCGTTCCGGCTGTTGTATCGATTGAGACCACGCAGCACCGGCATCGAGGGGGACGGCCTGAGAATGTCACCGAGGATGAGCACCATGACCCCCCGTCTCCTTGCGGAACTTCTGGAACCGATCCTGATTGCCGCGGACGACGATGAGGAAGCCCTGTCCGAGGCCGTGAACCTGACCGCGGAGGCCATGGCGGCGCTTGGCGCCACCGTGCTCGACCCGGATGGCCAGCCGGCCCGTGGCGTATCCGATGAACGGGCCGTCGTCGCCGCGCTGAACACCCATGCGCACAATCTGATGCGCGACGGACGGCTGGACGATGTCGTCGAGGCCCTGCAAGTGGCCGAGCGGATCGGGCGGCTCGCCCATCTGCCGCACCATCCGCGAACCGTCTGACCACCGCCGCCCAATCACCACCGTCCGACCACTCTTTCGGAGGAAGGGCGCAGGCGTTCGTCGAAGCGGCTTCGCGGGTGCGGGAACTCCGGCTCTCCGCGCTGTTGGAGCGACACGCCACCCAGCGCCCAACAGGGGAGGAGCCCTCGTGTCCACCGCGCCGCAGCCACATGCCCAGTCGAACATTCTGGCGAACCCGCTTGAAAGCGAGATCCTGTCCCGCCTCCAGGACGATCTGCTGCCGGACCATCTGCTGACCCGTCGCTGGTACGCGGCGAAGGACGCCGGCCGGCCGGTCGTGCGCATCGTCGACGCCCTGCCGCTGCCGCTCGCCGGCGGGGGACAGGCCCAGCTCTGCCTGCTGCGGGTCGAGCCGCCCGGACGGGAGCCGCAGCTCTACCAGCTCCCCCTGATCCTCGATCGTGGCGTCGGCGAGGACGCCTCGGTGATCGCCGGTTCCAGGGACCTGCCGGTTCCCGGCCGCCTGCGCGACGGCTATGCCGATGACGGCGTGGTACGCGCGCTGCTGGACGCCATCCTGAAGCGCGACCGCCAGCCGGGCGAAACGGCGCTGTCCGCCGGCCTGACCGCCGGCCATACCCGCGCTTGCGCGGCGATGGCGGAAGAATTGAACGCCGACGCCCCGCTGCGCCGGATGACGGCGGAGCAGTCCAACACCTCCATCCGCATCGGCGACACCGCCATCCTCAAGGGGCTGCGCAAGCTGGAGCCCGGCATCCATCCCGAACTGGAGGTCGGCCGCTTCCTGACCGAGGTGGCGCGCTTCCCCAACACGCCGGCTCTGCTGGGCTGGGTGGAGCGGGCCAACAGCTCGGGCTCCACCACGCTGTGCGTGCTTCAGGAGCTGATCCCGGAGGCGACGGACGGCTGGAGCCATGTCACCGGGCACCTGACCGGCAGGGTCGCCCGTTTCGAGGATGGCGACGCGGCCAAGTCCGCCGACTCCGGCAGTGTCGGCTTCCTGCGCCTGCTGGGCCGGCGGACGGCCGAGCTTCACCGGGCGCTCGCCATCCCCGGCGGCGGCGACGCCTTCACGCCGGAGCCGGCGACCCCGGAGCGGCTGAAGGAGTGGGCGGGCGGTGTGCGGACCCTGGCGAAGCGCGTGCTGGAGCGGCTGAGCGCCGCCGCCCCGAGGCTGGACCCTGCCATCGCCGCGCCGGCCGCCGCCCTGGCGGCGAGCGAGGCGGCGGTGATGGCGCAGATCGACGCGCTGGTCCCCGCCGAGGCCGGTCTCAGCGCCATGCGGCTGCACGGGGACTATCATCTCGGACAGGTGCTGGTGTCGCGTGGCGACGTGCAGATCGTCGATTTCGAAGGCGAGCCGATGCGCCCGCTGGCGGAGCGGCGGGCCAAGCATTGCGTCCTGCGCGACGTCGCCGGCATGCTGCGCTCCGTCGCCTATGCCGCCGCCATGGCGCGCGACGCGATCCCGGCCGATCTCGACGGCCCGTCGCGTGACGCCCGCATGGCCTGGCTGTCCTGGTGGGAGGGGGCGGCGTCGGCCGCCTTCCTCGACGGCTATCGCGACGCCATCGGCGACTGCCCCGGCTTTCCGCGCGATCCGCAGGCGGCGGCCACCCTGCTGAAGCTGTTCCTGCTGGAGAAGGCGCTCTACGAGGTCGGATATGAACTGGCCAACCGCCCGGATTGGGTGGCGATCCCGCTGGCCGGCATCACCGCCATCATTCGCGCCGATGCCGGGCCGGAGATCGCCAGCCGCGACCGTGACCGCGTCGTCCCGGTGGACGAACGCCGCCGCCGCCATCCCATGCCCTTCGGGGCCGAGGTTCAGGCCGACGGCTCCGTCCGCTTCTCGCTCTGGGCGCCGTCGGTGGCGTCGGTTCTGCTGTCGCTCGACGATGGCGGCCAGCCGGTGGCGATGGAGGGCCAGGGCGGGGACGGGGGCGGGGACGGGGGCGGCGGCTGGTTCGGCCTGACCACCGCGCGGGCGCAGGCCGGCAGCCGCTACCGCTTCGTCCTGCCGGACGGGCTGGCGGTGCCGGATCCGGCCTCCCGCTTCCAGCCGGACGACGTGCATGGCACGTCGGAGGTCATCGACCCCGGCGTCCATGCCTGGACCGACGCCGCCTGGACCGGCCGGCCCTGGCACGAGACGGTGCTGTATGAGCTGCATGTCGGCAGCTTCACCCCGGAGGGCACCTTCCTGTCCGCCATCGACCGGCTGGACCATCTGGTCGAGCTGGGCGTCACCGCGATCGAGCTGATGCCGGTGGCCGATTTCCCCGGCACGCGCAACTGGGGCTATGACGGGGTTCTGCCCTTCGCCCCCGACAGCGCCTATGGCCGGCCGGAGGATTTGAAGACTCTGGTGCAGGAGGCCCATGCCCGTGGCCTGATGGTCTTCCTCGACGTGGTCTACAATCATTTCGGGCCGGAGGGGAATTACCTCCACGCCTTCGCCGGCAGCTTCTTCACCGACCGTCACAAGACGCCGTGGGGGGCGGCCATCAATGTCGACGGCAAACGCAGCGGGCCGGTGCGCGACTTCCTCGTCCACAACGCGTTGTATTGGCTGGAGGAGTTCCATCTCGACGGGCTGCGGCTGGACGCCGTCCACGCCATCATCGACGACAGCGGGCGCCATGTGCTGGAGGAGCTGGCGGAACGGGTGCACGGCCATTTCCAGAACCGGCGCCATGTCCATCTGGTTCTGGAGAACGACGCCAACCAGGCGCGTTTCCTGGCCCGCCACCATGAGGGCGATCCGCGCTGGCACACCGCCCAGTGGAACGACGATCTGCATCACTGCCTGCACAGCGCCGCGACCGGCGAGGATGGCGGCTATTACGTCGATTACGCCCATGATCCGGCCAAATGGGGCCGCGCGCTGGCGGAGGGCTTCGCCTTCCAGGGCGACCCGTCGGCCTTCCGCGACGGCGAATTGCGCGGGGAGCCGTCGGCCCATCTGCCGCCGACCGCCTTCGTCACCTTCCTCCAGAACCATGACCAGATCGGCAACCGCGCCTTCGGCGAGCGCATCTCCCACATCGCCAAGGCGGAAGCCGTGCGCGCCGCGACCATCCTCTCCCTGCTCGGTCCCGGCATCCCCATGCTGTTCATGGGCGAGGAATGGGCGTCGGCCAAGCCCTTCCCCTTCTTCTGCGATTTCGGCGAGGAACTGGCCGACGCGGTGCGCAAGGGCCGGGCGGAGGAGTTCGCCAAGTTCCCCGAATTCCAGGATCCCGACGCCCGCGCCCGCATCCCCGATCCCACCGCGCCGGAGACGGCGGATTCGGCCAAGCTGGATTGGGAGGCGCGCGGGACGGCGGAGCATGCGGAGTGGCTCGGCTGGTATCGCCGGGCGCTCGCCCTGCGCCGGGCCGAGATCGTGCCGCGGCTGGACGGCGCTCCCGGCGGGGTGTCGAGCCATGCGGCGGTCGGCGGGACCGGGCTGACGGTCTGCTGGACATTGGGTGACGGCAGCCGGCTGCATGGCTTCGCCAATCTGGGGGACGCGCCGGTAACCGGCTTCCCCGCGCCATCCGGCCGGGTGTTGTGGACGGAAGGCCAAGGGCTGGCCGGCGATACGCTCGGCCCCTGGTCGGTGGTGCTGTGGCTGGAGGAAGCCTCGGCGCTCGACCGGCTGGCCGACCGCATGGGCATCGAGCGCTCGTTCGACAACGCCGCCGGCTCGACGGTGACGGCCAGCGACCAGACCGTCCGCGCCCTGTTATCGGCCATGGGGGTCGAGGTCGGGGACGAGGCCGCCGCGCTCGCCCATCTCGACCGGCTCGACGGGGAACGCCATGGCCGCGCCCTGCCCCCGGCGGTGGTCCGGCGGGCGGGGAAGGCGGTCACCGTGCCGGTCACCCTGCCCGATGGCACCCGCAGCCTGCGCTATGTCCTGACATTGGAAAGGGGGGAGACGCGGAGCGGCGTCGTCGGCTTCGCCAGCCTGCCGCGCTGTCGCCGCCTCACCGTCGGCGACGTCACCTATGCCGAGCGGCGACTGCCGCTTGGTGAGCTGACCCAGGCCGGCTACCACACGCTGCGGGTGGAGACGGAGCATGGCGTGGCGGAGACCCGCCTGATCCTGGCGCCCGCCCGCTGCCATCTGCCGGCGCCGATCCTGATGGGCGGGAAGCTGTGGGGGCTGTCGGCCCAGCTCTACACCCTGCGCAGCGCCCATGACTGGGGCATCGGCGATTTCGGCGACCTGCGGACGCTGGCCGACATCGCGGCGGCGCGCGGAGCGGCGGTGATCGGGCTGAACCCGCTGCATGCCCTGTTCCTCGACGATCCGGACCATGCCAGCCCCTATTCACCAGCCAGCCGGCTGTTCCTGAACCCGCTCTACATCGACGTCACGGCGGTGCCCGAATTCCTTGACGATGCGGAGTCGCGCCGGCAGGTCGCCTCGCCGGAGTTCCGGCGGGCGCTGGAGACCGCGAGATCCGCCACCCACGTCGATTACGCGGCGGTGTCCAGGCTGAAGCTGCCGATCCTGGAACGGCTGTTCGCCGTCTTCCAGCGCTCCGCCAAGCCGGAACGCCGCGCCGCCTTCGACGCCTTTTGGGCGGAGGGCGGTGTCGGGCTGGAACGCTTCGCCACCTTCCAGGCCCTGCGCGAGCATTTCGCGCGTGAGGGCAAAGCCGACTGGCATCGGTGGCCGGCGGAGTACCGCGACGCCACGGCGCCGGCGGTGGTGCAATTCGCCGGCCGGCATGCCGACCGCGTCGCCTGGTTCGCCTGGCTGCAATGGCTTGCCGACGACCAGCTGCGTCTGGCGGCGGAGCGGGCGGCGGAACTCGGCATGGCGATCGGCTTCTACCGCGATCTGGCGGTCGGCGCCGATGCCGGCGGGGCGGAGACCTGGATGACGCCGCAGGCGGTGGTCGACGCCGCCCATGTCGGCGCTCCGCCCGATCTTTTCAATCCGGCCGGGCAGGATTGGGGGCTGCCGCCCTTCCATCCGCAGGCGCTGCGCGCGGCCGGCTACCAGCCCTTCATCGATCTGGTGCGGGCCAACATGCGCCACGCCGGCGCGCTGCGCATCGACCATGCCATGGCGCTCCAGCATGTCTATTGGATTCCGGAAGGCCACCCGCCGGGGGAAGGCGCCTATGTCGCCTATCCGATGGAGGATCTGCTGGGGATCCTGGCGCTCGAAAGCCAGCGTCACCGCTGCCTCGTCGTCGGCGAGGATCTGGGCACCGTGCCGGACGGCTTCCGCGAGCGCATGAGCGAGGCCGGGGTCCTGAGCTACCGCGTCGTCTTTTTCGAATGGACCGACGACGGCGGCTTCAAGGGGCCGGACGCCTATCCCGATCTGGCGCTCGCCACCGTCGGTAGCCACGACCTCGCCACGCTGCGCGGCTGGTGGGAGGGCGACGACATCACGCTGAAGGCCGGCAAGGGTCTCTATCCGGCGGTGGACGAGGAGGAGAAGCAGCGCCGCCGCCGCGACGCCGATCGCGGCGCCCTGATCGATGCCTTGCGCGCGGCGGAGATCGCCCTGCCCGCCGGCTTCGGACCGGACAGCCCCTATGACGAGATGCTGGACCATGCGGTCCATGCCTTTCTCGCCCGCACCAACGCGGCGCTGGCGGTGGCGCAGTTGGACGACCTGACGCGCGAGCGCGACCAGATCAACCTGCCCGGCACCACCGATCAATACCCCAACTGGCGCCGCAAGCTGTCGATGACGCTGGAGGAGCTGGCCGACGCGCCGGAACCGGCGGCGGTGGCCGCCATCCTGGAGGCGGCGCGTCCGCCCTCTCCCCCCGCCCGTTCCTGATTCCACGTCCCCCCTTCCGAGGAGCACGCACCCATGGCCCCCGCCGCCGGCAAGCCCATCCCTCGCGCGACGTACCGGGTCCAGCTGAATGGCGGGTTCGGCTTCGACCGGACCGCCGCCATCGCCGATTACATCGCCCGCCTGGGCGTCAGCCATCTCTACGCCTCCCCCTACATGAAGGCGCGGCCGGGCAGCACCCACGGCTATGACATCGTCAACCACAATGAGCTGAACCCGGAGGTCGGCGACCAGAACGGGTTCCGTGATCTGGTGGAGGCGCTGAAGCGCAACGGGCTGGGTCAGATCCTGGACTTCGTCCCCAATCACATGGGGGTGGGCGGCGCCGACAATGAATGGTGGTTGAATCTCCTGGAATGGGGCGAGGAAAGCCCGTATGCCGGGTATTTCGACGTCGAATGGGACTCCGATTACCGCTACCTCCAAGGCAAGGTTCTGGTGCCCTTCCTGGGCGACCAGTATGGCGCGGTGCTGGTGTCGGGCGGGCTGGAGCTCCGCTTCGACACCGAGACGGGCGGTTTCGCGGTCTGGGCCTACGGCACGCACAAGCTGCCGGTCCGGCCGCAGGATTACGGCGTCATCCTCGGCACCGACCACCCCGACCTCGAACGGATCGCCGACTCCTTCACCCACCTGGCCGACGCCCGTCCCCACCAGCTTCGCCGCGCCTCCGACCTGAAGGCCGAGCTGGCCGAACTGGCGGCGGCCCGGCCCGACATCGCCGACGCGATCACCCAGCGGCTCGCCGTCTTCCGCGGCTATCAGGGGGAAATCGAGAGCTGGGGCCATCTGCACGCGCTGATCGGCCGTCAGAACTGGCGCGTCGCCTATTTCAAGGTGGCGGCCGACGACATCAACTACCGCCGGTTCTTCAACATCAACGAGCTGGCCGGGCTGCGCATGGACGAGCCGGAGCTGTTCGACATCGCCCACCGCATGGTGCTGGGGATGGTGGAGGACGGCACGCTCGACGGCATCCGCATCGACCACGTCGACGGGCTGATCGACCCCAAGGGCTATTGCCGCCGGCTGGTCCAGGCGGCGTCGAAGCCCTTCTATCTGGTGGTGGAGAAGATTCTCGCCCGCCATGAGCGGCTGCGCGAGGATTGGCCGATCGACGGCACCACCGGCTACGAGTTCGCCAACCTGATGGGCGGCCTGTTCGTCGATCCCGACGCGGAGGGGGCTTTCACCCGGCTCTATGCCGATTTCATCGGCCGGCGCGACGATTTCGACGAGGTGGTGCGGCAGTGCAAGATCCGCATCATGGACGGCGAGATGGCGAGCGAACTGAACGTGCTGTCGCGCAAGGCGGCGCGCATCGCCCGCTCCAACCCCGCCACCGCCGATTTCACCGCCAATATCCTGCATCAGGCGCTGAAGGAGACCATCGCCCGCTTCCCCGTCTACCGCACCTATGTCGATGGCGGCGTGCCGAGCGAGCTGGACCGCCGCGACATCGATTGGGCGATCTCCCGGGCGCGGCGGGCGGAACAGGGGCCGGACGGCTCGGTCTATGATTTCCTGCAAAGGCTGCTGACCACCGATCTGGTGGCGGCGCCGAAGAGCGGCTACAGCCACCGGCAGGTCACCCGCTTCGCCATGCGGTTCCAGCAATACAGCGGGCCGGTGATGGCCAAGGGGCTGGAGGACACCGCCTTCTACCGTTACAACCGGCTGGTGGCGCTGAACGAGGTCGGCGGCCATCCCGACCATTTCGGCGTCAGCGTCGCCGCCTTCCACCGCGCCAACCAGGACCGTGCCCGCAACTGGCCGGGCAACATGCTGGCCAGCACCACCCACGACACCAAGCGCGGGGAGGATACCCGCGCCCGCCTCTACGCCCTGTCGGAGATGGCGGAGGAGTGGGAGCGGCAGATCCAGGCCTGGAGCCGGCTCTTGCGCGCCCGCCGTGGCGATGTCGAGGGCACCGCCCCGCCCGACCGCAATGACGAGTATCTGTTCTACCAGCTGCTGCTCGGCGCCTGGCCGGCGGAGCTGACCGGCGCCTCGCCCGACCGGATCGACCAGGGAGCGATGACCGTCTTCGCCGAGCGCGTCGTCGGCGCCATGACCAAGTCGATGCGGGAGGCGAAGGTCCATTCGACCTGGGCGGCTCCGAACGAGGCTTATGAGGGAGCCGTCGTCAGCTTCGTCCACGATGCGCTCGACGTGACCCGGCGCAACGCCTTCCTGGAGGCCTTCCTGCCCTTCCAGGCGGCGCTGGCGCGCATCGGCATGGTGAATGGGCTGTCCCAGACCCTGCTGAAGCTGACCAGCCCCGGCGTCCCCGACATCTATCAGGGCTGCGAGCTGTGGAATCTCAGCCTCGTCGATCCCGACAACCGCCTGCCGGTGGATTATGACGCCCGCCGCGGGCTGCTGGAGGAGGTCGAGGGGGTGGTCGGGCGCGGTGCCGTTTCCGCCCTGCTGGAGCGCTGGACCGACGGCGCGGTGAAACTGGCGGTGACCCGGCAGGCGCTGGCGGTGCGGGCGGAAATGCCGGAGGTCTTCAGGACGGGCGAGTATCTGCCGCTGGAAGCCACCGGCGACCATGCCGACCATGTGGTCGCCTATGCCCGCCGGACCGATGAGGGCTGCGTGCTGGTGGCGGTCCCGCGGTTGTCCGGCCGGCTGGGCGGGGCGCCGGATTGGGGCGACACCGCCATCGCGCTGCCGCGCGGCGCCCGCTGGCGCGACCGCCTGACCGGGGCGGAGGTGGAGGGCGGCGACGCGGTGATGGCGGCGACGCTGTTCGCCGGCCTGCCGGTTGCTCTGCTGACGCGGGAGGGGTGAGGGATCGAAGGCCGGGAGGAAGGCGCGCGAGCGATCACGCGCCTTTCTGTCTTATCCGTGGTCAAGCTATGACCGTCCGCGTGCCGATCAGGCCGAGCGGGCCCTCGGCAGGCCGGCGGCGAACGCGGCGGAGCCCTGGAAGAGTTCCAGCGCATCCGGCTTGGAGGATGGCCGCAGGCCGCCTAGGATCTCCCCGGCGGTGCCGATGGCCTGGACCAGCGCGTCGGGCATCACCGGCTTGCGCAGCAGGCCCATGGCGAAGCTGCGGGCCTCCGCCGCATGGTGATCGAAGCCGGTCATCAGCAGCGACGGAACGCCATTCTCCTCCCACAGGCGCCGGGCCAGCACGAGGCCGTTCTCCCCTCCGGCGAGATTGACATCGACCAGCGCCAGGTCGGGACACTCGCGGGCGCCGACCCGCGCGGCCTTGACGGCGTCGCGCAACGGTCCGACCACGGTGTAGCCCGCATTCTCCAGAACAGCCTTGACGGCCGGACCGATCAGCGGATCGTCCTCGACGACAAGCAACTTCAAGACGGCATGCTCCCTTGGTTGACGGAGCGGGCTTATAGCCCGCCCCATCCGGTTTTCGAAGCGCGATCGGCTTCGACCCACTGAACCGCCCATGTTTGTCGCGGTTCCTTCCCGTTCAAGAGGTCGAAGGGGTACCCCCTTCCGGCCATGCGGCCTCGTTGAGCGCCCTGGTAGGAAACATACGCCGACGCCACGCGTTGCACCCGCACGCGTGAGAGGAAGGAAAGCATGGCATTTGTCGAACTGACCGAGATATCGGGGCATACCGTTCTGGTGAACCCCATCGCCGTCGTCTATCTGCGCGGGACCGCCGAGGGCGGCACCGACATCCATGTCACCGGACGGACGGAGCCGCTGCGGGTGCCGGGGGCGCCGTCCGATGTCGCCCGCGCCCTGGAGAGCGCCGCCCCGACCCCGCCCGATCCAACCCTGTCATTGCTCGCCTGACGGCGGGCTGTCGTCAGCCGGCGCGCGGATAGCTGGGCGGCCGCTTCTCGAAGAAGGCGGCGATGCCCTCCGCCGCCTCGGCCCCATGCAGCGCCTCGACGAAGAAGGCGGCCTCGCGGTCGAGCTGCGCGTCGGCCGCACCGAACCCGCTCTCGATCAGGCGCTTGGCCCGGCCGATGGCGAGCGTCGGCCCTTCGGCCAGCCGCTCGGCCCAGGCGAGCGCTTCGGCCAGGCTGGCGCCGGGCGCCACCACCCGGTTGACGATGGCGAGCTGGGCCAGCCGGGCGGCGCCGATCCTGCCGCCTTCGAACATGATCTCGGCCGCCAGCTGGGGCGTCGCGGCGCGGGCGAGGAAGGCGGTGGCGCCGCCATCCGGATTGAGCCCGACCTTCACATAGGCGAGCAGGAACGTCGCGTCCTCCGCCGCGACGATCAGGTCGCAGCCGAGCGCAACCGAGAAGCCCGCCCCGGCGGCGGCGCCCTCCACCGCGGCGATCACCGGCTTCGGACAGGCGCGCATGGCGCGGATCCAGCCATGGAAGCGCTCGAGCAGTATGCGGGTGGCATCCGGATCGGTCTTGGCGTTGGCGACCAGCCGGCCCAGATTGCCGCCGGAACAGAAGGTGCCGTTGGCTCCGGTCAGGACGACGGCGCCCACCCCCGGATCCGCCGCCGCCTGGACCAGCGCGTCGCGGCCGGCGTCCATCATCTCCGGCCCCAGCGCGTTCCTGGTGGCCGCGTCGTCCATCGTCAGCACCATCACGCGGCCCTGGCGCGTGACGGTCAATTGTCCATTCATAGCTCGGTCCCCTCCCGGTTCTCGCTGCCCGGCTCATATTTGAACATGCCCTCCGACGTGGCGATCAGGGCGCCGGTGCCGGCATGGCGGATCTCCGCCGCCACCCCGACGATCTTGCGCCCGCCGCCCCGCAGCCGGCCGGTGGCGACCAGCGTACCGCCGCGCGCCTGTCCCAGAAAGCTGGTCGACAGCGACAGGGTCATCACCCGCCGCACGCGGCCGGGAAAGGGACAGTATGTTGCCGAGAATCCGGAAACCGTGTCCAAAAGCGTCACCAGAACCCCGCCATGCACCAGACCGGCCCGGTTCAGATGGCGGTCGTCGACGGCCAGGGTGAACTCCGCCCCGCCCTCCTCCCAGCGACTCAGGGCATAGCCCAGCAGGCGCTGGAAGCCGGATTCCGGTTCCCCCTTCAGCAGATCGTTCATCCGGTGATGCCTTTCTTGTTCCTGCCTGTTTTCGTGGACAGACTACCACCGAACGCCGAAACCGGTCCGGCCTTCAACGCCAGCGGGGCGTCGCCGCCTGGGCGCACCACGGATCGAAGGGCAGCCGCGCGTCCGCGCGGGCTTGCCAGCCGGGACGAAGCGGATACCTTTTCGGGGAAATCGCCGGCCGACCGATCCGGGGCCGGAAAATCACTGGAGGGTTTGGGATGATCGACCTCTATTTCTGGCCGACGCCGAACGGCCACAAGATCACGATCTTTCTGGAGGAGGCCGGGCTGGACTACGGCTTCAAGCCGGTGAACATCTCCACCGGCGACCAGTTCAAGCCGGAATTCCTCGCCTTCTCGCCCAACAACCGCATGCCGGCGATCATCGACAACGCCCCGGCCGACGGCGGCGAGCCGATCACCGTCTTCGAATCCGGCGCCATCCTGGTCTATCTGGCCGAGAAGACCGGCAAGTTCCTGCCCGCCGACGTGCGTGGCCGCAAGACGGTGTTGGAATGGCTGTTCTGGCAGGTCGGCGGTCTCGGCCCGATGGCCGGACAGAACCATCATTTCGTCCAGTACGCGCCGGAACGCATCCCCTATGCGATGGAGCGCTACGTCAAGGAGACCGGGCGCCTCTACGGCGTGATGGACAAGCGCCTCGCCGACAACGAGTTCCTCGGCGGGGCCGAGCTGTCGATCGCCGACATGGCGAGCTATCCCTGGATCGTCCCGCATGAGCGCCAGCAGCAGGATCTCGACAAGTTCCCGAACCTGAAGCGCTGGTTCACCGCGATCAAGGACCGTCCCGCGGTGGCGCGCGCCTATGAAAAGGGACAAGAGATCAACCCCAACCGCACGCCCACGGTGACTGAGGACAGCAAGAAAATCCTGTTCGGCCAGTCCGCCGACACGGTCAAACGCTGATCCCTGCGCGCCGGTCCGGTTCCGAACATCGGGCCGGCGCCACCTTTTGTCGCGGTCCACGCCCGATTTTTCTATGTTCGATCGGCGCATTGTGGATTTCCAATGCGTACGAACGGGCAAAAAGCTCGTGATCCAGGGCCCAGGTCATCAATATGACAAAGCGGTAACGCGGCTTCGCTTCAACCCGGACGCGGAAATGAGCATAATCCGGCGAGGGGGCAATGGTGACGCCGGACTATGGACAACATCGGGACTTCAATCGGCGCCGCTGGCTGGGTGCGACCCCGGGTCGGCAGGGTCTTCTCGCCCCGGACCGTGTCGCGGACGCTCGGCTTCGCGCTGGGCGTCCTCCTGACCCTTGCGGCGGGGCTGCTTCCCGCGCGTGGGCAGCAGCCTGACGCACCGCCCGCGAAAGCCTCGGCGGACGGCGCGACGGCTGGCGTAGCGGACACCGGACCGGTCCATCTGACGATCCTCTACACCCAGGGCACGACCGATCTGGACGAGACCGCCGGTCGCGGCGGCATGGGCCGGCTGGCCGGCGCCATCCGCCAGGAACGGTCCGCCCACACCAATGTTCTGGTCCTGCATGGTGGCCAGACGCTGGCTCCCTCGGTCCTCGCCTTCTACGACCAGGGCGCGCACATCATCGATCTGCTGAACGGCATGACCATCGACGCGATGGCCGCGCTGAACCGCGAGTTCCACCATGGCGATGACCGGCTGAGCACCCGCGCCTTCGAGGCCGGCTTTCCCATCGTCACCACCAACTCCGTCGACCGCTCCACCGGCCGCACGCCGGACGGGCTGGAGGAGGCGGTGGTGCTGACCGCCGGGCCGCTGCGCATCGGCGTGATGGCGGCGACGCCGGTGCTGACGCGGGAAACCACCCGCGCCCAGCGCACGGAATTCCGCGATCCCGTACGGGCTCTGTCCGCCAAGGCCGCGGCGTTGCGGGCGGGTGGCGTGGATCTGGTCGTGGCGATGACCGGCTATGCCGGCGACACCCACCGCAGCGTGCTGGCCGCCCGTCCGGCCGACATCGTGCTGTATCAGGACCGCAACCGCCCTTTCGGCGTCGATTACGACGGCAAGTTCCTGTCGGCCACCGTGGGACCGCAGGCCGCCTGGGTGCTGGCGCTGGATCTGACGGTGGAGCGCAGGACCGGGCCGGACGGCAAGCCGGTCGTGAGCTGGAGCCCGGCGCCCCGCCTGATCGACACCGCGACGGTGGCGCCCGATCCGGCGATGCTCATCATGGCCAAGACCTATGCGGCTCGGCTCGACACCATGCTGCGGATGGAGGTGGGACGTCTCACCGCGCCACTCGACACCCGCAAGGAGACGTTGCGGACGGGCGAGAACGCCTTCGCAAACGCCGTGGTCGACACGCTGCGCGAGACGCTTGACGGCGATGTGGCGCTGTTCAACGGCGGCGGCATCCGCGGCGACCGTCAATACCCGGCCGGCGCCCTGCTGACCCGGCGCGACATCTACGCGGAATTGCCCTTCCACGATGTCGGCGTCGTGCTGGACGTCACCGGACAGCAGCTTTGGGACGCGGTGGAGAGCGGCGTTTCGGCGGTCGAACAGTTGCAGGGCCGCTTCCCCCACCTGTCCAACGCCCGCGCGGAGATCGATCTGACCCGTCCACCGGGACAGCGGCTGCGCAGCCTGTCGGTCGGCGGCAAGCCGGTGGGCCTGTCCACCCACTACCGTCTGGCGACCAGCAGTTTCCTGGCGTCGGGCGGCGACGGCTATGGCGTTCTGGCCGGTGCGCCAAGGCTGGCGGAGGACCGCTACACGGATTTCATCTCCACCCAGATGATCGACCAGATCACCCGCAACGGCGAGTTCGTTCCCCGGCTGGATGGCCGGATGAGCGTGAGGCGGTGATGGACGGATTGTCCTCCACCCGTCCGGCGCCCGCCATCCTGCGGAGCAGACCGAGAGCGGCGCCGCTGCCCATGCCCGAGCCCGGCGCGCGGCACCACTCGCAGATGCCGCCGCCCAATCGGACGCGGCGTTTCGGCATCACCATGCGCATCACCCTGGGCCTGTCGGTGATGGCGCTGCTGGTGCTGCTGATCGGCGGGGTGTCGATGTCGTCCTTCCGCCTGTTCCGGACGGAGGTGACGGCGCTCTCGACCAACACCCTGCCGGAGGTGATCACCAGCGCCGAACTGCACGGCTCGCTTCAGAAGCTGGTGGCCCAGCTGCCGCAGCTCGCCACCGCGACATCGACGCCGCAGCGCCGCTCCATTTATGACGGGCTGGTGACGGAACTGGACGCGATGCAGCTTCTGGTCGCCCGCATGCGCGGCCTGATGAAGGAGAGCCGCGCGGATGGCGGGGATCATGACGGCAATGTCCGCCTGTTGGAACAGACCCGCTCCACCCTGCTGATCCTGGCCGCCACCGTCGCCGACCTGAATGCCGAGGTCACCCGCCAGATCGCGTATGGCGACCACCAGGCCGAGGCCGCGCGAGCCCTGAGCCGGCTGGCGGCGTCGATGGAGAGCCTGCCCGATACCGGCGCCTGGGCCGCGCGCGTCGGTGCGCTGATGGCGCGCGCGGCGGGAGCGACGCAGCTCGACCATCTCAGCCGGCTGAAGGGGGAGGCGCGGTCGGCTGAACGCGCGCTGTCCGATCTGTCCCGGCTGCCCGGCGGCGCCACGGACTCCATCGGCCAGATGATGTCCACCATCCAGGACGAGCTGTTCTCGCTGCTGGTGGCGCCGGACGGGCTGTTCGAAAGCGCGATCGAGAGGTTGCAGGCCCGCAACCGGTCGATGGCGCTGACCGGACAGGCCCAGGTGCTGGTCGAGACGGTCGAGCGTTCGACCCGCGCGCTCTACGATTCGATCCGCGACCAGTCGGCCGAACGCACCGAAGCCCTGGTGGCGCTGATCGCCGAACGCACCCGCGCGGTCATGATGCTGGCCGGCACGTCCGTTGTGCTGGCGGTGTGCGTCTATTTCATCTTCCGCCGCTTCCTGTCCTCGCGGCTGGTGGCGATGAACCGGGCGGTGCTGGCCCGGCTGTCGGGACAGCGGGAGCTCTCCCATGGCATGGGGGGGCCGGCCACCGCTCCCGTCCCCCTGCCTGTCCCGGTCGATGGCGACGACGAGATCACCGATATCGGCGCCTCGATCCGTTATTTCATCGAGGAGATCGACCGGCGTCAGCAGGCCCTGGCCGACAATGAGCGACGTTTCCGCGACCTGGTCGAGGGGTCGATCCAGGGAATCGTCATCCACCGCGACTTCCACCCGCTCTATGCCAATGACAGCTTCGCCGCCATGTTGGGGCTGACGGTGGCGGAGGTGCTGGCCCTGCCCTCTTTGCTGTCGACGGCGGCGGTGGCGGAGCGGCAGCCGATGATCGACAGTTACGACCGGCTGCTGGAAAGCGGAGAGCCGTTGCCGCGCCGCCGGATCCGTGCCTGCCGGCCCGACGGCGCCGGGCTGTGGGTGGAGATGACCGGTCGGCGGGTCGATTGGCTGGACGGCCCGGCGATCCAGGCGGTAGTGGTCGACGTGACGCGCGAAGTGGAGGCGGAAGACGCCCTGCGCCAGTCGCGCGACGCCGCCGAACGCGCCCTGTGGGAGCTGAAGGCGACCCAGGCGAGCCTGATCCAGGCGGAGAAGATGGCCTCGCTCGGCCAGCTGGTCGCCGGCGTGGCGCACGAGGTGAACACGCCCATCGGCATCACCATCACCGGCGCCTCGCAGTTGCAGGCGCTGATCGGGGAACTGTCCGACCGCCATACGGCGAGCGCCTTGAAAAAATCGGACTTCCAGCGCTTCCTCCATGACGGGATGGAGATGGCCAACCTGATCCTGTCCAACAGCACCCGTGCGGCCAATCTGGTACAGAGCTTCAAGCTGGTCGCGGTGGATCAGTCGAGCGACGAGCGGCGCGCCTTCCTGCTGCGCGATTACATCGACGAGCTGCTGCGTAGCCTGCACCCGACCTACAAGGCGCGGACGGCGCTGACCATCGCCGTCGATTGTCCGGCCGATCTGGAGCTTGACGGCTATCCGGGGGCGCTGTCGCAGATCCTGACCAACCTGATCATGAACGCGCTGGTCCATGCGCTGGATCCGGACCAACCCGGCCGCATCACCATCGCCGCCCGCCCGCTGGACGGCGACATGGTCGAACTGTCGCTCGGCGACGACGGCAACGGCATCGCCCCGGAGATCCTGCCCAAGATCTTCGATCCCTTCTTCACCACGCGGCGCGGGTCGGGTGGCAGCGGGCTGGGGCTGCACATCGTCTACAATCTGGTAACCGGGCGTCTGCATGGCGGCATCGGGGTGGAAAGCCGCCCCGGCGAAGGCACCCGCTTCACGCTGCGTTTCCCGCGGGTCACGGCGGCCGTCTGAACGGCGCTCCGCAAGGCGTCGCCGGGCGGGCGGTCAGCGCACCGGCCCCTCGAACCAGTGGCGGCCCTGACGGTCCTCCACCTCGATCACCCAGACGTCGGGGTCGTAGCGAACCTGTCGGGCGATGTAGGCATCGGCGTCGGGCTCCGCTACCGGGTCGGCGCCGGTGCCGCGCGACCAGAACAGCCGCTCGCCATCGCCCTCCCGCGTCTGGACCAGCACCGAGAAGGTCCGGTCGAGCCGGTTCAGCTTCAGGATCACCGTGCCGCGGCTGGGATCGCCTTTGCGGACCACGGTCATCGTGACACCCTGGGCATCGGCGGTGCGGATATGGGCCGAAACCCAGAGATGCGTCGGAAGGCGGTCGTCCATTGCCGTGACAGGCTCCTGATCTTCGGCTCTTGCTGATTTTCGATTCTCGCCCTGCCCGGCGCGCCGGTGTAGAGAAGAGGGCATGGCAACACTCCTGGACGCTCTCGACACCGCCGTCAACCACCACATGGCCGGCCATGCCGATGCGGCGGCCGACGCCTATCGCCGAATCCTGACGGCGGATCCGGCGCAGCCCGATACGCTGCACCTGTCCGGCGTGCTGTGGGCGCAACGGGGCGACGCCGCCGCCGCGGTGCGATGGATCGGCCGCGCGGTGCGCGTCCGCCCGTCCGCTCCCGCTCCCTGGGGCCATCTGGGGGCCGCGCTGCGGGCGGCGGAGCTGCCGCAGCGGGCCGAACCGGTGCTGCGACGCGCCCTGGCGCTTGATCCGGCGGATGGCGACGCGCTGGAGGCGCTGGGAGCCTCCCTGCATGCCCTGGCGCGTTATCCCGACGCGCGGCGCTGGCTGGAGCGCGCGGCGCGGCGGCGGCCCGGCCATGTGGCGACGCTGCTGAATCTCGGCACCGTCCTGCGCGACCAGCGCCGGTTCGATGAGGCGGAAAGCTGCTTCGATGCCGTTCTGGCTCGCAATCCCGCCAGTTCCGAAGCCCATCTCGCCCTTGCTGTCGGGAGGCTGGTCCGGGGGGACCTGCGCGCCGGGTGGGAGGGGTTCGAGCATCGCTGGCGCCGCTTCGCCACCCCGCCCTGGGCCGGCGAACCACCGGGCGGCGCCACCATCCTGCTGCACATGGACCAGGGATTCGGCGACGCCATCCAGTTCGTCCGTTACGCCCCGCTGGTGGCCGGGATCGCCGCCCAGGGTGGCGGCCGGGTGATCCTGGAAACGCATTTCCTGCTCTACCGCCTGTTCAACCGCTGCCTGGGCTCCTCGATCCAAGTGCTTGTGCGTGGGGACGATCCGCCGCCGCACGATATCCAATGCCCGCTGATGAGCCTGCCGCGCGCCTTCGGCACCGGCCTGGAGGAGATTCCGGCCAGCGTTCCCTATCTCTCCCCCAACCCCGACGACGTCGCCCGCTGGGGTGACAGGTTGGACGGGCTGGACGGGACACCGGAGGCTGAGGGCGGTGCGGGGCCGCGGATCGGGCTGGTCTGGGCCGGCAATCCCCATCACCGCAACGATCGCAACCGCTCGATCCCGGTGGCGGCGCTCCGCCCGCTGCTGGCGGTTCCGGGCGTGCGCTTCATCAACCTGCAGAGCGGTGAGGCGGCGGCCGAACTGAACCGCCTGCCCGGCGTGGCGGTGCCGGCGGCGATGGGGCGGGTGCGTGATTTCGCCGATACCGCCGCCATACTCGCCAACCTCGACCTGCTGATCACGGTGGATACCGCCATCGCCCATCTCGCCGGGGCGATGGGCGTGCCGTGCTGGCTGATGCTTCCCCATGTGCCCGACTGGCGCTGGCTGCTCGACCGGGCGGACAGCCCCTGGTATCCCTCGCTGCGCCTGTTCCGCCAGCCCCGCCCCGGCGACTGGGCGACGGCGCTCGGCACCGCCGCCGCCGTGCTGAAGGCGCAGGCCGCCCGCGCCGGTCAGAGCCGACGGCGCTGACGGCCGGCGGCTTCGGCTGGAGCTTTCTGCCCGCCCGCCCCGCCGGCACTAGGCGAAACTTTCCTAGCTCCCGGCAATTTCCGGCGCCAAGCCCGCGCTTGGGGAAAATATCGGCCATTTCCAGCCTGTTGCCAGCGTCTCCGGAGTTGGCACTCCGTTTGCTAGACAGGGCGCAGAAGACCTTTGCCCTTTCTTTCGGAGACCCCCGGCCATGAGCATCTTCGGTTCGATGACAACCGCCGTTCTCGGCCTGAATGCCCAGTCGAAGGCGCTCGGACATATCTCGGACAACATCGCCAACAGCTCGACCATCGGCTACAAGCGGGTCGATTCGGCCTTCGAGACGATGGTCCTGCAATCCAGCCAGCGCCTGCACGAACCGGGCGGGGTCACGGCGCAGCCGGTCTTCATGAACAGCATCCAGGGCAGCCTGACCCAGGTTCAGAGCCCGACCAACATCGCCATCCAAGGCCAGGGCTTCTTCAGCGTTTCGAAGGTCAACGTCCAGAACAGCACCAGCACGTTGGTGCAGACCCAAACCGGCGCGGTGAACTCGTCCTCCGTCTACTACACCCGCGCCGGCGACTTCGAGCTGGACAAGAGCCGCTATCTGGTGAACAGCTCCGGCTACGCGTTGAATGGCTGGCTGGTCGATCCGGTCACCGGCGTGCTGAAGAAGGATCAGGTGGCGCCGGTCCAGGTCAGTTCGCTGATCGACAAGCCGGTGGCCACCAGCACCATCGACCTGGAGGCCAACCTGCCGGCCACCCCCACACCCGGCAAGAAGGTCCCGGACAGCAGCATTCCGATCTTCGACAGCCAGGGCAACCCGCGCACCGTCAATTTCAAATGGCGCCAGCAGGCCGACAGCAGCTGGCGCATGGTCCTGGAAACGCCGGGCTCGAACACCAAGCCGGTGGACGGCACCTTCAGCGGCAATCCCGCCACCGTGTCCTTCGGCCAGAACATCGCCGGCCAGACCGCGGTCGCCCAGGTCAATGTCGTCACCATCGCCGGCTCCAACACCAACGGCCAGGACAACCTGCGCATCGGCGACACCTATTCGGTGAAGGTCGACGGCACCAACTACAGCCTGAAGGTCACGGCCGACAATATCGGCTCGATCCGGACCTATTCCGGCCTGGCCGGCGCGCTGGCCAACCAGATCAATTCCGCCTCGCCGGCGGCGTCGGTGCTCGCCACCTCGTCGGGCCAGACCATCCGCGTCACCGCCCGCAATCCCGGCACGCCGTTCAAGCTGAACACCGACGTGGTGTCCGGCACCAACACCACCAACACCATCGTCGCCCAGACCTCGACGGCGGCGACCGCCAGCGCCGGCGAGATCGACAAGTTCCAGTTCCCGCAGACCCAGGTCGAGGTCGGCGACTCCTTCACCATCAACGTGAATGGCACGCCCATCTCCTACACGGTGACCGCCGCGACCTATCAGAGCTATCCGACGGTGAGCGACGTCGTCTCCCAGCTGGCCGGCAAGATCAACCAGGCGCTGGGCTCGACCGTCACCGCGTCGTCGGCGGGCAACATCCTGTCGATCCAGGCGAACGCGGTGAACACCAATGTCACCTCGAGCGCCACGGTCACGAACTCCTCCACCGCGGTGAACACGATGAGCTCGCTGCCGTCGGTCTCCAGCGTGGCCGGCGTGCGGCAGAGCCGGACGGTGACGCTGACCGGCACGCCGGGCGACATCGGCACGCAATACACCCTCAGCATCAACGGCACGGCGGTGACCTACAGCACCACCGGCGAAGAGATGACGATGGAGGACATCACCGCGGCGCTGGCGAACAAGATCAACTCCAACACCGCCTTGCCGGTGACCGCGACCGCCCAGGGCGGCGTCATCACCGTCACCGCCAAGACCGCGGCCAGTCCGACCGGCACCAACACCATGACCGGCACCGGCACGATCACATTCAACGGCTCCAGCATCGATGTCGGCGATGTCTACACCATCACCGATTCCGGCGGCGTGCCGCACTCGCTGACGATCACCGACGCCAATGCCGGCACATACAACACGCCGGCCAAGGTCATGCAGTATTTCGCCACCGTCGTCCCCGGCGCCACCGCCAGCGGCAACACGCTGACGGCGGCCGGCGCGACCGGTACGGTCGTCGATGCGCCCGTCGCCCAGTTCACCCTGGACCAGAGCGCCATCGCCGGCCAGACGCCCGCCCACATCGGCCTGACCTTCGGCAAGTCGCCGGAAACGGTCGGCACGCTGACCAACATCTCCACCGCCCTGGTCGGAACCGGTTCGGCGGTCAGCGCCGCCAACCAGTCCGCCGGTTCCGACGCCACCGTCACCTTCACCGTCGATTACGGTTTCGGCCCGCAGCAGATCACGCTCAATCTCGGCAAATACCAGAAGCCGGGTGGCCTGACCCAGTTCGCCGGGTCGGAAATCAATGTCAGCCGGCTGATCCAGAACGGCGCGCCACGCGGACAGTTCAAGGATGTGGTGTTCGGCGACGGCGGCGCCGTGATGGTCAACTACGACAATGGACGTTCCAAGATGATCGCCAGGGTGCCGATCATCACCTTCAACAATCCAAACGCCCTGCAGCGCGAGTCCGGCGGTGTCTTCCTGGAAAGCGAGGACGCCGGCAAGCCGAACTTCAATGATCCGGAGACGAACGGCGCCGGCGCGGTGGTGGCGAACAGCGTGGAGAGCTCCAACGTCGACATCGCCGACGAGTTCACCAAGATGATCGTCACCCAGCGCAGCTATTCGGCCAACGCGAAGATCGTCACGACCTCCGACGAAATGCTTCAGGAGGTCCTGGGGCTGAAGCGTTAAGCGCGTCTTTGACCTCCTGATCGCCAGCTCCTGATCGCCGGTTCCCGATAGCCAGTTTCCGATCGCTTGAGAAGGGGTGGCGGCCATTCCGGCGCCACCCCCACCATCCCGATCCGCGAAAGGTCCCCTGCCATGTCCCTCTTCGCAGCCTTGAACAGTGCCACGGCCGGGCTGCGCACGGTCCAGACCAGCGTCAAGCTGGTTTCGGACAACATCGCGCAGGCCAACGATCCCAACCGCACGCGCCATACCGCCCAGCAATCGGTGGATGCCAGCGGCCAGGTGATCAGCACGACCTATCGCCGGGAGGTGGACACGGCCCTGATGGGGCAGGTGATGGACCTCACCGCCCGCGACGGCGGATCGCAGGTGACGTCGACCTACATGCAGCAGTTGGGCGATCTGATGCGGACCACCAACGGGACGCCGCTGATCAACGACTACGCCAACAAGTTCCAGGCCGCCATCAAGACGCTGTCGACCTCGCCGGAAGACGAGACGGCGCAGTACCAGCTGGTGCAGACCGCCGAAAGCTTCTCGCGCGAGATCCGCCGGGTGTCCGAAGGGGTGGAGCAGCTCGACCGCAACATCAAGGACGACATCGGCACGTCGGTCGACAAGGTCAACGACCTGCTGAAGCAGATCAACCAGATCAACAATGATTCGGTGTCGCTTCAGGGCCAGGGGTCGGCCGCCAACGCCGTCGCCGACAAGCGCGACGGGCTGGTCCGCGAACTCAGCGGCTACATGGGCATCCGCACGGTCGAACGGCCGGACGGACGGCTGGCGATCTTCACCCCGTCGGGCCTGGCGCTGGTCGATGGGCAGCAGGCAAATCTTACCTATGACGGCGGCAATATCAACCTACAGGTCGGCAATCAAGTCACCTCGATCAACAACCACCTCGCCACCGGCAAGCTGGGCGCGCTGATCCAGATGCGCAAGGACGGCTCGACCACCGAGCCGCCGACACCGGCGAGCGGCGACCCGACGACGGAGATCATCCGCAAGCTGCGCTCGCAGCTGGACGAGTACGCCAAGGCCTTCACCGGCCCGACCAAGCCGGGCGAACCCACCAGTTTCGCCGACGCCTATGACGATGCCAGCCCGGCCGCCGCCGGCGAGCAGCCCAACCAGTTCTTCACCGGCAACGACCGTTTCACCATCGCGATCAACCCCAAGCTTCTGGACAACACCAACAAAATCAAGCAGTCCGCCATCGACGACATGGTGACGGCGATCAACGCTCCCGGCCGCAGCTTCAGCGCCGACGGCCTTCAGATGAAGGACACCACCTACAGCGCCATGGGCAGCGCCATCACCGGCACCTGGATGGCCGCCGCCAAGACCGCCAGCACCACCAGCGAGTCCAACAAGGCGTCGATGCAGCTGTTGAGCGAGCGTTACCAGTCCCAGACCGGCGTGAACATCGACGAGGAGATCGCCCAGCTCCAACAGCTCCAGACCTCCTACCAGGCTTCGGCACGGGTCATGCAAGTGGCTAATTCGATGTTTGACGCGCTGGAGGCTGTGGTCCGATGAGCTCGATAACGGGAGTCAGCAGCTACTCGAAATATCTGAGCCTTGTCCGGAACCTGTCCGGGGGCCAGAACGACATCAACCGGCTGTCCGAACAGCTGACCACGGGCAAGAAGTCGACCGATCTCAACGCCTATGGTCCGGAGGTGCAGAAGCTCCTGGACCTGCGGGCGGAGATGGCGAACAAGAACAACTACATCCAGAACATCAACACCGCGGCGCCGCGCGTGCAGGCGACGGACAAGGTGCTGACGTCGATGGAGTCGATCATCTCCAGCTGGACCTCCAGCACGACCTTCCCCTTCCAGCCCGGCCCCGCCAGCGTCACCTCGCCGATCAACAGCAATCCCGACGGGATGAAGGTGTCGATCGATTCCAACAAGTCGACTCTGACGATCGGCGCCAACTACACGGTCACCGCCGTTCCGTCGCAGCAGGGCCCCAACGGCACCTTCGACGTGACGGTGACCGACGGGCTGGGCGGCAAGACCACCCGCGCCATCAATCTGGGCACCACCCCGCCCAACGACGGCAAGGGCTACAACTTCACCATGGCCGGCGGGCCGGGAGAGGGGGCGATCCTGAAGCTGAGCTTCGATACGCTGAAGGCGTCGTCGAGCAGCAGCTTCACCGTCTCCTTCCCGCAGGCCGATCAGGTGAAGGGCCGCGCCGAAGGCGCCATGCGCGACATCCAGTCCCTGCTCAACCAGCGTTTCGGCGACCGTTACCTGTTCTCGGGCTCGCGCTTCGCGACGGAGCCGGTCACCGACCTGATGGCGACGACCCAGACCAGCAAGATCACGCTGAATGGCGCCGTGGTGAACGCCGACGATTATTTCGAGGTGACGGTTTCCGGCAAGACCTTCGGCTATCAGATCCAGGCCAGCGATCCGAAGACGCTGACCTTCGTCGCCCAGACCCTGACCAGCCAGATCAACGCGGCGAGCCCGCCGCTGCCGATGACGGTGTCGACCTCCAACGGCATCATTTCGCTGATCGGCCAGCAGCCGGGGCAGAAGTTCGACCTGTCGGCCCGCGTCGTCAACTCCGCCACGGTGGAGAACAGCGTCACCTCGCCGACGACCACGCAGACGCCGACGACCACCCTGCCGCAGGTCGACAGCTTCACCCTGAACGGCGCCGCGGTGGACATCGGCGATACCTTCGAATTCACCGTCGCGGTCGGCGATCCCAACGACCCCTACAACCAGAACTACTACACGAAGAACCCGACCGAGCCGAAGGACCTGCCCCCCTATCAGACCTATACCGTGCGCTACACGGTCAGCGACACCGACTATGCCGCCGGCGTCACCAATGTCGGGCAGGTGGCCGACAAGCTGCGCCAGACCTTCGGCACCTTGAACCCGGCGCCGCCGGTCACCATCAACGCCGCCGGCAGCGGTCCGGGCATCGCGCTGACCAGCACGGCCAACGCCGATCCGAACCACCCCAACCGCAGCACCCTGTTCTCGACCAGCGCCAAGGTGACGAACGGGTCGTTGCAAAACACCATGTCCGTCGCCACGCTGCCGCCCCAGCAGGACAGCCAGGTCAACTCCCCCTATACCGATCCACCCGACCTGCCCTTCTATGACGCCGAATATCTCACCAAGGGCAAGAACGCCGACGCCTACCGCAAGTCGCAGGTGACCATCGACGACAATCTGAACCTGACCTATGGCGTCAGCGCCGATGAAAAGGGCTTCCAGAGTCTGGTCAAGGCGATGCAGATGGTGCGGACGGCGGCGTCCAATCCCGGAAAATGGACCGAATACAGCACCAAGGCGCGCGAATTGCTGACCCAGGCGACCGATCAGATCCGCTCGATCCATGCCAAGGTCGCGTCCGACAGCGCCACGCTGGACAACACCAAGAGCGCCCACACCGATTCCATCGCCACCCTGACCGACCGTGTCGCCAAGATCGAAGGCATCGACGAGACCGAGGTCGCGGCCCGGCTGAGCAGCGCCATGAACATCCAGCAGGCGACCTATACCGTCGCCGGCCAGACACAGAAGCTGTCGCTGCTGAATTACCTGGCGTGACGCCAACCGGGAGCCGGGGGTGCCGGAAAAGCCCCCACGGCTCCCGACGCATGATCGATCGGAACGGAACAACGCGATCCGTGCCCAGTGCCGAAGACGGGATGTCCGCCATCCGGATGCGGGCCCGCCGGTCTTTGATGGCGGACCGATCAGGTCAGGTCTTGTTTTCCTTGATCTCGGCAAGGAAGCGCTGAACCGTCACGCTCAGCCCCTCGGCCATCCGGGACAGGTCGCTGACGGATTTCCGGACGGTGTGCGCGCCCTCCCCGGTGTCGCCGGACGCCTGACTGACCAGACCGATGGCCTTGGTCACCTCGTTGCTGCCGCTCGCCGCGTTCTGCACGCTGGAGGCGATCTCGTGGGTCGCCGCATTCTGCTGACTGACGGCGCCGGCGATCGCCGTCGATATCTCGCCAACCTGGCCGAGTGTCCGCGCGATCCCCTCGATGGCGGTGACCGCGGCGCGGGTCGCCTGCTGAATCTGGGTCACCTGTTCGCCGATCTCCTCGGTGGCCTTGCCCGTCTGCCCGGCCAGGGACTTCACCTCGCTCGCCACCACGGCGAAGCCCGTGCCGGCCTCGCCGGCACGGGCCGCCTCGATGGTGGCGTTCAAGGCCAGCAGGTTGGTTTGCGAGGCGATCGAGTTGATCAGCTGGACGACGTCACCGATGCGTTGGGCGGCATCGCTGAGGGTGCGCACAGTTCCCTCGGTCGCCCTCGCCTCGGCCATCGCCTGTTCCGATACCTTGACCGACTCGTCGACACGGCGCGTGATCTCGCCGATGGATGTGGCCAACTCCTCCGACGCGGCGGCCACGGTCTGGACACTCGAAGAGGTTTCCTCGGCCGCGGCGGCGACGGCACTGGCCTGCCGGCTGGCTTCATCCGCCCCGGCGATCATGGTCGTGGCGATTTCCTCGACCTTCCTCGCGTCGGTCGCAAGGCCGCCGACCTGTTGTGCCACCGCCTTTTCGAAAGCCGCGGTTATGGCGTCCATGAGGAGAGCGCGATAGGTGTTAGGTAAACAACGCTAAAGTAGAATGAATAGAGAATATGATCTTCAGGCGACACGGCGTTGGCGCTCGAGATTGAGCGGCCGTCGTCCAACTGGGGCGGATGCAACCCGCTCCCACAGGAAATCGCCTGACAGGCTGATATGCTCCCAGCTGCCGGTGATGTGTGGGCCAGCAGTTCATCGGAAACCGCCTTTCTCTTTGCGCGACGGTGCGCGATGGCGTCGGGCATGTAGGTGGAATTCCAATAGACGATGGCGGCGATGAGAAGATTGAGTCCCGAAGCCCGGTATTCCTGGGCTTCCGCACCACGGTCGGCAATCCGGCCCTGCCGGAATGTGCAGATCGCTTGGGCCAGGGCGTGACGCTGCTCACCCTTGTTCAGCCCGGCATGGCAACGCCGTCTCAGCGCCACCCTCTGTGCCAATGAGAGTGAGACACCGTGCCCCCTGAAGTTTAAGCTTGAGGGGGTAGGAAACTGATTTCGTGGTTATGCCCAACAAGATGCCCCTGTCCGCCCCTGTATCGGAGGCGGTTCCCGACGCCGGTGAGACGCCGCGGGTTGTTGCCGCGCCTGTGGCAGTCCCCCCGGAGATGTCGGCGCGCCCCAAACGTCGCACTTTCACGGCGGCGGAGAAGCTGCGGATCCTCGCCGAGACGGATCGGGCGGCGGACACCGGTGGGATCGCCGCGATCCTGCGGCGGGAAGGTCTGTATTCGTCGGCCCTGACCGACTGGCGCCGGCAACGCGATGCCGGTGCCTTCGAGGCGCTGAAGCCGCTCAAGCGCGGGCCGAAGGCGGCTCCCGCCAACCCGCTGGAGGCGGAGTTGGCCAAGGCCCGCCAGGACATCGCCCGCCTCCAGCGCCGCCTGGAGCGGGCCGAGGCGGTCATCGACGTCCAAAAAAAATTCTCGGACCTGCTGGGGATGGCCTTGCCTCCCGCCGACAGCGACGAGACGCCGCGATGAGCGCGATCGCCTCGGGCACGCCAGTCCGCAAACGACGAACGACATCTACAAGCACCTGTTCAACTTCGAGTATCGCAAGCTTTATCTGCGCAACCATAAGGAGTTGGCAGACAAGCTGGATCCCCTTCGGCGCCGAGCGCTGACCGAAGGAGCAGTAAAATGGCTCTGACCGCCGTCCACGTCAATCCGCCGGCAGACGCCTACCTCGGCGGTTTGCGGGCTGTGATCGCTTCCATCTCCCCTGCTCTCCTCGACCGGGATCGCTGGGGGTTCCAGACGCTAAAAGAGGCTTATGGCATTGACGAGACATCACACCTTTATAGTAGAAGCGACTCGAGGGCAAAGGGGATTTCCATCCGGCCGAGCGCAGATCAAATCTTATCCGACGTTTTTCTGCGTGGAATTGGTTATGATTTCACCATCGTTCCTGAACCCTTTCGGACTGAACTGAAGGCTTTCTTTGCTTGGCGACTAGCCCGGCCCCAGCATCGTTCCCGTGAGCCACACTGCCGTACGGTTCGGCTCATTGCCTTCTGCCATCAGCTTTCTGCCAATCCCACGGCCTTGCCCCGGCTGATTGACTACGGACATCCTATAGAGTTTGGAGCGGGAAATGGAAGCTCTCCGCTTCGGAATATTATGGAACTTTGGTTGAACGAAGTTGAGTTTAGCACGACAATTGACACTCCGGAAATCATTGCACGTGATGAAAGCGGTTCTCGCGTTATCATTCGACATAACTACCGCTGCCAAAACAGCATGTCCGCCAACGAGCTGACCTTTATCTTGGTGCTGCTGCGGGAGCGGATGAAGCTTCTGGAGCGGCGTGATCTTATTCTTATGCGGGATCTCTACCCCGAAGAGGAGATTGCCGAGGCCCCGCGAAGAGAATCCTACATTCATTTTTACGGATTCCGGTTGGATTGGCTACGCCATGCCGCTCGCCATTTCATTCTCAGCAAGATCAATCACCAGGAACTTCGCCCAACATCATTGCCGGGGTTCATTTCACGCCTTCAATTGCTTGAAACCTGCTTACGCGAAGAGCATGCCGATCCTCAAATCGAGCACGTTACCGAGTCCTTTATTAGGGAGCGCTTCCTGAATTAGGGGAATACCCGCAAGTGCGTCGGCAAGAACTGGTACGCCGACGTCTGCAATCTCGTTCGCTACGCCTCCTGTTACTTGGCCGACCGCGGTTGGCCAAACCTCATGCTGGACAAGCGCGATCTCCGCCGTGTCGAAGGCATGTGGCCTGGAGGACGTGGCTATCAGTTAAAGGTGACGGAGCGCACCATACCCGATGATATTATCGAGCAGATGTTCCAGAAGCTCGACAGTCTCGACCCCGTCCTGAAGCGCCTTCTCATTCTTGGCCGCTACACCGGCATGCGGAGTGCAGATCTTCACGCCCTCGACTTCGACTGCCTGAGAGCCTGACCCGAAAAGAATTGAGTGATTTCAGTCTCTTGTGATTCGATCGATGTTGCGAAGCATGACGAATGACAAGACAATGTGGACTGAAATCACCCGAGCGCAGTATCAGCGAAAAGGATTGAGGTATTCAAGCGACACGACGGACGCGGAGTGGGCGGTGCTCGAACCACTCCTCCCGGCGGCTCGACGCTTGGGACGGCCGCGAACGGTCAACGTGCGCGAGATCGTGAACGGCATCCTCTTTCTGGCGACCTCCGGGTGCCAGTGGCGGCAACTGCCGAAGGATTTCCCGCCGATGACGACGGTCCAGCGCTATTTCTACCGCTGGCGCGACGATGGGACCTGGGAGACGATCAATCACGCCTTGGTGGCGATGGTTCGGGAAAGCATGGGACGGGAGGCCAGCCCGACAGCGGGGGTGATCGACAGCCAGTCGGTCAAGACGACGGAAGCAGGTGGCCCCCGTGGCTACGACGCGGGCAAGTGCATCAAGGGGCGCAAGCGGCATGTGTTGACCGACACCAATGGCTTGCTGGTCGCCGCCATCGTTCATGCCGCCGACATCCAGGACCGTGATGGCGCCCCGGCGCTCCTCGCCTCCGTTCGCACGCTCTTCCCCTGGCTTCGCCACGTCTTCGCGGACGGCGGCTACGCTGGACCCAAGCTGGAAACCGCTTTGGCTCAGATCGGGACATGGACTCTGGAGATCGTCAAGCGGTCCGACGCCGCCAAAGGCTTTGAACTGCTGCCTCGGCGGTGGGTCGTTGAGCGTACAATCGCTTGGCTTAACCGCAATCGCCGCCTCGCCAAGGACTTCGAGGCCACCGTCGAGAGTGCCGTCGCATGGGTCTTCATCGCCAGCGTCAAACTGCTCTCAAGACGGGTGGCTCGAACATAGACACAGCTTTGCCGATTCCGAGTCGGACTCTGAGAGTCGGACTCGGAATCGGCATAGCTGTGTCCATGTCCTGGCTACCCGCCTTGAGAGCAGTTTGACACTTGCGATGAAGAACCAGGCGATGGTGCGCTCGACGACCCAGCGCCGGGGCAGCAGTTCAAAGCCTTTGGCGGCGTCGGACCGCTTGACGATCTCCAGGGTCCATGTCCCGATCCGGGCCAATATAACCATCCCGACCTGCGCGAACACATCCGGCAGGTCCGCGAGACCAAGGGGGCTGGAGGCGCAACCGCACGGGCCATGAACCGAACCGAGAGCAGCAAGGACCGCATCATCGACGGGCTGCGCACCAAGATCGAGCGGCTGGAGGAGGAACTGACGGCCATCCGTGGCGATGCCAAGCAACTCCGCGGTGCCCTGGAACGGGCGCTGGGAGAGGCGCAATACTGGAAGGAACAGGCGGCCAGGCTGGGGCAAGGTCGATCATAACGGTTTCGGGAAAGGTCCTAACTATGCAAAAGAGCTTTAAAGAGCATTTAGCAGCATCCGGCGCGGTCAGACAGATCGACGGCAGCAACCTGTACAGACGTCGGAGCAGTTCAAGCCTATGGTATTGGAATCATGCGCAAAGTTTCCGGGCGTCTGCATTGGTTCTATGGCAAGCCTATGGGGCCGTGGATCGAACCCTCACTGGGGAAGCTCTCGGCCTTGGAGATGGACACCAATTGTCAGCCTCCCTGCCGCGCGTGTTTGCGCTACTCTGCGGGCAATCCATTGAGCTGCTCCTGAAGGCGACAGCGAAGGCGCCGAACCTCAAAATCATGACTCACCACCGCCTCAACGAACTGCGAGAGCATATAGGGGTGGATGTAAACGAGCATCAGTCCGCCTTATTGGATGCTCTGACTGAGTATATTTATTGGCATGGTCGATATCCGACCACAAAAGAGGAAAAACAGAAGAAAAGACCCTGGAAGTCTGGCAAAATTCCCTTGATAAATTAAGCAAAATAAAAATAAAATCAGGAAATCTTTCCAATTTCCACACCAAAGAGCGAGAGATAAATAGAGAAAATTATGATGTATTATGGTCATTGCTCGCCCCATATCTCTGGGTCGCCCACGAGAAAGCACCCGAGTCCATGTATCTCGGGCAATGAGGTCGCGCATAGGCGATAGAACCACTCCAATCGCTCAGGGGCGCTCATTCAGTCCCCTACCAAACACGTCGTGGACATGTCCGTCATGATATGATGATAGGAAACCTGCGACTCTCAGCCAAACCACTACGGATAAATGGAAAATATATGAACCTTATTTTCCAGTGTCTTAACCGCGATCCCGCTCCGTCACCCCATTCCTAAAACTAGATATTGTGGGTAGGTCGAAGACTGGATCCAATTCGGTCGCATCCTTGCCTAGGAAGTTCTCCGCAGGCTCGCGCTCAGCACCCAGCGCCTGTGCACGAGAACAACCAAAAAGGGACTCTTGCTACGCGGCGCCCAACCCTCTAAACGTAATCTACGTCGCGTGGTGAGAAAACCCTCGGCTCACGCGCCACCGTAAGGTGGTTGAGTAAACCGCTTCAGCGGGGAAGTAGATGTCCGGTGTCGTGAGGTCCCGGACCGCGACAATGAAAATGGTCCCTGCATCAGCGGGGACTTTTTCATTTTATGGTATTGTCCTTTGGCAGATGCGGCGATCCTGCGCAAGGCGCTCGACGACGCACGCCCGCTGTTCGTCCGCGGTTCCGACCGGTGGCAGACACTTCCGTGGTAAGGCCGGGGCGGCATGTCCGTCCCGGCCCTTTTTCCTTTGCGGTCAGGGCAGGTCCCGGTCGCGGCATCCCGTCGCATAAAAGAGAAAGGCGGCCCCGCGGTATCGCCGCCGGGCCGCCCATGAGTAGGTTCGGGAGGAAACGCAACCAAAGTTGCAAGCAAAGGTATATTATTGAGATGGTTAACGACGGATGAAAGAGCGCCGGGAATCGACCCCTACCACTTTTTTGCGAAAGATCGCCTCCCGCCACCTCGCCCCTATGGCGCGGTCTCCGGCTTTCCGCCGAAAGGGCGGGGTGGCGCGACCCCGCCCCGACGCGCTATGACAGTCGCCCTTTCGCATCGCCACCAGCCCGCAGGGTCCCTGCCCCATGCTGTCCATCAGCCAGCGCATCGCCGACGAACTCTCGGTCCGCGAGTCCCAGGTCGCCTCCGCCATCGCCATGCTCGACGAGGGATCGACCGTTCCCTTCATCGCACGCTACCGCAAGGAGGCGACCGGCGGCCTGGACGACACCCAGCTCCGCACCCTGGAGGAGCGTCTGGGCTACCTGCGCGAGCTGGAGGACCGCCGCGCCAGCATCCTGTCGACCATCCAGGACCAGGGCAAGCTGACGCCGGAACTGGAGTTGCGGATCAAGCAGGCCGACACCAAGACCCGGCTTGAGGATCTCTATCTCCCCTACAAGCAGAAGCGCCGCACCAAGGCCCAGATCGCCCGCGAAGCCGGGCTGGAGCCGCTGGCCGACGCGCTGCTGGCCGACCCGAGGACGCAGCCGGACGCCGAGGCGGCCGCCTTCGTCAACGCCGACAAGGGCGTCGCCGACGTCAAGGCGGCCCTGGACGGCGCCCGCCATATCCTGGTGGAGCGTTTCGGCGAGGATGCCGAGCTGGTCGGCCGCCTGCGCACGGCGATGGCCGACAAGGGCGTCGTCACTTCCAAGGTGATCGAGGAGAAGAAGGCGGAGGGCGCCAAATTCTCCGACTATTTCGACTTCTCGGAAAACTGGTCGAAGCTGCCGTCCCACCGGGCGCTGGCCCTGTTCCGCGGCCGGGCCCAGGGCGTGCTCGACATCCGCCTGGATCTGCCGGTCGAGGAGGGCCAGCCCCATCCGGCGGAAGGAACCATCGCCGCCCATACCGGCATCCGCGACCAGGGCCGCCCGGCCGACAAATGGCTGTCCGACGTGGCGCGCTGGACCTGGAAGCTGAAGATCGGCCCGCACATCGAGACCGACCTGATGGGAAGCTTGCGCGAACGGGCGGAGGACGAGGCGATCCGCGTCTTCGCCCGCAACCTGCATGATCTGCTGCTGGCGGCCCCCGCCGGCCCGCGCACCACCATCGGGCTCGACCCCGGCATCCGCACCGGCGTCAAGGTGGCGGTGGTCGACGCCACCGGCAAGCTGGTGGAAACGACGACCATCTATCCGCACCCGCCGCGCAATGACTGGGATGGTTCCCTCGCCGTGCTGGCGGCGCTGGCGGCTCGACACAGGGTGGAGCTGATCTCCATCGGCAACGGCACCGCCTCGCGCGAGACAGACAAGCTGGCCGCCGATCTGATGAAGCGCCATCCCGAGCTTTCCCTCACCAAGCTGGTGGTGAGCGAGGCCGGCGCCTCGGTCTATTCCGCCTCGGAAACCGCGGCGCACGAATTCCCCAACCTCGACGTCAGCCTGCGTGGTGCGGTTTCCATCGCCCGCCGCCTGCAGGACCCGCTGGCCGAGCTGGTGAAGATCGAGCCGAAGTCGATCGGCGTCGGGCAGTACCAGCATGACGTCGCCGGCGGCAAGCTGGCGCGCTCGCTGGATGCGGTGGTCGAGGATTGCGTGAACGCCGTCGGCGTCGATCTGAATACCGCGTCGATCCCGCTGCTGACCCGCGTGTCGGGCCTGAACGAGACCATCGCCCGCAACATCGTCGAGCATCGCGACCGCAACGGCGCCTTCCGCTCGCGCAAGCAGCTGCTCGACGTCGCGCGGCTCGGCCCGAAGACCTTCGAACAGGCCGCCGGCTTCCTGCGCATCCGCGACGGCGAAAATCCGCTCGACGGTTCCGCCGTCCACCCGGAAGCCTATCCGGTGGTCCAGCGCATCGTGAAGACGACCGGCCGCGATCTCGGCAGCGTCATCGGCGACGCCCGCTTCCTGCGCGGCCTGAGCGCGGAGGCGTTCACCGACGAGCGCTTCGGCGTGCCGACCGTCGAGGACATCATCAAGGAGTTGGAGAAGCCCGGCCGCGACCCCCGTCCGGAATTCAAGACCGCCACCTTCAAGGAAGGGGTGGAGGAGCTGAAGCATCTTCAGCCGGGGATGATGCTGGAGGGCGTGGTGACCAACGTCACCGCCTTCGGCGCCTTCGTCGACATCGGCGTCCACCAGGACGGGCTGGTGCACATCTCCCAGCTCGCCAACAGCTTCGTCAAGGATCCCCACACGGTGGTGAAGGCCGGCGACGTGGTGAAGGTGAAGGTGCTGGAGGTCGACATCCCGCGCAAGCGCGTCGCGCTGACCATGCGCATGGGCGAGGAGGCGCCGCGTCCGCCCCGCCGCGAAGAGCGCCGGGAGGACATGCGGGGACCGGCGCGTCCGCCGCAGCAGCAGGACCGTCGTCCGGCGGCCCCCGCGCCGAAGGCGGCTCCGAAGCCGGCCAAGGCGCCGGAGCCCGTCAACAACGCCTTCGCCGAGGCGTTCGCCCGGGCGCAGGCGGGCAAGAAGAAGTAAGGGCCGGGGGGCCGTGGCTCCCCATCCGGTCCCTCTCCCACCAGGAATGGGGAGGGGTCAGGGCGGGGGCACGGCGTCCGACATCAGGCGGACACCCAGCCCGCCGATGGCGGCGGCGGCGACACGGTCGACCCAGCTGAGCTGCGTCAACAGCCCGAACGGCACCGCCGTCCGCCTGCGCTGGCGCTCGTCCGGCGGCTCCCCTTGCCTGGCCGCCTCACCGAAGGCGTCTGGACAGGCGCAACCACACGGGTAGACTGCCCGCCCAGCACACAATCGGGAGGGGGATGCTCATGCCTGGGGTTGTCCGCGGTTCCATCTGGTCCGGTCGCCTCGGCGGCCTCGCCATGGCCGCCTGTCTGCTCGGCTCCCTGCCGGCGCTGGCGCTCGACGGCATCGTCGAGAAGAAGCTGTTCGAGATGCCGTCCTACACCACCACCGGCGGCGGGACGATCAAGAATGTCCGTATCGGCTGGGAAAGCTACGGCAAGCTGAACGAGGCCAAGGACAACGCCATCCTCATCACCCATTTCTTCAGTGGCAGCAGCCATGCCGCCGGGAAATACAAGGCCGATGACGCCGCCCCCGGCTATTGGGACAGCATCATCGGTCCCGGCAAGCCGCTGGACACCGACAAATACTTCATCCTCAGCTCCGACACGCTGGTGAACCTGTCGCCGAAGGATCCCAACGTCATCACCACCGGCCCGGCCAGCATCAACCCGGACACCGGCAAGCCCTATGGCATGAGCTTCCCCATCGTCACCATCCAGGACTTCGTCAATGTCCAGAAGGCACTGGTCGACAGCCTGGGCATCAAGACGCTGCAAGCGGTGATGGGCGGCTCGATGGGCTCGCTCCAGGCCTTCGAATGGGGGGCCGACCATCCGGAAATGGTGAAGCGCGTCATCGCCGCCATCGGCGGGCCGGAGGCCGACCCCTTCCTGATCGGCTGGCTGAATCTGTGGGCGGCGCCGATCAAGCTCGATCCCAACTGGAACAACGGCGATTATTACGGCAAGGCGGAGCCGAAAGCCGGCCTGACCGAGGCGCTGAAGCTGGTCACCCTGCAAGCCCGCCATTGGAAATGGGCCGACGCCGCCTTCGGCCGGAAATGGGCGGAGGAAGGCAAGGATCCGAAGGCTTCGATGGCGAACCAGTACGCCATCGAAGCCTGGCTGGACAAGGCGGCCGCCGGCCGCGCCGCGGTCAGCGACGCCAACCATTTCCTCTATCTGGTGAAGGCCAACCAGACCTTCGTCACCGGCAACGGCGCCTCGCTGGAGGATGGGCTGGCGAAGATCAAGGCCCCGGTGCTGCTGATCCCGTCGGCCGACGACCTCGTCTTCCCGCCCGACCGCAACATGCGCCCGCTGAAGGACCGGCTGGAGAAGCAGGGCAATCCGGTGGATTACACCGAATCGATCACCTCGACCCTCGGCCATCTCGACGGCGTGGCGAACATCGCCAAGGCCGGCGACACCATCGCGCAGTTCCTGGCGAAGTGAAGCTTGCGGGGGGGATGCCCTTGCCGCCCCCTATTCCGTCACCGGGCCGCCGCGGAAATTCAGCAGGCTCGGCGCCTTGTCGATGATCTCTTCCAGGATCAGCGACGCCGTCTCCAGATCGCGCTCCAACTCCGGCCCAAGCTTGCCGGCATAGTTGGGGCGCTTCAGCTTTTCGGCGGCGTCGTGCAGGCTGCGCAGTTCCGCGACGAAGATCTCGCGGGCGCCCATCGGCAGAATCGGATTGGCCGACAGGACGAAGAAGAAGCGCATGCTGGCGCGCACCAGCAGGGCGAGCATCACCATGTCGAGCTTTTCGAACTGGTCGCGCAGATCGTCGGAACGCGCATCGACCAGATTGCGCATGCGCTGCTCGATCAGGATGACCAGGGCCTGGAACTCGCCGACCTTGTCGCGGAAATCGCGATAGGCGCCGAAGCTGTGCTTGCTGGCCTCATGCTCGGCCAATTGGGCCAGCTTGGACGCCTCGCGGCACTGGCGCTCCAGCGCGCCCAGCAGTTCCTTGACCTCGGCTCTGGTATATTGGCGCTTGCTCATCGGGATCGGCGGTGGTTCGGGACGGCGGGTTAGTCGATGCGGCAAGCTATAGCACAACCCGCAGGCTGCAACCTATGCCGCTTGCGGCGTCCTGATCCGACTCCGCGTCTCCGCCGCCTGCAATGGCCCGCCGTCAATGGTCCGCCTTCACCGGGCCACCCGGCCGGCGCACCAGCGGCATGAACAGCAGCGCGCCGAAAAACACCGCGGCCATCAGCAGCATGGCGTCGTTGAAGGTCAGGATCAGCGCCTCGCGCTGGACCAGCCCGACCAGCCGGGCCATCGCCGCGGCGGTCGGATCGGCGACCAGACCGTCGAAACGCTGGCTCAGGCCATCGACCATGTCCTGAACCTCCGGCCGGGCGAGGTTCAGATTGTCGCCGAGCCGGTTCAGATGCAGGGCGTTGCGGTCGGTCAGCACCGTGTTGATCGCGGCCAGACCGATGGCGCCGCCCAGGTTGCGCATCAGGTTGTAGAGGCCGGACGCGTTCTTCAGCTTGTCGGGCGGCAGGGTGCCGAGCGCCACGCTGTTGATCGGGATGAAGCACAGCATCAGCGACATGCCGCGCACCGCCTGCGGCAGGAACAGCTCCCAGAAGCCGGTGTCGGCGGTGAAGTGGCTGTTCAACCAGACGCCGGTCCCGAACAGGATCAGCCCGAGCGCCAGCATGACGCGCAGATCCATCCGCTTGGATAACGCACCGGCGATGGGGGCCGACATGAACTGGAAGGCGCCGGTCACGAACATGATCTCGCCGATCTGTAGGCTGTTGAAGCCGCGCACGCGGGCGAGGAACAGCGGTTGCAGATAGACCGACCCGTAAAGCCCGATGCCGAGGATGAAACTGTAGAGCGACCCGATGGCGAAGTTGCGGTCGGCGAAGGCGCGCAGCTCGACGATCGGGTTGCGGTAGGACAGCACCCGCCAGAAGAAGCCGACGGCGGAAACCGCCGCCACCACGGCCAGCGCGAAGATCGCCTCGTCGTCGAACCAATCGTTGCGCGGCCCCTCCTCCACCACATATTCCAGGCTGCCCAGGAAGGCGGCCATCAGCGTCAGCCCCAGGAAATCGAAGCCCTTGCGCAGCTCCGGATTCGGCCGGTCGACATCGACCAGGAACCAGACCAGCGAGGTCACCAGGATGCCGGGGACGACATTGGCCAGGAACAACCAGTGCCAGGACATGTGCTGGGTCAGATAGCCGCCCAGCGTCGGACCGATGGTCGGCGCCATGGTGGCGACCAGCCCCATCATCACCGACACCCCGGCCCGCTTCTCCGGCGGGAAGATCATGAAGCTGGTGGCGAAGACCGTCGGGATCATGGCGCCGCCGATGAAGCCCTGGAGCGCCCGCCAGACGATCATCGATTCGATGCCGCCGGCGAAGGCGCAGGCGACGCTGGTCAGGGTGAAACCGGCGGCGGCCAGGGTGAACAGAACGCGGGTCGACAGGATCCGCGACAGGATGCCCGACAGCGGGATCATCACGACCTCCGCGATCAGGTAGGAGGTCTGCACCCACGAGATCTCGTCGGCGCTGGCCGCCAGGCCCGCCTGGATTTCCGACAGGGAACTGGAGACGATCTGGATGTCGAGGATCGCCATGAACATGCCGACGACCATCGCGAAGAAGCCGGCGATGTCGCGGGGCGTGAGCGGGCGCATGCCCTGGGCCGGTGTCGCCATGGAACCGCTGCCTTCCGTCAAGGCCGGGTTGCCGCGCCCAAGGGCGCTTTCGGCCAGGATAGTCCGTCTTTGAAAGTATTGGCGGGAACGCCGCCCCGAAGGGGGGAGGAAGGGGCGGCGCCCCCGCCGGACGGTGCCCGCCTACTTGGCGGCGACCGCCTGCTTGTCGGTCAGGGCGCCGAACACGCCACCGGCCATATGCGGCTTATCGTCGGCGCCGCGGGTGTCGACCTCGGCCACCACCGACAGGCCGGGGCGCAGCAGGCCGGACAGCGCGTTGTCGCGTGGCAGGGCGATGCGGACCGGCACCCGCTGCACGATCTTGGTGAAGTTGCCGGTCGCGTTTTCCGGTGGCAACAGCGAGAATTTGGACCCCGACGCCGGCGCGAAGCTTGCGACCATGCCGTCGAGGCGACGGTCGGGGAAGGCGTCGACCGAGATGCTGACATGCTGGCCGGGGCGCATGCGCGACAGCTGGGTCTCCTTGAAATTGGCGACCACATAGACATCCGGCAGCGGCACCAGCGACAGCAATTGCACGCCCGGACGGGCATATTGCCCGACCTGGACGCCGCGGTTGCCGACCACGCCGTCGACCGGCGCATGGATGATCGTGTTGTCCAGATCGTTGCGCGCGGTCTGCAAGGTCGCCTGGGACTGGGCCAGATGGGCCTCCGTCTCGGTCCGGGTGGCGCGCAGGACGTTGATCTGCTCGTTCTCCGACGCCAGCGCCGCCCGCGACTTCAGCACCTGGGCCACCGCCTTGCGCAGGTCGGCGTCGGCGGTTTCCAGCTTCTGGCGGCTGGTCCAGCTGTCACTGGCCAGCGACCGGCTGCGGTCATATTCCTGCTGCGCCCGACGCTGTTCGGCCTCGGCGCTCGCCAGGGTGGCCGCCGCCTGGTCGATCATCGTGCGCTGAAGCTCCAGCTTGCTGTCCAGCGTGCCCAGCGCCGCCTTCTGCGCGGTCACCGCGGCCTCGGTCTCCGCCAGCTTGGCGCGGAAATCCTGATCGTCCAGGATCGCCAGCACGTCGCCCGCCCGCACCAGCTGGTTTTCCGCGACCTTCACGTCGCGGACATAGGCGGAGATCTTCGGGCTGACGACGGTGATGTCGCTTTGAACATAGGCGTTGTCGGTCGATTCCAGGAACCGGCCCTCCGTCCACCATTGCTCACCGGCGATGGCGCCACCCGCCAGAACGGCCAGCGCAACGCCCGACAGCACGATCTTCCGCACGCCATTCGCCATTGTCCCTATCCCCGATCCGGAACGGTCCGACACATGTCCCGATCGGCCACCGTTGCCGGCGCCGTCACGAGAAGAGAACTGAACCGTTCAGTTTAGTCTTGCCGGAAGATGGAGGATGGCCTATCTGTTGTCAAGACCGAACTGAACGGTTTAGTTTTCGGAAATGGGTGACGGGGAGCTTGTCGGGCGATGCGGAACGCGGTACGGGCCAGGAACATGGATGCAGGCGAGACACGCATGACCACGTTGGTTGCCCCCACCCCCGAAGCGGGATCGAAGCCGGCCCAGATCATGGACGCCGCCGGCGCCCTGTTCCTCGAGCATGGCTACAGCGCCGTCAGTATGGACGCGATCGCCAAGAAGGCGAATGTTTCCAAGGCGACGCTGTACGCCCATTTCGGCAGCAAGGAGGAACTGTTCCGGGCGATGATCGCCTGCGAGTGCGCCAATTCGGTCATGATAAGCGTGTGGGACGAGGCGACGAAACTGCCGGTGGCCGATGGGCTGCGCCTGTTCGGCCGGACCTTCGTCCGCTTCATCACATCGCCGAAGGCGCTAGGGCTCTACCGCATGGTGCTGGGTGAGGTGCATCGCCTGCCCGAGCTGGCGCAGGCCTTCCATGAGAGCGGTCCGGCCCTGACCTTCCAGCGCGCCCATCAGTTCATGGCTCAGGCGGCAGGCAATGGCGAACTGGCGATCACCGATTTCGAACTCGCCACCCATCAGTTCTTCGGCCTTTTGAAGGCCAACATGCACATGAAGCTGTTGCTGTGCCTGAGCGAGCGGCCGAGCGACGCTGATCTGGAACGATTCGTCGACGCCGCCGTAGAGCTGTTCGTCAAAGGCTATGCGCCGGAGCGACGGTGAGAAAAGGGCCGCGATAGAAGGCCTTAGCGATCCTCAATTGGCGCAGGCGGCAACCAAGGCCACTATAAACGGGAATCCTGATATAGAATCCACCCCTTCGGCTTGTCACCGGCCAAGGCTTCGTATAGCGTTCCGACGACATACCAGCGTAATGGTGCGTGGCGGATTTGCGGATGGATTTCGAGGCGACCTTCATCGCGCAGGTCATTACCGCTGTCGGATTCACCGTCGGTCTGTGCATTGTGGTGGCCTCGGGCCGCTATCCCCGTCATATCCGCTATTCTCTACGGGCCTATTCCTGCGGGAAAATCCTGGTCGGCACCGCCTTCCTCATAGCGGCCCTGCGCGCGGGTGATTGGCCCGAGTTGCTGATCCCGCTTGCGAACGGGGTGGGGATCGCCGGATTGGCCATGAACTACTCCAGCGTGCGCCATCTTCAGAACAGACCGATCTGGTGCTTCACGCCGATGGCGGCGGGTGTCGCCGTCGGTCTGCTGACTCTGCTGCTGCTGCTCGCCGGTGGCGGCCTCACCTCCGTCCGCACACTGGTCAGCCTGGCGGCCGTCGGGGTGATGGCGGTGATCGCCTTCGAAGTGGTGGTGCGTTTCGAGGGGCGCGGTGTTCCCCATTATGTCACCGGACTGCTTTGCGTCGTCCTTTCCATCGTCTATCTGGCCCGCATGGTCGTCGGGATCACGCGGGGCGATGAAGCGACCGGTTATTTGATGATCGATGACCGGATGGAGCGGATCGCCTTCCTGCTGACACTGCTGGGCACCGTCATCGGCGCGATCAACTACGTCCTGATGGCGAGCGACGAGTTCAACCGCGAACTGTCCAAGCTCGCCCATACCGACGGCCTGACCGGTTCCCTCAACCGCCGCCGGCTGTTCGAACTGGGAGAGGTCGAATTCCGTCGGTCCCGTCGGCATGGCCGGGCTCTCACCGTGCTGACTCTCGACATCGACCGTTTCAAGTCGATCAACGACCGTGCCGGCCATCCCTTCGGCGACCGGGTGATCCAGGCGGTGGCCGACTGCTGCGCCGGACAGATCCGGCACGAGGATGTCATGGGCCGGATCGGCGGAGAGGAATTCGCGATCCTGCTGCCGGGGATCGGGGAGGAGGCCGGACGGCTGCTGGCCGAACGGCTGCGCGCGACCATCGAACGGCAGTTGGCCCCGCTCGGCACGGAAGGCGGCGTGACGGTGACCTGTAGCATCGGCGGCGTCAGCCTGACACGGGAGCATGGCGAATTCTCCGACCTGATCGCCCAATCCGACTGCGCGCTCTACGATGCCAAGAACGCGGGGCGCAATCAGGTCCGGTTCTTCGCTCCCGCGCTCGTCGAGGCGGTTGCCGTCTGACAGGCGGAACGAGAGGTGCCGGTTCGAAAAAGCGGCGGCGACACCGGCCGGCTTTACCCACGGGGCCGCTTGCCGCATTATCCGCGCCGGTCCCTTCCGGCCCCCGTCTTCTCCGGCAACTTATCGGCACAAGGTCGTGGTTCTTTCCCATCTCGGCTCCGGCGGCCTGGAGCCGCAACGCTCGCAGCTCACGCTCGGCGCCAAATTCAGGCTCATCAACTGGGGATTGGTCCTGCTGATCTGCACGATCACCGGGGTCGGCGTCGGGCTTCTCTATTCGGCCGCCGGGGGCCACTGGAAGCCCTGGGCCCAGCCGCAGCTGGTGCGCGCCATTCCCGGCCTGGTCCTGATGCTCGGCATCGCGCTGATCGACATCCGCCACCTGATGAAGTCGGCCTATGTCATCTTCTTCATGGTGCTCTGCCTGCTGATCGCGGTGGAGATGATGGGCCGCATCGGCATGGGCGCCCAGCGCTGGATCGATCTCGGCTTCTTCCAGCTGCAACCGTCGGAGCTGATGAAACCGGCGCTGACGCTGGCGCTCGCCCGCTATTTCCACGGGGTGACGCTGGATCAGATCGGCCGGCCGCTTCTGCTGATCCCGCCGCTTCTGCTGGTCTTCACGCCCGTCGCCTTCGTGCTGCTGCAACCGAATCTCGGCACCTCGCTGCTGCTGATCATGGGCAGCGGCGCCATCTTCTTCGCCGCCGGGGTGCGGGTGTGGAAATTCCTGCTGGTGATCGGCGGCGGGCTCAGCGCCATTCCCATCGCCTGGGAATTCCTGCACGACTACCAGAAGCAGCGCGTCTACACCTTCCTCGACCCGGAGACCGATCCGCTCGGCGCCGGCTACAACATCCTGCAATCGAAGATCGCGCTGGGGTCCGGCGGACTGTTCGGCAAGGGCTTCATGTCCGGCTCGCAGAGCCAGCTGATGTTCCTGCCGGAAAAGCACACCGACTTCATCTTCGTCGTCCTGGCCGAGGAGTTCGGCATGGTCGGCGCCGCCACCCTGCTGGCGCTCTATGTGCTGCTGTTCATCTATGGCTGGGTGATCGCGCTGAACAGCCGCAGCCAGTTCGGCCGGCTGGTCGCGGTCGGCATGACCGCGCAGTTCTTCCTCTATGTCTTCGTCAATGTGGCGATGGTGATGGGGCTGATCCCGGTCGTCGGCATCCCGCTGCCGCTGGTGTCCTATGGCGGGTCGGCGATGATGACGCTGATGATCGGTGTCGGCCTGCTGCTCAGCATGTCGGTCCATCGCGACGTCCGCATCCCCAAGAGCGGCGTCACCGACGTCTGACGGCGTTTCTTCCCCGCCGCGATGATCGGCCCGTCCTGATCGGCCCGTCCTGATCGGAGAGGGTACGTCCCCCGCGCCGTTGTCCGCCTGCCCCACCCTCGCGATATCGGGGTGGGGGCCTACCGAAATCGCGGTCGGGTCCGGGCGCGGAACGGGAGGAACGGCCATGCCGAAAGACGCCACGAAACAGGGCGGACGACTGAGGCTTCTCACTGGCGCGGGCCTTGCCGCGCTTCTGGCGGGCGCCTTGGCCGCCGGTGGCCGACCCGCCCTGGCCGATGCGCTGTTCAGCCATATCGGCGGCAGCTTCAGCGAAAGCTCGGGAGCCTTCGACAGCTCGCGCTGGCAGCGGTCGGACGGCTGGAAGGCGGGCGCGCATATGGGCTGCGGCTGGAACCGCGCCAATGTAACTTTCGGGAAAGGCCGCCTCGCCCTGATGGTGGACGACACGCCCGCCGGCGGCGACCGCTATTCCTGCGGCGAATATTCGACCCACCGCTTCTATGGCCATGGCGCCTATACGGTATCGCTGAAGGCGGTGAAGGCCGACGGGGTGATGACCACGGTCTCCCATTACACCGGACCGCCCTTCGGTGATCCATGGGACGAGATCACGCTGGGGATCGCCGGCAAGGACACCACCAAGCTGGAGATCAGCTACGTCGCCAACGGCACCGGCCATCGCGACATGGTGATCGATCTCGGCTTCGACGCCGCCAAGGATTTCCACAGCTATGGCTTCGACTGGAAGCCGGACGGCATCGTCTGGACCGTCGACGGCGAACCGGTGCATCGCGTGTCCGGCAAACCGGAGGAGCTGCCGCGCATGCCGGGCCGGCTGATGCTGCGCTTCTGGAACGCCGCCGGCGACACCCAGTGGCTGCACCGCTTCACCTACCCCGACCATCCCCTGACGGCCGAGGTCACCGCCGTCACCTTCCGCGAGGCCCGGACCAATCTCAGCACCAATCTGGGTGATTAAGGAGCGGGGCTCACTCCAGCGCTTCGGCGCCCAGGTAGGATTCGACGACGCGGGGGTCGGCGACGACCTCCGCCGGGACGCCGTCGGCGATCTTCTCGCCATGATCCAGCACGACGACACGGTCGGAGAGCGCCATCACCGCGCGCATCACATGCTCGATCATCAGGATCGTCAGCCCCTCGCGCCGGTTCAGGTCGCGCAGGACCTCGACCATGCGGTCGACCTCGGTGGGGCGGAGTCCCGCCAGCACCTCGTCCAGCAGCAGCAGGGTTGGACGGGTGGCCAGCGCGCGGGCGACCTCCAGCCGCTTGCGGTCGGGCAAGGTCAGGCTACGGGCCGGGCGGTTGGCCTGATCGGCGAGCTCCAGCCGCTCCAGCACGACGCGGGCCTGGATCCGCGCCGCCTCCACCGAACGCTCGCGGGCCAGCGCGCCGACGACGACATTGTCCTCCACCGTCAGCTGGCCGAAGGGCTTGACGATCTGGAAGGTGCGGCCGATCCCGGCGGCACAGACCAGATTGGGCTTCAGCCCGGTCAGGTTGCGGCCCTTCAGCGTCACCCGCCCCTCGTCGGGCGGGAAAACCCCGGCGATCAGGTTGAAGGTGGTGGTCTTGCCGGCGCCGTTCGGGCCGATCAGGGCGAGAATGCACCCCTCGGGGACCGAGAAACCGACCTCCGACACCGCCTTCAGTCCGCGGAACCGCTTCGACAGGCGCTCGATCTCAAGCAAGGCGGTCATCTCAGGCGCCCTCCCCCGGCTGACGGACAAGACGCAGGCGGCGGGCCAGCCAGGGCCACACCCCCTCTGGCCGGAACACCACGATCGCCACCAGCGCCGCGCCATAGAACAGCTGTTTCAGGCCGGGCAGGTCCAGCCCGCCGGCCTCGATCAGGAAGGTCAGCGCCTCGCCCAGCGGGGTCAGGATGAAGGCCCCGAGGATCGGGCCGACCAGGGTGCCGATGCCGCCGACGATGGCCGGCAGGATGATCTCGATGGAGCGGCCCATGGAGAAGACCTGCTCCGGGAACAAATTGTTGAAGTAGAAGGCCTGGAACACTCCGCCCAGCGCCGTCAGGGCCGACGACACCGCCACCGCCGCCATCCGGGCGCGGAACAGGTCGACGCCCGACGCCTCCGCCGCATCCGGCTCCTCGCGAACCGCCAGCCATTGATAGCCAAGGCGGCTGTGCAGCAGGGCGCGCGACAGCAAAAGCGCCCCGACGACCAGCGCCAGCGCCACGTAATAGAACAGCACCGGCGAGCCGCGCAGGTTCAGCGGATCGCTCGCCCCCGCCTCCACCGGCAGGAAGAAGCCGCCGGAGCCGCCGACCCAGGTGATGTGGTCGAAGCCGATGCGCGCCACCTCGGCGAAGGCGATGGTCAGCAGGGCGAAATGCACGCCCTTCACCCCGAAGCGGAAGCCGAGGAAACCGATGACGCAGCCGGCCGCCACCGCGACCAGCATCGCCAGAAGCATGCCGGCCCAGGGACCGATGCCGAAATGGACGAACAGGGCGGCGCTGACATAGGCGCCCAGCCCGACATACAGCGCATGGCCCAGCGACAGCAGGCCGGAAAAGCCCATCATCACGTTCCAGGCCTGCCCGACATAGGCGAACCACAGCACGGTGGTCAGCACCGACAGCAGATAACGGTCGGCGACGAAGGGCGCCACCGCCAGACCCAGCGCCGCCAGCGCCAGCAGCGCCAGCCCGCGCCCGGTCACGCCCGAGGACGACAATGCCGAGAGCCCGCTCATGACCGTTTCCCCAACAGCCCTTGCGGGCGCAGCAGCAGCACCACGATCAGAACCCCGTAGCTGAACAGGGATTTCAGGGAGGGCGTCAGCAGGAAGCCGGCCAGCGCCTCCGACATGCCGATCAGCACACCGCCCAGCAGCGCGCCGGGCAGGCTGCCAAGCCCGCCGACAATGACGATGATGAAGCTGAGCAGCGTGTATTCCGGCGCCAGTTGCGGCCGGGCGTCGACCAGCAGCGTCATCAGCGCGCCCGCCACCCCGACCACCGCGGCGCCGATGCCGAAGGTCAGCGCATAGAGCCCGTCGATGTTCAGCCCGACGACGCGGGCGCCCAGCGGATTGTCGGCGCAGGCGCGGATCGCCTTGCCGGTGCGGCTGAAGCGGAAGAAGGCGAACAGCGCCGCCGCCACGACGATGGCCGCCGCCCCGGCGCGCAGCCGCACCGCATCCAGCAGCATCGGCCCGATCTCCACCGTGTCGAAGCTGTAGGGCACCTGGACGTTGCGGGCGTCCGGTCCGAACAGCATCAGCATGGCGTTGACCAGGACGGTGGCGACACCCAGCAGCAGGATGAACTGCATGTGCTCCGGCCGCTCGACGAACTTGTTGACCAGCCCGCGCTGGAGCAGCCAGCCGCAGGCGAACAGCAGAGCCGCCATGATCGGCGCCGACAGCAGCGGGTCCAGCCCGATCCAGCCGCCCAGCAGCACGGCGCCATACATGCCGGCGACCATCATTTCGCCATGGGCGAAGTTGACGACCCGCACCACGCCGAAGATGACCGAAAGCCCTAGGGCCGCCAGCCCATAGACCAGGCCGGTCAGCAGGCCGGAGGCCGCGATGTTGAGGTAATAGTCGATCGGCATGGGCGGCGGATTGTCCGAACGGTTGGGCTCTGCGGGTTAGCAGTCCCCGGAGGCCCAGGCAAGGCCGAATGCCGCCGGCGGCGCGATTCGTCCTTTGCCGTCATGGCCCGCCGGCCAGCCGGGGCCTATCATGCTGGGCCGCGATGCGCTCCGCCATCTCGTCCAGCCGGCGGTCGAGCGCCGTCGTCAGGCAGGAGCGCGCGGCGGCGGCGACCGCCGGATCGCCCTCAGTCCCGCTGCGGACCCAGCACAGGGCGGCGATCCGCTCATGGAAGCGCCGCTCGTCCTGGATCAGTTCATAGGCCGCGGCGGAGCGGGCGGCCGGATCGGCGATGCCGCCCAGGAAGCGGTCCTGCATGGCGCGGGCACGGCCATCGATCAGGGCGAGATCCGGAACGTCGCAGATCATCCGCCGCAGCGGCGCCGTGACCGTGGCGCAGCGCGGGTCGGGGATCGGGGCCGGCGGTGGCTCCGGCGGCGCGATGACGGCGACAGGCACCGAAGGGACAGGGCGCGGCGGGGACGGCGGGGCCGTCGCGACCGGCGGCAAGGGCGCAGCCACCGGCACCGCTTTCGCCGGCCGCTGCGTGGCGACATTGGCGGCGACATTGACGGCGATGGTGTCGGCGATGGTGTTGGCGCCCAGCGACTCCCGCACCACCCGCACCGGGGTGCCGACCTCCGTGGCGGCGAAGACGGTTTCTATGTCCGCGGGCAGCATGCGGAAGCAGCCGCCGCTCGCCCGTGTCCCGATCGACTCCGGGTCGTTGGTGCCATGGATGGCGATGGCCGGCCAGCCGAGATCGAGCGCGAATTTTCCCAACGGGTTGTGCGGTCCCGGCGGCACCGCCCGCGGCAGGGCCGGGTTGTCCCGTCGCTGGTTGGCGGTCGGCCGCCAGGTGGGATCGCGGCGCTTGCGCCGGATGCTGCTGCCGCCGACGGGAATCGGAACCCCCGGACGGCCGATGGCGACCGGAAAGCTGCGGGTCGCGCCATCGGACCCGGTCAGGTAAAGGCGGCGGTCGGCGAGGCTTATGGCGATCGAGGGCGAATCGGAGGCGACCGCGCCAGACTGGCCCGCGCCGGCGTCTGCGGCGCCGGTGAGGGCGAGCAAGCCCCAGAAAAGACACCGTACCAGGAGGACGGTGAAGGCTGTTGTCGGTCGGGAGGCGCCGACGCGGCCGCGTCCTCCCCCCATGATCGTGGAGCCGTGCATGCGGAAAGTTGACCGCGTGTCCCCTAAAACAGGGTAAACAGCATGGGACGACGGTCTCCGGGAAAATGGCGGCCGCCCCGACAGCGAGGACGTGCATCATGGACCAGATCGAGCAGACATTGGCCGTCGCGACGGAACATCACCGCGCCGGCCGCACCGCGGAGGCCGAACGGCTGTACCGCGACGTGCTGGATGCCTCGCCCGGCCATCCCGACGCCCTGCATCTGTTGGGGGTCATCGCCCTGCAATCCGGACGGCCGGAGGAGGCCGCGGACCGGATCGCCCAGGCCGTGGCCGGCGATGACGGCTCCGCCCTGTTCCACGCCAATCTGGGCCATGCCCTGCACGCCTCCGGCCGCCACCGCGAGGCGGCGCTGAGCTTCGCCCGCGCGGTGACCCTGCTGACCAACGAGGGCGAAGGCTGGGGCAATGTCGGCGCCCTGGCCAACCTGATCCGCCGCTATGACGACGAGATCCGCGCCGCCGCCGCCGCGGAGGTCGATGCCCGCTATTCCATGGGCGACGTGATGCGGCGCCAGTCGCTGCTGTTCCTGCTGAGCGGCGACATCGCCCATTACCGGACCCTGGTGACCACCGCGCTGGAGGATCCGCTGCGCTTCTCCGTGCCGTCCATGCATTACGCCTATTGGGGCATCGCCATGCGGCTGTTCCAGGGCGATGCGCGGACGGGGGACGTCGGCGCCTTCACCCGGGACGAGTTCCGGCGCTTCTACCGCCTGCTGGTGGAGGAGACGGCGCGCCGCTACGGCCTGGACGCCCACATTCGACGCTCCACCCCCCGCACCGCGGTCGGTCGGGTGGCGCTGATCACCAACCAGATGCTGGGCGAGGGGCACCAGCCGACGGCCGACGCCTTCGATTACGCCCGCCGGCTCCAGGACGACCATGGCCGCCAGGTGCTGATCGTCAACCCCAACGCCATGGCGGTGGAGGGTGAGAACGGCTTCGTTCCCGAATACAGCTACAATGTCACCGAGGAGTATGTGGGCGAGCAGACCATCACCGCCCACGGCGCCATGGTGCGCATGGTCTCCTTCCCGCAGCCGCGCTTCGACGAGGAGAAGCTGACCGCCATCGTCGATGCGGTGGAGCGCTTCGACCCCGACGTGATCATCGCCTTCGGCGGGTCGAACACGGTGGCCGACCTGTTCGCCCGCAGCCGGCCCGTGGTGTTCCTGCCGACCTCCAGCGGCCTGCCGCCGTCGCTCGCCACGCTCCTGCTCGGCTATGCGCCGGAGGACAGCGCGGACGGCTGGCCGGAGGAGGCGCGGGCACGGTTCCGCCCCTTCTCCTTCGGCTGGTCCCTGCCCGATGCCGGCCCGGCCCGCAGCCGCGCCGATTTCGGCCTGCCGGCGGATGGCCCTCTCTATGTCGTCGTCGGCAACCGGCTGGATCAGGAGGTCGGTCCTGACTTCATCGACACGCTCGACCGCCTTCTCGACCACGTTCCGGACGGGCGGATCGCCTTCGCCGGCGCGGTGTCGGAGCTGCCCGGCCGGATCGCGGCCGCCCGCAACGCGGCGCGGATGCTGGCGCTGGGCGATGTCGATGGCATTCGCGGGCTCTATGGCGTCGCCACCGTCTATCTGAACCCGCCGCGCCAGGGTGGCGGCGGCAGCGCCGCCTTCGCGCTGGCCGATGGGCTGCCGGTGGTGACCTATGCCCAGGGCGACGTCGCCGGCGTCGTCGGCGCGGCGATGACCGTCGCCGACGAGACCGCCTTCGTCGAACGCGCCGCGGCGCTTGGGCAGGACAGCGCCGCGCGGGCGCAAGCGTCGCAGGCGGCCCGCACCCGCTTCGCCGACACGGCCGACCGGGCGCGGTCGGTGGAAAAGCTGCTGGACTATGCGCTGGAGGCGCAGGGACTGTTCTGAGACAGCGTCAACGCGGCTTCCAAACGGCACCGCCCGGCCCGGCATGAGGAGACTCTTCATGCGGGAGCCGGGCGGTGGCGGTTCAGCCGACAGGCTGCGGTGGCCTTGTCAGCCCGTCACTCATCGTAGGTTCCCGCCCCGATGATGTAGCGTCCGTCGCGGGTGACGTAGGAATGCTTGTGCTCGACCTTGTTGGTCTGGCGGTTCAGCCAGACATAGTCGATGACGGCGTTCGGCTTGTCCTTGGTCTCCGAGATCATCGCCTGGACGATGGGCTTGCCTTCCGCATCCTTCAACTGGGCGGCGTCGGAGCCGGCCAGCTTCGGGTTGGCGCCGGAGGCGACGTAACGGCCGTCGGTGTCGAAGACGAACACATACAGCTCGCCGCGGCGGAAGCTGCCCTTGGGATCCTGGAAGGCCTTGGTCGCCTCGTCCGGCCCCCTGGCCTTCAGATAGGCGACGGCCTCGGCGACCAGCGACTTGGCCTGTTCCGGCGTGGCGTGATCGGCGGCGACGGCGGGAACGGTCAGCAGGGCCGCCGCGACGGCGACCAGGGATGCGGTTCCGCGAATGGTTCTGCGAATCATGGATGACCACCTTGGATGGTAAAATTTGGTAGAAAAAGACCTATGATCCGGCAGGGGGTCAGTCCTCATGCACGGTTTCCAGCCAGGAGCGGATCGACCACAAAGCCTCCTGTCCCAGAGCATCCCCGAACTTCGGCATATAGGTCACACCGTTGCGGATCGAGCCGTTGGTGACCCGCTCCTTGAACCACTCGTCGCCGGCGTCGCCCTTCTCCAGATAGCGCAGGTCGGGAGCGATGCCGCCGGACACCGCGCCCAGCCCATGGCAGCGGGCGCAGTTCTGGTTGAAGGCCGACGCGCCGATCTCGATGGCGCGCTGATTGCCGCGGAAGGGATTGCTGTCCCGCCATTTGTCCCCCAGCTTTTCCAGCCCGGTGGTGTCGACCGGCTGCGGAACGACATCGCCATGGGCGAAAACCAGACCGGGAAGCGCTACGGCACCGATCAAACCAATCGCGGCCGCAAGCCGAACAATCCATGCATTCATGAGAAAGACGTTCCCTCTGTTTCTAGCCGACCGGCGGCTTTTGCTTCGCATGGTCTGAATTTATCAGCAGATGGACACACGAATAATTGGACTATGGTAGCAGATTGCCGGATATGTGCCGAATATGACTGCCTGAATCACCGAAACGGGATGGGGCGGACGGGATCACTCCGGCCCGCCCCATCCCGTTCGGCCAAGTCCGCGGTCAGGCCTTCGGCAGCTTAAAGACCCAGAGCGAGCCGCCCTGGTTGATATCCTTCACCAGCTTGGCGACATCGCCGCCCCACAGCGGCACCGCGCCACCCCAGCCGGAGACGACGGCGACATATTGTTCGCCATCCATCTTCCAGGTGACCGGGCTGCCGACCACGCCGGAGCCGGTCTGGAACTTCCACACCTCCTGGCCGGACTTGGCGTCGAAGGCCTTCAGATAGCCTTCCGGCGTGCCGGTGAAGACGAGGTTGCCGGCGGTGGTCAGCACGCCGCCCCACAGCGGCGCCGGGTTCTTGTATTCCCAGACGATCTTGCCGGTCTTCGGATCGACGGCGCGGAGCGCGCCGATGTAATCGTCATACAGCGGCTTGATGGTGAAGCCGGCGCCGAGATAGGCCGCCCCCTTCTTGTAGGTGATCGGCTCGTTCCAGATGTCCATGCCCCACTCGTTGGCCGGGACATAGAACAGCTCGGTCTGCGGGTTGTAGGCCATCGGCATCCAGTTCTTGGCGCCGAGGAAGGCGGGAGCCGCGAAGACCGATTTACCCTTGCCTTCGCCGCCGCCCTCGGTCGGGGCGCCGGGGCGGTTGTCGTCGTTGTAGATCGGACGGCCGCTCTCGATGTCGATGCCCTTGGCCCAGGTGATCTTGGTGACGAAGGGCGAGGCGTTGATCAGCTTACCGGTGTTGCGGTCGATGACATAGAAGAAGCCGTTGCGGTCGGCCTTGCCGCCGGCCTTGATGACCTTGCCGTCCTTGTTCAGGTCGAAGGACACGAACTCGTTCACGCCGTCGAAGTCCCAGCCGTCATGCGGCGTGGTCTGGTAATGCCACTTGATCTCGCCATTGTCCGGATTGATGGCGAGGGTCGAGGAGGTATAGAGGTTGTCGCCCGGACGCAGATGCGAGTTCCACGGCGCCGGGTTGCCAGTGCCGAAGAACAGCGTCTTGGTCTCCGGATCATAGGTGCCGCCAAGCCAGGTGGCGCCGCCGCCGGTCTTGTACATGTCGCCCGGCCAGCTGGCGTTGGTCTTGCCGGTGACGGTCGAGTCCTTGCCGTTCAGCGTGCCCATGTTGCCTTCGATGGTCGGGCGCTGCCAGACCAGTTCGCCGGTTTCGGCATCGCGGGCCTCCACCATGCCGACCACGCCGAACTCGCCACCGGAATTGCCGGTGATGATCTTGCCATCGATGATCAGCGGGGCGGCGGTGTTGGAATAGCCTTCCTTGTATTCCTGAAGCTTCTTGTTCCACACCACCTTGCCGGTCTCGCGGTTCAGCGCGACGAGGCGGGCGTCCAGCGTGGCGAAATAGATCTTGTCCTTGTAGATCGCGGCACCGCGGTTGACCACGTCGCAGCAGGGCATGATGCCGTCGGGCAGACGGTGGTTGTATTCCCACTTCTTGTGACCGGTGCGGGCATCGACCGCATAGAGGCGGGAATAGGAGCCGGTGACGTAGATGGTGCCGTCATAGATGATGGGCTGGGCTTCCTGCCCGCGCTGCTTCTCGCCACCAAAGGAGAAGGACCAGACCGGCACCAGCTTCTTCACGGTGTCGGCATTCAGGTCGGTCAGCGGGCTGAAGCGCTGGGCCTGCGGCCCCATGCCATAGGTCAGGACCGCTTCGGTGTTGGTGGCGCTCTTCAGCAGATCGTCGCTGGACGGGCCATCTGCGGCCAGGACGCCGGTGGCGCCGAACGCGGTCAGCGAGGCTGCCAGGGCGAGACGTGTTACCAGGCGCTTCATGTGCGGTTGCCTCCCATTACTGATGATGACGGCACCGCCCGGACAAGACCCGTCCGTTGCCGCCGGACGGGCGGGTCCGGCGGCGGGAAACGGGATCGGGGCGGTTCTTTCGAGCTCTTGGCGGTCGAAGAGACCGCATCGCTGACGATATCGGCAGTGTAGGCGGATGATCTGCCGGGTAAATTGTCTGATAGTAGCAGGCGCAAGCGTCACGCCGCCGACGGATCAATTGACCCGCGGCAGGCTGGCCTGCTCGATCTTGGGCCAGAGATGGGCGACCGAGCGGCGATACTCTTCCCGCAACACGTCAAGCACTTGGAACCGCTCGGGAATCGGCAGCTCCAGCGCCTCCGCCATATCCAGGCCGGACGAGACGGCGTGGCGCAAGCCGCCGTCCAGCCAGGTCAGCCAATCGCGAGTCTGGGCAACACAGGCCTTGTCGGCGCGGATGTGCCCATGGTTGGGAACCAGCAGCCGGATGTCGAGCGCATCGACGGCGTCCAGTTCCTTCAGCCAGTCGGCGACGGTGGCGTGGGGTGTCGTCGGGGTTCGGTCGCAGAAGACCACCCCGCCGGCGAACAGCACGCCGGTGGTCTCGTCCAGGATCATCAGGTCGGCGGCGGTGTGCCCGCTCAGCGGGATCAGCCGCAGGCGGTGGTCGCCGAATCTGACGGTCGAGCCATGGACAGCCTCGGTCGGCACCGTCACCTCGGTCCCGCGCATCCAGTCGCCGACCAGCCGGTACATGTTCTCGGCGATGCCGCTTCCTTCCTCCTGGATGCCGGCGATGGTGCCGGGCAGCGCGGCGATCGGCACGTCGGCGAAAGCCTGGGAGCCCAGCCAATAGTCGGGATGCAGATTGCTGATGAAGACCTTCCGCACCGGCTTGTCGGTGACCTTGCGGATGGCGGCGCGCATCTCCTCGCCATAGCGGCGGGAGGGACCGGTCTGGATGACGATCACCCCGTCGGCGGTGACGATGAAGCCGGAATTCAGGATGTTGCCGCCGTTGGCGCGGGTGAAATGCTTGGTCGATCCCTCGAAGACATAGGTATCGGGGGCGATCCGCCTCGGCTTCAGGTCGTAGGTCAGCCGCCCCATGGTTTGCGTCGTGGTTTGCGCCGTGGTTTGCGTCCCGGCCTGGGCCATGGTCTGGGTCACGGCCGGCGGGGCCGCAAGGAAGGTCAGTATGGCGGCGACGCCGACGGTCAGCGCCAGCCGGCGCAATAGCGGCATCCTCATTGCCCGACACTCCAAGGCTGATCGACGGGCTTCAGCGACATCGCCGGCCTCATCGCCGGCAGGGCGCCGGCCGGCGGCATCGGGATGGTCGCCCGGATATCGCCCCCCTGGTTGTCCCGGCCGCGCAGCACCAGCGCGCTGGCGTCGGGCGGCGGACGCAGGTCCAGCGAATAGACCGGGTTTTCCGACACCGGCTCCAGACTGTCGATCCGCGCCAGGGCGGAGGAGGCGCCGCTTGGCGTCTGAGCCTCCACCTCCAGCGTCTCGATGAAATAGGCGGGGATGCCGTCGACGAGGCCGGTGTCGTTGGGGTGGCGGATGCGCAGGCGCAGCCGCGCCACCCCGTCACTGTCCGACGGCCACAGCCGGGCCTGCACCTCGCCGACATGGTCGGCCCAATCCTTCTGGGCGTAGGACGCCGGCGGCGCGCTGCAACCGCCGCCGGCCGCATCGACCAGCACGCCGGAGACATGCCACACCCCGTCGGCGGTCCGCGCGGCCCCGCGTACGGCGGTGGCCTGCTGAATCTTGATCCGGGTGGCGATGTAGGGCGCGGCTGTGCCGGGATGATAGCGCAGCACCAGCGGAAAGGGGTTGAGATCGGCGATGGCCACCATCTCCACCACCCGCCCCAGCGCCGTGGCATCGACGGAGAGCGGCACCGCGCGCGTGTCCTCCGCCGACGCGGGGGCGGTGACCTTGACCGCGTTGTCGAACACGACCGGCGCCCCGGCGAAATACTGGTCGCGCAGCGTCTCCCACATCACGGACTTCAGCGGATCGGCGGGGGACGGCGCGGCGAGGGCGGGGACAGCCAGCAGCATCATTGCCGCGCCAACATGCCCGCCGAGAAGACACCCACCGAGCAACGCCTGTCGCATGACCATCTCCCGAACAGCTGTTTTCCCCTCTGCCCCCAGCGGGGAAATTCTCGATCGTCCTCACTCCACCAGCGGCGGCGAGCTATGGGTGACGCCATAGGCGGCGAAGATCCTTCCCATCGTCCCATCCTCGGTCAGGGCCGCCACCGCATCGCCGACGCTGTAGGCGAGATCGCGGGAATTCTCCTTGGTCGCCATGCCGATGCTCCAGTTGGACGTCATCATGCCCGGCAAGGCCACGGTGGTGACCGGGAACCGCTCCGCCTGCGGCCCCAGCGCCGCCTGCACCTGGCTGAGCGGCGCCAGCACCGCGGCGGCCTCGCCCGAGGTCAGCTTGCCGATGGCGGCTTCGGGCGTCGGGCAATGGATGATGCGGCCGCGCAGCCGGCCCCCTTGCAGGCTAAGCAGGAAGAAGTCGGGAACGCTGTCGATCTCCACCGCGATGGGTTCGTCCGGCAGGGTCGCCAGCACGGCGGACCGCACCCGCTGCGGGTCGCGGGCGAGCGCGAACACCTCCTGATGATAGGGGCCGAACAGCACCGCTTCCGGATTCATCAGGCCGAAGCGCTTGTCATAGGGGATGTGCATCATGATGTCGGCAAGCTCGCCGCCGAACAGGCTGCCGCGCCACACCGCGACGCGCAGGTCGTCCGACACGGTTTCCCCGGGAATCTGCTCGTAGATGTCGGGCTTGACGCCCAGCTTCTCCGCGATCGCCCGCGCAAGATCGACATCGATGCCGACCAGCCTGCCATCGCGTTGGAAGGAGAAGGGCGGAAAGTCGCGATAGACCGCGACACGCAGCCGGCCACGCTCCATCACCTCGTCCAGCGGCCGGGCGGAGGAGGCGGTCGGAACGGTCAATGTGGACGCCATCGCCCCGGCCGCACAGCTGGCGGCGAGTCCGGACAGGAAGCGGCGGCGGGAGATGGGCGCCATGGCAGGTTCCGGCAATGGTGGAGGCTTCATGAAACGGGTGGCCAGGATAGCAATCCATCAGCAACACGAATAATTGGACTTTCGTACAGGTTGGCCGTCCAACCAACGGATCATGCGGTCCGGCCCCATTCCCCCTTTTCCCCCCTCCCCCTGTCCATGCTTCCATAGTCGCATTCCGCAACGGAAATTCACCGGATAGGCTGCACACCAAACTGTTGGCACCCCAACGGAAGAACCAACGGCAGAAATGGCCGGAACCCGATGACCACGCTCCGCCTGCCCCGTCTTCTCCGCGGCCTCTCGCTGGCGGCGCTCGGCGCCGCCTTGCTGGCCTGCACCGGCGCCTCCGCCCAGTCGGTGACGGAGATCCGCATCGGCTTCCTGTCGCAAACGCCGGAACCGCCGCCCTCCGTCGCCAATCCAGACGAGCCGGCGGCGGATGACGGACTAGCCGGGGCCACGCTCGCCATCGCCGACAACAACACGACCGGCAAGTTCCTCAAGCAATCCTTCGTGCTCGACAGCGTCGCGGTGGCGCCGGACGGCGATGCCGCCGCCGCCCTGCGCGACCTGGCCGGACGCGGCGACCGCTTCATCATCATCGACGCGCCCGGCGCCACGGTGGAGGCGCTGTCGAAGCTGCCGGAGGCGCGCACCCTGCTGCTGCTGAACGCCACCGCGCCGGATGATGTCCTGCGCGGCGCCGCCTGCACCCCGAACCTCCTGCATGTGGCGCCCAGCCGGGCGATGCTGGCCGACGCGCTCGGCCAATATCTGGTGAAGAAGCGCTGGCCGCGCTGGTTCCTGGTCACCGGCCGCCGCCCGGAGGACAAGCTTTATGCCGACGCCGTCCGCCGCGCCGCCAAGCGTTTCGGCGCCCAGATCGTCGCCGAGAAGAGCTGGACCGCCGAGAGCGACGTCAACCGCACCGCGGAATCGGAAATCCCGGTCTTCACCCAGACCAAGGCCTATGACGTGCTGATCGTCGCCGACGAGGTCGGGGAGTTCGGCGACTATCTCTCCTACCGCACCGCCGATCCGCGTCCGGTCGCCGGCACCCAGGGCCTCGTTCCCACCGTCTGGCACCGCACCCACGAACAATGGGGGGCGGCACAGCTGCAATCCCGCTTCAAGACCTCGGCCAAGCGGCCGATGACCGCGCGCGACCACAATGACTGGACCGCCGTCCGTGTCGTGGGGGAGGCCGCGGCGCGCGCGCGAACCGCCGACCCCGACCGCCTGATCACCGTCATCCAGTCGCCCGACTTCACGATGTCCGCCTTCCGCGGCGCTCCGCTCAGCCTGCGGCCATGGGACGGCCAGCTGCGCCAGCCGGTGCTGCTCGCCGCCGACCGCTCGCTGGTGTCGGTGTCGCCGCAGGAGGGATTCCTGCATCCACGCACCGAATTGGACAGCCTGGGCTACGACCAACCGGAAACGCTCTGCAAGACGCGAGGAAAAACCACGCCATGACCGCCGCCCGCCTCACCGGTATTTCCGTCGCCGCCCTGGCCGCCACGCTTCTGGCATCGGTGGCCTCGGCCCAGACCATCTATGTGTCCAACGAGAAGGACAACACGCTGTCGGTGATCGACGGCAAGACGATGACGGTCACCGACACCATCAAGGTCGGCAAGCGCCCGCGCGGCATCACCCTGTCGAAGGACGGCACCCAGCTGTTCATCTGCGCCAGCGACGACCATGCGGTGCAGGTGCTCGATCTCGCCAGCAAGAAGATCGTCCACAATCTGCCGTCCGGCGAGGATCCGGAACAGTTCGCCCTCAGCCCCGACGGCAAGAGCCTGTTCATCGCCAACGAGGACAGCAACATCGTCACCGTGGTCGACGTGCCGACCCGCAAGGTCGCCTTCCAGGTCGATGTCGGGGTCGAGCCGGAGGGGATGGACGTCAGCCCGGACGGCCGCTGGGGCGTCAACACCTCCGAGACGACCAGCATGGTCCACTGGATCGACATGGAGAAGCGCGCGGTCGTCGACAACACGCTGGTCGGCCCCCGCCCACGCTATGCCCAATTCACCAAGGACGGCGCGCAATTGTGGGTGTCGTCCGAGATCGGCGGCACCGTCAGCGTCATCGACACCGCCAGCCGACAGGTGAGGAAGGTCGTCGATTTCCACATCAAGGGCGTCGCCAAGGACCGCATCCAGCCGGTGGGCGTCAAGCTGACCGATGACGGCCGCTATGCCTTCGTGGCGCTCGGCCCGGCTAACCATGTCGCGGTGGTGGACGCCAAGACCTTCGAGGTGAAGGATTATCTGCTGGTCGGCCGCCGCGTCTGGCAACTGGCCCTGACGCCGGACCAGAAGACGCTCTACACCACCAATGGGGTCAGCGGCGACGTGTCGGTGATCGATGTCGACAGTCTGAAGGTGACCAAGACGGTCAAGGTCGGCCGCTATCCCTGGGGCGTCGCGGTCAAGGGGTGAGTCACGGGGGGGCTGGGAGGCTTTGGGGCGGAAAGGAACGGTGGAATGACGGTGCCGGCACTGGAGGTCGAGGGGCTGCGCCACAGCTATGGCGGCAACCGCCCGGCGCTGGAGGATGTCGGCTTCCGCGTGATGCCCGGCGCCTTCACCTGCCTGCTCGGCCCCAATGGGGCGGGGAAGAGCACGCTGTTCGCGCTCGCCACCGGCCTGCTGCGGCCGACCGCCGGGCGGGTGCGCATCCATGGTCACGACATGGTGCGGGCGCCGGGAAAGGCGCTGGCCCGGCTGGGCGTGGTGTTCCAGCAGCCGACCCTCGACCTCGACCTGACGGTGTCGCAGAATCTGCGCTATTTCGCCGCCCTGCACGGCGTCGGCCGCCAGGAGGCCGACCGGCGGATCGAGACGGAACTGACCCGCCTGTCCCTGTTCGAGCGGCGGGGGGAAAAGATCCGCGCCCTGAACGGCGGCCATCGCCGGCGGGTGGAGATCGCCCGCGCCCTGCTTCACCGCCCTACCCTGATGCTGCTGGACGAGCCCACCGTCGGGCTGGACATTCCGGCCCGCCGCACCCTGATCGGCCATGTCCATGCCCTGTGCGCCGAGGACGGCATCGCCGTGCTGTGGGCGACCCACCTGATCGACGAGATCGACCCCGCCACCGACCATGTGGTGGTCCTTCACCGCGGCCGGGTGCGCGCCAGCGGACCGGTCGCCGCGGTCAATGCCGAAACCGGCTGCGCCACCGTGGCGGAGAGTTTCGACCGGCTGACCGCCGGCCGTCCGGCCGCCGATGCGGAGGCCGCGGCATGAATGGCGGGCACCTGAAGGTATGGTGGACCGCTTTCTGCGGCATCGTCGCGCGCGAGGTGCTGCGCTTCATCCATCAGCGCGAACGCTTCCTCGGCGCGCTGGTGCGGCCGCTGGTGTGGCTGTTCGTCTTCGCCGCCGGGTTCCGCGCGGCGCTCGGCATCGCCATCATCCCGCCTTACGAGACCTACATCCCTTACGAGGTCTACATCGTGCCGGGGCTGATCGGCATGATCCAGCTGTTCAACGGCATGCAGGGCTCGCTGTCGATGGTCTATGACCGCGAGATGGGCAGCATGCGCATCCTGCTGACCAGTCCGCTGCCCCGCGCCTTCCTGCTGGTCGCGCGGCTGTTGGGCGGGGTGGTGGTGTCGGTTCTCCAGGTGGCGGCCTTCCTGCTGATCGTCAGGCTCTATGGCATCGATCTTCCGGTCTGGGCGCCTTTGACCGTGCTCCCGGCCCTGCTGCTCAACGGGCTGATGCTGGGGGCGCTCGGCATGGTCCTGGCTTCCACCATCCGCCAGTTGGAGAATTTCGCCGGGGTGATGAATTTCGTCGTCTTTCCCCTCTTCTTCCTGTCCTCCGCCCTCTATCCGCTCTACCGCATGGAGGAGGCGGGCCCGCTGTTGTGGTGGCTGTGCAGCGTCAATCCCTTCACCCATGGGGTGGAATTGATCCGTTTCGCGCTCCATGGGCAAATCGACGGGCTGGCGCTGGCCGCGGTGACCGGCGCCACCCTGCTGTTCGCCGCGCTGGCGGTGCGCGGCTATTCACCGGCGCGCGGCATGGGATCGCGGGGACCCTCGGCGGCGGGGTGAGGCGCGGCAATCCCGCGCTCGCGCTCCAGCAGGTCCCGCTTGCGCTCTATACCCCAACGATAGCCGGACAGGCCGCCGTCGGAGCGCACCACCCGATGACAGGGAATCGCGACGGCAAGCGGGTTGGCGCCGCAGGCCCGCGCCACCGCCCGCACCGCCGCCGGCTCGCCGATGGCGGTGGCGATCTCGGCATAGCTGGCGGTCCGGCCGGCCGGAATGGCGCGCAACGCCTGCCACACGCGCTGCTGAAAGGCGGTGCCGCCGATGTCCAGCGGCAGCGTCAGCCCGGTCCCCGGCGCCTCGACGAACCCCACCACCTGCGCCACCGTCGCCTCGAAGGCGGCATCGCCGCCGATCAGCTCGGCTTTGGGAAAGCGGTCCTGTAGATCGCGCAGCAGGATATCGGGATCATCGCCGAGCAGGATCGCACACACCCCGCGCTCCGTCGCCGCCACCAGAATCGAACCGAGCGCGCAGCCGCCGACCGCGAAGCGGATCGTCTGGCCCACCCCGCCCTTGCGGTAGCTGGTGGGCGTCATTCCCAGCCGCGCCCCGGCGGTTTCATAGAAGCGTCCGGAGGAGCCATAGCCGGCCTCATAGATCGCCTCGGTCACGCTGCCGGCCTGCCGCAACGCGTCGGCGACGCGGGCGGCGCGCTGGGCTTCAACATAGGCGCGCGGGGTGACCCCGGTCACCTGCTTGAAGATGCGGTGGAAGTGGTGCGGGCTCATCCCCGCCGCAGCGGCGAGATCCTCCAATCGCGGGGCGTCCTCCGCCTCTTCGATCAGACGGCAAGCGCGGGCGACGGCCTCGGCCCGCCGATCACCCTGGCTCGGCCCGTCGGGCCGGCAGCGTTTGCAGGGGCGGAAGCCCGCCCGCTCCGCCTCGGCGTTGGTAGCATAGAAGACGACATTCGCCGGCCGCGCCGGCCGCGCGGCGCAGCTTGGCCGGCAATAGACGCCGGTGCTGCGAACCGCGTAGACGAACAGCCCATCGGCGGCGGGATCGCGGCGGCGCAACGCCTCCCAGCGATCCCGTTCGGCCTCGATGATGTTGGACTCCGTGATGTCGTCGCGTGCGCTTGCCATCTCTCCCTCTCCTTGCATGAACCTTAACAGGTTCCATGGCGCGATGAGGGTGCACTCTGACCCGCTTGACCGGCCGTCACACTCCGCCGCTTGCTTTCAAATTCGATCCTCCCCGGCGGAAAGGACAGATCGAGCCCCTCGGATGGCATATCGATACCGGGATATGGTTGGATCACCGGTGGTTTCGGCTTGCCGGAGCGGCCGCGGTGACGGGCATCACGGCCCGCCGCTTTCCCCGGCCGCCCCTGGCTCTCCCGCGTCGGGCTCCGCCAAGTCGGGCTCCGCCATGTCGGGCCCCGCCATGTCAGGCGATGTCGTAGACGAAGCGGTCCTCGCCATCGACGGCGACATGGACGCGGGTGATCGGCTCGCCGTCGCCCATGCGGGCGAGGATGCGCGACGACATCTCCGGCAGAAGCGTGCGGTTCAGGATGGTCTCGATGTTGCGGGCGCCGCTGGAGACCTCCCGGCAACGGTCGACGATGCCCTGGACCAGATCGTCGGAATAGGAGAAGGCCGCCTTGTAATTCCGCGCCACCCGCCGGGCGATGCGGTTCAGTTGCAGCACGACGATCTTCTTCAGATTCTCGTCGGACAGCTGGAAATAGGGAATGACGGTGCAGCGGCCGAGAAAGGCCGGCTTGAAGCTCTTCTGCAACTCCGGATGCAGCGCCTCCAGCAGCCCGTCGGCGTCCGGCGCGGTCTCCGGGTCGGCGCACAGCTTGTGGATCAGGTCGGTGCCGGCGTTCGACGTCATGATGATGACGGTGTTCTTGAAGTCGATGTCGCGGCCTTCGCCGTCCTTGATCGTGCCCTTGTCGAACAGCTGGAAGAAGATGTCCTGCACGCCGGGATGGGCCTTCTCCAGCTCGTCCAGCAGCACGACGCTGTAGGGCCGGCGCCGCACCGCCTCGGTCAGCACGCCGCCCTCGCCGAAGCCGACATAGCCGGGAGGAGAGCCCAGCAGAAGCGAGACCTTATGCTCCTCCTTGTATTCGGTCATGTTGATGGTGGTGACGTTCTGCTCGCCGCCATAGATCAGCTCGGCCAGCGTCAGCGCCGTCTCGGTCTTGCCGACGCCGGACGTGCCGACCATCAGGAAGACGCCGATCGGCTTGCGCGGGTCGGTCAGCTTGGCCCGGCTGGTCCACATCGCCTGGGCGATGGCGTCCAGCGCATGGTCCTGGCCGATGATCCGCTCCTTCATGCGGTCGGCCAGCGACAGGATGGTCCTGATCTCGTTCGACACCATGCGGCCGACCGGGACGCCGGTCCAGTTGGCGACCACCTCGGCCACCGCCTGCCCGTCCACCGCCACCTTGACCAGCGGATCCTCGCCCTGCACCGCCGAAAGCTCGGCGGTCAGCGCCGAAAGCCGGGCGGTCAGCGCCTCGGCGTCGAGCGGCTCGGCGTCGAGCGGCTCGGCGCCAGGCGGCTCGGCCGTGGCGGCGCCCTCGGCGCCCCGCGCCTGCGCCTTCGCCCGCTCGTGCGCGGCGACCAGCTGATCGCGCGTGCCGTTGATCGTCTTGACCAGCTCCAGCTCCCTGGTCCAGCGCGCCTCCAGCGCCGCCAGATCGGCCTCGGTGGCGGCGATCCTGTCCTTCAGCGCCGCCACCTGCTCGGCATGGTCGATGCCGATGGCCTGCTCGCGCTCCAGGATCGCCAGCTCGGTCCCGGTCAGCTGGATGGTGCGGCGGCGGTCCTCGATGGCCGGCGGGGTGGCGGTCTGGCTCATCGCCACGCGGGCGCAGGCGGTGTCGAGCAGGCTGACCGCCTTGTCGGGAAGCTGGCGCGCCGGGATGTAGCGGCTCGACAGCCGGACCGCTTCGATCAGCCCCTCGGTCACGATGCGGACCTTGTGGTGCTTCTCCAGCGTCGCGGTCAGGCCCCGCATCATGTCGACGGCGACCGGCTCAGCCGGCTCCTCCACCTTCACCACCTGGAAGCGGCGGGTCAGCGCCGGGTCCTTCTCGAAATATTTCTTGTACTCGGCCCAGGTGGTGGCGGCGACGGTGCGCATCTCGCCACGCGCCAGCGCCGGCTTCAGCAGGTTGGCGGCGTCGTTCTGCCCGGCCTGCCCGCCGGCGCCGATCAGGGTGTGCGCCTCGTCGATGAACAGGATGATCGGCTGGCTCGACCCCTTCACCTCGTCGATCACGCCCTTCAGCCGGTTCTCGAACTCGCCCTTCATGCCGGCGCCGGCCTGGAGCAGCCCGAGGTCGAGCGACAGCAGGCGGACGTTGCGCAGGTCGGGCGGCACGTCGCCCGCGGCGATGCGCAGCGCGAAGCCCTCCACCACCGCCGTCTTGCCGACGCCGGCCTCGCCGGTCAGGATCGGGTTGTTCTGGCGGCGGCGGGTCAGCACGTCGATGATCTGGCGGATCTCGGCGTCGCGGCCGAGCACCGGGTCGATCCCGCCGGCCTTCGCCCGCTCGGTCAGGTCGATGGTGTACTGGTCGAGGTTGGGGGTCGCCCCGCCGGCCTTCGCGGCACCGCCCGCGGCGCCACCGCCTCCGGCCGCGGCCGCGGCGGCCGCGGCGCCGGTCCGCGCCTCCGCCGTGTCGGCGACGATCCCGGGCAGGTCGCGGCGCAGCGCCTCGGCGCTGATCCTGGCGAACTGGCCCGACATGTCGCGGGCCTGGGCCGACAGCGAGTCGTCCGACAGCAGCGCGGCCAGCAGATGGCCGGAGCGGATCGCCCCCTCGCCATATTGCAGGGAGGCCAGGACCCAGGCCTCGCGCATCAGCTGGACGAGGGCGGGCGAAAGGGCCGGCGCCCGGCTGTTGCCGGTCTTCAGCTTGTCCAGAACCCGCGTCAGGTCGGCCGACAGACGCCCGGCGTCGATCTCGTAGACACGCAGGATGGCGCAAACGTCACCGTCGGCGGCGCCGATCAGCTGGAGAAGCCAGTGCTCGATCTCGCAATTGTAATGCGTGCGCGACAGCGTCTGACCCGCAGCAGCCTCCAGAGACCGCCGGCAAACCGGATGCAGACGCGAAATCAGGCCCTGAAGATCGACAGACACCATGGATTCATTCCTTCTCGCCTCGTTGATCGTCTCAACCGACTGGGTCGCTCCACTCGTATCCGGTGTCGTCTCCCCATCGGGAGGGTTCGGGTGCCGAATTGGCGCGCCCGCGTTTATCCGACCGGAACAATGCCGAGGCCGATGGCGATGGCGATGGCGATGAGCGGCGCACGCCATCCGTCACCGTCCCGGTCCCCTCCGATGCCATGCCGTACGGCTCATAGCCGGTGTCGTCACCGAAGCGGCTCGGCGATTCCTCGGCAACCGAACTCGGCCTCGTCCTGTTCAGGGTGTCGAGGAAGCGGTGTGCCCCCTCCGGCGAGCCGGGCGGAAGATCGGCCGGGCTGCGCCTCTGCATCTCCCCCAGGATCGAGCGTCCGGTGGAGCTCTCGGACAGACGGTCGAGCGAGGATTCAGGCAGGGTCGACCAGCCGGCGCTCCGGAACCGGGTTACGGCGCGGCGCTGCTCCCAAATCTCCGACTGCGAACGCTGGAAGGACGACAGGATCGGATCGCTCCTGTCGCTGGCGACCGCAGCCTCGGTCGGGGCGTCCATGCTGGCGCGGTTCCAATAGGCCGAGCGGTAGTTGTACTGAATGGGGCGGTCGCCCCCCCACACCGAGATGCGGTCCGCCTGCTGTCCGAGGGGCCGCGACCGCCAACGCGACTTGACGGCGCCGGCCAGCTTGCCGGGAGCCTTGACGATATCGTCCGACAGCTTGGCCAGTTTTCCCGGCACCGCGGCGACCTTCTCGAGCCCGCTTTTTCCTGCGTCGCGAAGGTTGTAATAGGCCAGCCATTTCAGTTTCTGACGCCCGATGTCGCTGGTGAGCAGATGGCGTCCCTGGAAGGCGTCGGTTATCCCGTATTTATAGGTGCTTCTTGCAAACCTTTTGCCATAGAAGCTGGCATCCTGCGACTGCTTTCTCGTGGCGCGCCAATATCGTGGCAGGTTATCGACCGGAGACGTCAGAATCTCGCCAATGGTTGGTTCATCATATTGCCTGCGTCTCAGCGCACGAATGTTTGATTGCTTCTCATAGGCCTCGCGCAGTTTCTTCGTTTTTTCGCCGGCCTGACGGGATGCATCGTTGAAAAGGTCACCGGTGCGCTCGAAGAAGCCGGCACGGGTCTGGGAAGCCTCGTCGAAGAAGCCCTGCGCCTCCATGTCCTGGCGCAGGCGGCTGAACTCCGACAATTGTTCGCTCAGGTCCGAACTGCTTGACGAGGAACTCAGCCGCAGTTGTTCGCTCATGTGCGAGCCGCTGGACGACGAACTCAACCGCCTGGACAGCCGGTCGAGAGTCTCCGGCGGAAGATCGAGCCTGTCGCCGCCGGCGAACAGCCGCTGCGACAAGCGCTGGCGGGCCTCGTTGCTCGCGTCGCCAAGCGATTCCCGCATCCAAGGCGCCAGTTGACCATCGTTCATCAGATACTGGTCGGCATTCCGCTTGATGGCGTTGCCGATGGACGGCCGGATCGCCGGGAGCTGGCCATCGGCCGTCCTGCCAAAGCGCCCGCGCCACGCGTCGGTATAGTCCTTGAAGGACTTCCGGACATCCGCCGGCATGCCGCGGATCGCCTTCTCCAGCGACTTCAGGACGCCCTTGTCGCCATTTCCGGCGAAACGGCCGGACAGGCCCTCCAGCGGCGCATCATAGAGATCGTCGGTCTTGGGAAACAGCTTGCGGTAGGTGAGCCGCGGATTCTTGATCGCCAGCTCGATGCGGGTGCGCAGGGGCAGCCGATTGCTCCTGGTCATCGTCTTCGCCGACCATTTCTGGCCGGCGCGCGTGGCGTCGTCCATCGTGGTGTCGGCCAGCGTTTCCGCGAGATCCTTCACCCCGAAGCGCGCCACCTCATCGGGAGTCATGTCCGCCCGATTGCGCCAGCCCGAGGTGAAAAGCGCGCTGATCTCGTTGTCGAGCGACGTTTTCGCGGTTGTGGTGCCGGCTTTGCTGGCCACCGTCTTGGCGCCGCCGACACCCAGCTTGCCGGCGGCCGAACGCGCCAGCCCGGCGAGAGCCGCGAAACCCACGCCGATCTCCACCGGAATGAAGCCGGTGGTCACCACGCCGCCGTGGATCGTCAGACTGCCCATCACCGCCGCCGGGAAGCCATGGACAAGCACGGTTGGCGCCCCGGTCGCGATGGCGTCGGGCGGCCCGTTGCACAGGCAGGGATTGCCCACCATCGCCTGCGGCATCCCACCGACAATCACGTTCACGGCGCCCGGCGGCATGACCGGGCCCCCGACATGGGGGATGATGCCCGTGAACATCGGGCAAACATGCATATCGCCGACGCGCGCGGCGGGGCCACCGATCACCATGACGATCCTCCTCCGGTTTCGGTCTGGCCGGTTCAGTTGATGGTGACGAAGGGCGCCAGGGTCGAGGCGTTGACGGCGGCCATCGTGTCGACCGACACCGCCAGGGTCTCGCAGATCACCCCCATGCTGCTGATGTTCGTGGCCATGGTGGACACGTCGAGCGCGGCGATGATCTGGGTGCTGAGCGAGGTCAGGACGATCACGCCGCCGGACGCCAGGCTCACCGCTCCGTCGCCGTTCAGCGCGATGCTGTCGGCGGACAGGGTTATGCCGCTCTCGGTCATGCTGATGGTCGTGTCGCCGACCGTGAAGGTGATGGAATTCGGGGTGATCTCGATTCCGGCCGTCTTGGCGGCGTCGGTGTCGGCCGCGCAGCCCAGACTGACCGACTTCGTCGCCACGGCGTTGAGGCTGTCGCTGCCGATGGTGACGGTCGGGGCGGCGGCCTCCACCTGTCCTTGCGAACTCAGCACCACCCGGGCCCCGCCACTGACCAGCACGGTGCCGGCGGCGGCGGCCGGCGGCGCGCTGTCGGGCCCCTGCCCGACCGCCTCGGTGATCGGTACGGTGTCGTCGTCCTTGCCCGACCTGCCCGTTCCGTTCCTCATCCCGGCCCGCCTCTCGTCCCGACACTCGTCCCGACGCTCGTCCCGACGCTCGTCCATGCGCCGCTTCCGGCGGTCCTTGCCGGTCCCTTCGTCGCCATTGGCCGTGATGGCGATCATGCCGGCGCTTTGCAGGATGCGCTCCCCGGCCCGAAGATGAACCGAGTTGTCGGAACCAAGCTCGAGGAAACTGGTCTTGCCGCCACGCGTGAAGACGCTGCCCCCCGCCTCGCCCGACAGGCTGCTCCTGGTGGCTCCGCTGTGTTGGGCAAGCGTCTCCACCCCTTCGGCCGCCGCCGCCCAGGCGGCGTTGCGCGACAGGTCGCGCAGGCGCTCCAAGGCGATGGCCGCCTCCTGCAAGGCCCGCATCATGTCGGACGTCGATGCCGAGGGGTCGGCGGTACCCGCCTGGAAACGGTCGAGCGCCTGCAAAGCGTCGGCGGTCGCCCGTCTGTCCAGCTCCATCCGCTGAAGCTTCAGCCGCGCCCTCTCATACTGGAAGGCGGTGCTGAGGACGCCGGAATAGTGCATCACCTCGGCGGCGATGATGAAGGGCAGCGCATTGTCCCCGCTGGGAAAGACGGGGGCCAAGGTGTCCATGGCGGCCAGCGCCTGGGAGACCAGCATGCTGTCGCGGGCGTCGGATGAATCGGACGAGGACAGCACCGTGTCGCTGGCCTCGACGAAGGTGTCGTAGCTTCCCTGGAGGCTGGGTGGGAACCGCGTGACCGGCGCGTCGGTCCGACGCTTGCCGCGCGCCTGCTCGAAGGTCCGGCGGGTGGAGTCGGCGTCGGTCCGCGCCCGCGCCGCCCGCGCCCCGGCCTCGGCCCAGGACAGCTTGGCATCGACGAACATCTCGGCGGCATTGATCTCGGCGGCGAGCGAGCCCGTCGCGCCGACCCGGCGCGGAGGAACCGCCGCCAGCAGCGCCTCGCCCGCCGCGCCATACGCCGTCTTGGCGGCCGCGATCTCCGCCGACTTCGGCACCACCGTGTCGGGCACGAGGTCGATGGCGGCGCGCAGCAAGCGTTGGCCCGCCTGCCGGTAGGTCTCGATCACATCCGGGGGAAAGACGCCGTCCGGCAGGTTCGACGGCATCCGACGGGCATCCAGCGCCTCGCGATGGGCGGCGCGCAGGGTCTCGTGATCGATGGCGGCCTGGTCCGCCAGCGCCTCCATCACCCCGGCGGCGGCTTCGGCGTAGGCGTAGGCGGCCTCCCGCTCCGCCAGGAAGACGGTGGCGTCGGCACCTTTGACCCGACGGTAGTCGTCCATGACCGCCATCCGGGAAGCGCCCTCTGATTCCAATTGCGCCAGCATGGCCGTCTGCCGCTGGATGATGCCCTGCGCTTGCGCCTGCCCGTCCAGCCCGGCGGCGGCGGCCTTGGCCGCGTCCACCGCGGTGCCGGTGGTGACGTCGGCGCTGTCGATCGCCGTCTGCAACGCCACCAGGGCCTCGGTGTAAAGCGGATAGGTCACCGGGCTGCCGGGGTCGTCGAACAGGGCGAGTTCCTCCGACGTCAGTCCGGCGGCCTCCTCTTCGCGCGTTCCGGTGACGGTCGCGGCGGCGTCGCGCGCCGCCTCAAAGGCGAGGCGCGCCTCTTCCAGCGCCTCGCGGGCCTTGTCGGTCTTCGCCTGCTGGTCCGACTGGATCGTCTGGAATTCGTTCAGTCCCTGGGTGACGTCGGCGGCCATTCCCTCCACCCCCAGCACATGCAGATCGGGCTTGGCGCCACGCGCCGCGCTGGAAAAGGGCGAGGCGCCGGCCAACACGGAATTCTTGCGGCCCGACAGATGGACATAGTCGCCGGACACCGCCGCGAAGGGCGCCACCACGTTCATGCCATAGGCCGGATAGGCATGCAGGCTGGCCTTGGTCTGCATCACGATGCCGGAATCGGGATAGTCGGGCGCCCCCATGCGGATCGAGCTGTCCTTGTGCGGCGTCGACAGACGGATCCGTTCGCCGTCCGCCTCGTCCTCGAAGGCGATCTGGTTGCCGCCACCGGTGCGGATGACATTGCTGGTGTTGTTGCTCTGGTCGATCGGACTGACCAGCCGGGCGTTCGGCACCACCCCCGCGATCACCGGCCGGTCAGGGTCGCCGTTGAGAAAGGCCAGGACCACCTCGGTTCCGGGCCGCAACGGCAAATGCACGCCATAGCCCTGGCCACCATGCGGCTGGGCCATGCGCACGCGGGCGAAGGGCGCCGGGTTCTCCGCCGGATCGTCGATCAGAAGCCGGACCTTGTAACGGCCCTGTTCATCCAGCTTGGCATAGGTCGGGTCGCTTTCCGGTTCGATGACGCCGGCGAGCAACCCGTCCATCCGGGGCTTGGGCGTGCGGCGTTCCGGCCGGACATTGCGGCCGGACAGGGCGGCGGTGAAGCGCACGATCATGCGGTCCTCGCCCTGGCCGCCGCCGAGCGGCCGGGTGTAATCGCACTCCACCAAGGTGACCGCCAGCCACAGACCATCCATGCCGGGATGTCCGTCGATCTGGATCAGGGTGCCCGCGTCGATCACCGCCTCGGCGCACACACCGGTGAACAGCCGCTCCGCCGCCGTCAGCGCGTCGGAACGGGCCTTCAGCAGCAGGGCGGCCTCGTCGAGGCTCTCGAAATTGGCCGCATATTCCACGATCTGGGTGCCGTCGCCCCCGTCCAGCGTGATGGCGCGCGACCAGTCGGCGTCCGGCGTGTCGGCGTTATAGTCGCGCAGCACATAACGGCTCGGCAACCGGGTGCGGCGCGAGCGGATCTCCGTGATGCCGAGCTTCTCCCCGGCGCCGTTGAAGGGCAGCACCGGCACGGCGCCGCGCTTCCACAGAGGATCGCCATCGGTGAAGACCAGAATGTCGCGCCCTTCGGCATGCTCGAAGAAGAATCCGATTCCCCAATGCTCGGCCAGCCTGGTCAGGAAATCGAGGTCGCTCTCGTTGAACTGCAAAGCGAAGCTGCGCTTGGGGTAATTACCGGTCAGCCGGAAGACGAAATCGAGATCGCGCTGGAATCCGGCCCGCGTCAGCACGGCCGCGAGTGTGTCGGGAACGCTGGAATCGGCGTGCAGATGCATGCCGGACTGATGGGCCAGCTTGGCGACGCGCGGCTGGACGCGCAGCTCGTAGATCATCGACGCGCCGCTGGCGCGGGCGGCGTCGGTGATCTCCGTCACGATGCCGTACAGCGTGCGGCGGCCCGGCACCGCGCCGCCGGCCGGGGCCGCGCCCTGCCGCATCACGATGTTCAGCTCCTCGGCGTGGGGGGTCTCCACCACGATCTCGATCGCGCGGCCCAGCAGAAGATCGGCGTTGATCGAGCCGAGATTGGGCGTGGCCAGGGTCAGCATCAGATCGGTCAGACGCGACAGCCCGCTGACCTCGGTGAAACGCGTCACCTCGATCGCCGGATCGTCGAGGATCCCCTCGGCGAACACGGTGACCGTCGTTGGTTGCGGGAGCACGGCAAGGTCCACCATCGCAAATCCCCTGATGCCCTGGTTTGGAGAATGGCTGCTCCTGTGTGGCCGTCGCCGAGCCAAAGTTCCGGCGGCGACGAAATGACCGGATGACGGGAACCAATCGGCGCGATCGATCCACAGAAAGACGGCGCGCCCCGCAACCGCGGCGGAACGCCGATCTGCGGTCGTCAGGCGTTCGTCATGGGGGAGAATATCGCGGCATGCGGCTGCTACTGATGCTCGACGGGCGCCCGCCCCAGGGACTTGCCGGAGAGGCCGTGTTCGGTATGGCCGGCGGCACCATCGGACGGGCCAGCTCGTGCGACTGGGTGCTGCGGGATCCGGCGCGCCTGATCTCCGCCCGGCATGCCGTGGTGACGTTCGAGAATGGACGCTTCTTCCTGGTGGATACCAGTTCCAACGGCATCCTTTACAACAATGTGCGGCCGGTCGGTCGCAGCAACCGGGTTCAGCTGTCCTCCGGCGACCGGCTGGCCATCGGCCCCTTCCGGATCCTCGCCCGGTTGGAGGATGACGGAACGGCCGAGCTGCCCGAAACGGCACTGGCAGCCTGGAGCCCCACCGCGGCCGATCCCGGCCTGGGGGATGCTCCCGGTCCGGGAAGCATCCAGAGGATCGATCCGCTGGAAGCGCTGTCACCCCCATCCGACGATCCGGCCCCGGCAACCGGCGGCGCCATTCCGGACGATTTCGACCCGCTGGCCGACATCCTGAGGGCCGAAACGCCGCTGCCCCGACGGCAGGCCGTGCTCCAGCCCCTCGCCGTTCCCCCGGCCCGGCCTGGGAACACGGTCCCGGCCCCGCCGAATCCCCACCCCCTCCCGCAGGCGGTCACGCCGGCCGCCCCATCGCCGGCAGACGGCCTTGCCGGTGCCGAACGCCTCATCCCGTCCCCCGACGGGATCGGCTTTGGCGGACGGGCGATCCTCCCGGAAGCCCGGCGGGCGGCCCCCGTCACCGTCCTGGACGCCGTCCAGGCATCGGCCCTTGCCGGCTTCTGGCGCGGGTTGAATGTCGGACCTCCGCCCGACGCCCGCCAAGCGGCGATGGCGGAGGCGCTGGGAATGGCACTGGCCGCCGTGCTCGACCACGGAGCGGGCGGCGACTGGCGGCTGGCGCTGCGCGATGGAGACCCGGTGGCGCTGCGGCGGATCGTCGGCCCGCGGGAGCGGACCGATTCTTCAACTCCCACCATTCTGCCCACGGGACGGACGTGACCCTCATGGCCTCCATCACACCTTCGAGATCGGCGCTGCTCCTGTTCCTGCTGATGACGGCGGCCTGCGGCTCGACCAAACCGCCGCCGCCAACCCGGATCACCGCGACCATCGCCGCATCGGACCAGATCAATCCCAACGCGCTCGGGCAACCATCGCCACTGGTCGTGCGCGTGTACGAGTTGAAGAACCTCGACCAGTTCATCGCCGCCGACTTCTTCACGCTCTACGACAGCGACCAGCTGGCGCTGGCACAGTCGCTGGTGGCAAGGCGGGAGCTGTCGGTCAAACCGGGAGAGACGGTCAAGGTCGAAGGCGGGGCCAGCGGCAGCGAGGCCACGAAGTTCGTCGGCGTTTTCGCAGCCTATCGCGAAGGGCAGGCCGCCACCTGGCGGGCCAGCGTCCCGATCGTGGCCAGTGCGGTCAACCTGCCGCTGTTCAAGCTCGACGTCAATTCGGTGAGCCTGAAGGAAGACCCGCCTCCGATGCCTGAAACCGGTGGGACCTGGTGGTGGCCGTTCTGACGCCGGTCGATTGAACGAGCCGATCGACCGCGCCGATCGAACAGAAGGATAAAACCCATGTGGACCAGCAAGCCGATCTGGCTCGAAGCGATGTTCATCCGGCCTCAACATTTCCAGCAGGCCGACCGCCACACCGCATGGCACATCGACAGCCGGGTGCGAGCCGCCGCCCCGCATGCCTGGGGCTGGGCCGCGCTGGCGATCGACCGGACCCTGCTGCGCCAGGGGCAGTTCGCGCTGACCGACGGACGCGGCATCCTGCCCGACGGCACCCCCTTCGACCTCTCGCCGGCCGGCGCCCTGCCTCCGGCGCGGGAGGTTCCGGGCGATCTCGCCGAGCGGCTGGTCCATCTGGCCCTGCCGGCTCCCCAACGCGGGCAATCGGAGGTCGCGCTGGACAACCGCGCCGGCCGTTACCGTGCCACGGAGGTCGAGGTGGACGATACCGCCAGCCCCAACGGCGTCACCGCCGCGATCAAGGTCGGCGCCCCCGCTTTCCGCCTGGTCTTCGAAGGCGAGAGCATGGACGGGCTGATCGGCCTCGGTTGCGCCCGCGTTGAAAGGGTCCGCGAAAGCCGGGAGGTGGTTCTGTCGGCCCAATACATACCGCCGACCCTCGCCGTCGATGTCGACCGCCGGCTGACCGAGATGCTCGGGGAGGTGGTATCCCTGCTGCAAAGCCGGGGAAACGCGCTGGCGGAGCGGTTGAATCCCGACAACTGGCAAAGCAATGCCGGCTTTCTCGATTTCGCCCTGCTGCAAACGGTGAACCGCCACGAGCCGTTGCTGGCGGGCATGGCCGGGGCGGATGGGCTGCACCCGCTCGATCTGCACCGGGCCCTCCTCGAACTGGCCGGCGACCTCGCCACCTTCAAAACGGGGCGGCACCGGCCGCCGCCCTTTCCACGCTACCGCCACCAGGATCTGGAAAGCAGTTTCACGCCGCTGATGGCGGAGATCCGCAGCGCCCTGACCATGGTCACCGATCAGCCGGTGGTGGCCATTCCCTTGGAGGCCAGGCGTTTCGGCATTCACATCGGGCAGCCCGCCGACCGGACCCTGTTCCGCGACGCGCAGTTCGTGCTGGCGGTGAACGCCGCGGTGCCGCCCGACACCATCCGGAACCTGTTTCCCTCGCACGTCAAGGTCGGCCCGGTGGAAGACATCCGAAGTCTGGTGAATCTCCAGCTGCCCGGCATCGGCCTGACGCCGCTGGCGGTCGCTCCGCGCCAGTTGCCCTTCCATCGCGGCTTCACCTATTTCGAGCTGGACCGCAACGCCGCCTCCTGGCCCAAGCTCCTCAGTTCCGCCGCCATCGCACTGCATGTCAGCGGTGACTTCCCGGCTCTCGAGATGGAGTTCTGGGCCATTCGGAACGCCGCGTCATGAGCCAGTTCATCGACGAGGACGACGCCCCGACCACACCGCGGCCGATCCAGGTTCCACCGCCGCCGCGTCCGGCGGTGCCGGGCCGACCGCAGCCCCCAACGCCGGCATCGCCACGCATCGCCGCGCCACAGCGTCCGGCCGCCCCCCAGGCGCTCCTCCAACGGCGGCCTCCGGCGGCCGACCCGACGGCGATGCCCGCGCGCGGCCGTGACGGCGGCACCAACGCGTTGCTGACGGCGGCCGGACCGCTGCTGACGATGGTCACGCAAGTCGCCTTTTCCAGCGAGCATGCCGACGCCGACGCCTTGCAGCGCGGATTCCTGGCCGCCTTCACCCGCTTCGAAACCGAAGCCGCCGCCGCCGGATATCGCGAAGACACCGTGACCACGGCGAAATACGTGCTGGCCGCCCTGGTGGACGAGATGGTGCTCGATACCGGATGGGGTTTCGAAAGCGTGTGGGGAAGCCGCAGCCTGCTGTCCCTCCTGTTCAGGGAGACCTGGGGGGGTGAGAAGGTGTTCACCATCCTCGACCGGCTGAAGGCCGAACCGGACCGCAACATCGACGCGCTGGAACTGATCGGCCGCTGCCTGGCGTTCGGTTTCCAGGGCAAATACCGGCGGCTGGACGGTGGCCTCTACCAGCTCGAGGATCTGCGAAGCGAGCTTGACCGCTTGTGCCGCAGCCTGCGTCCCGCCGTCGACCCGCGGCTCGCCTCCACCGTGGCTCCGGTGAAAGCCGCGACCCGGCTGCGCCGGTTCCTGCCGGGCTGGGTGGTGTTCGTCCTGGTCGCGGTGCTGCTCGCCGGCGCCTTCCTGTCCGCGAAGGGCAAGCTGAACCAGAGGGCCGAAGCCGCCCTCGCCAGCCTCGCCCGCGTGGCCGGCGCCGGAACCGCCGCCGGAGCCGCCGCCGTGCCCGCCCGCGCACCGGCCTTCCTTCCGGCCGCCCCGAATCCCAGCCCGCTGACCGCCCGATGATCTATTTCTACGAATTCTTCACGAGATACATCGGCTGGCGCTGGCTGGTCCGCATCCTGGTGATCGTCCTTCTGGTCGGCGCCTACTGGTTTCTGGCGCCGCTGCTGGAGATCGACGGCGCCCACCCGTTGGCCGAGCCGTGGGCGCGCATCGGGCTTCCGCTGGGACTGGTGGCGCTCTATCTGGTGATCCGCCTCTATCCGAGCGCAAGGCTGAGCTGGGAGAAGCGCCAGCTTGCGCGGCGCGGGATCACCGCCACCGACAGCATGAACAGCATGGCGGTGCTGGAACGGCTGGCCGTGATGGAGCGGTTCGAGGCGGTGGCCGAGGCGCTCGGGCCGCAGGCCCAGCCCGGCGCCACCTCGGCCGATGCCTACACCACCCCCTGGTATCTGATGCTGGGTCCGCAGGGCGGCGGCCGGACCACGCTGCTTGGCCGCGCCGAACTGGATTTCCCGCTGCACCAGCCCGCCGCCGGGGGTGACGACCAGCCCTGCGACATCTGGGTGTCGCGGAACGCCGTGGTGGTCGATGCGGCCGGGCGGCTGGCCCTTCAGGATTCCGCGCCGGAGCAGGACGAGGCGGGATGGCGGACCCTTTTGCAGATGCTGACCCGCCAACGTCCAAGACGGCCGGTCAACGCCGTCCTGCTGGCCGTGCCGGTGGACGCGCTGCTGGCCGACGACGGCCGGCGGCGCCAACTGGCGGAGACGCTGCGCCGTCGGGTCCAGGAGGCATCGAGCCAGTTCGGCATCCGCATGCCGGTGTATCTGATCATCACCCGCTGCGACCTCGTCGCCGGATTTTCCGAGTTCTTCGAAACCCGCGACGTTGACGAGCGCGAGCAGATCTGGGGGTTCTCCCTGCCGCTGGAGCGCACGGCGGCGGGCGAGGCCGTGATCCGCCGGATCGAAACGGAAGCGGCGCTGCTGAGCGAGCGGATCGATGCACAGGTCCCGCCCCGCCTGCAACACGAACGCGACGCCGCCCGTCGCCGTCTGATCGCCAATTTCGCCGTCCAGTTCCGCCTCGCGCAGCAGGCGCTGGCACGCTTCGCCGCGGAATTCCTGCGCGGCGATCACGCGGGCGCCGCGCCGCCGCTGCGCGGCGTCTTCCTGACCAGCGCCACGCGGGAGGGGTTCGATCCGGCTCTGCTGTTCGGACTGGTGGCGGAACCCTTCACCCTCGATCCGGCGCGGGTGCCGGCACCGCTGCACCCCGAGCGCAGCTTCTTCATGGCGAACCTGTTCGCCGGCGCCATCCTCCCCGAAGCCAACCTCGCGGGCACCAATCGGGCGGTCGAAGCCGGGCTGGCCAGCCGGCACATGCTTCAGTATGGCGCCGCCGGCCTGATCCTGGCGGTGGCGGGCGGACTATGGGCGCAGGCCTACGAGCGTCACATGGGACGTCTGGACCTGCTCGACGGCGCGGTCCAGAAGGTGGCCCTGGCGCTCGGGCAGGCGCGCAACCAACCGGATCTGACGGTGGTCTTCGCGCCCCTGGCCGATCTTCAGACCGCCTCCACCGGCTATCGGACCGCAGGGGCGCTGCCCACCCTGTTCGACCTCGGGATGACGCCGGATGCGGCGATCGCCCGCGACCTCGACACGATCCAAAGCGCCTTGCTTCGCCGCGAGTTCCAGCCGCGCGCCGCCGAGCTGGCCCGCCAATCCCTGGCCGCGGCGCTGAGCGCCAACGATCAGCGCGCGGTGCATCATGCTTTGCGCGTCTATCTGATGCTGTGCACGCCGGCCCGGGCCGACGCGGCGCTCCTGCGAGGCTGGGCCGCGCAGATCGGCCAGGCGAAATTCGCCCTGTTTCCCGAGCAGAACCAAATTTTCCAACATCACATGGCGGATCTTCTCGAGGTTGGGCTCGATCCGCTCGCCCCGGAGGAGGTGACGGTCGGACAGGCCCGCCGGATGCTGCTGCGGTCGACACCCGCGGCGCAGGTCTACGAGGAACTGAAACGGGTGGCGGGCACCGCCGGACTGCGCGACTTCCGCCTGCCGCCGGCGACCCTGCCCCCCTCCGGCGCCGCGGCGGCGGGTGTCGTCAGCATGGGATCGGACGTGCTGGAAACGGCGACGGTCATTCCCGGCTTCTACACAAGCGAAGGCTTCTATCAGGTCTTCCTGAAACAGCTTCCCAACCTCAGCAACGGATCGGTCGAGGATGACTGGATGTTCGACGCCTCCAGCATCATGGCCGTGTCGGCCACCAATGCCGACCTGATCAACCAGGTGACCGACCTCTATGTCCGCGATTATGTCGGAGCATGGCAGAAGCTGCTGAAATCGATCGAGTTCTATGGATTCATGTCGCTGACCGAGGCGACGCAGACGCTGGACTATCTGTCGGCCGCCGACAGCCCGATCCGCAACATCCTGGTTTCGCTTCGCAACAACGTCGACCTGCCGGTGCCCGCCCCGCCGCAGCCGGCGGCCGGCGCCGCGACCGCTCCGCCGGTGCGCCGCGCCGGTCTGACGGATCGCCTGCTGAACGCCGGAAGCACCCTCGCGGCGGCGCAGCTCCAACCCGAACCGGCCGCCGCTCCGCCGGCACCGCCGCCGCTGCCGCCTCAATTGACCGGCGCCAATTGGCCGGGCGCGCGTATCGCCGCCCCCTTCCGCTCCCTGACCGATCTGGTCGTCGAAAACGGCTCGCGGACCGCTGGAATCGAAGGGGTGCTGGGGGTGGTGTCCAGTCTCGCCGCCACCGCCAAATCGGTCGTGCTGTCCAGTGATCCGCCACGGGCCGCCTACCAGATGGCGCTGGCCCGCCTCGGTGTCCGGCCGGGACAACAGGCCGACGCCATCACCCTCGTCCGTATGGCCGCCGACCGCCAGCCCGAACCGGTGCGGCAATGGCTGACCCGCCTCGCCGGGGAAACCTGGGCCGCCGTGATGAACGAGGCGCGGGCGTCGGTCGCCCAGTCCTGGGAGCAGGAGGTCATGCCGGAATGGCGGCGCAGCATGCGCGACCGCTATCCGCTGTTCCGCGAGGGCGGCGCCGAGATTCCCCTGAAGGACTTCTCCACCTTCTTCGGTCCGACCGGGATCATCGACAAGTTCGTGCAGGACCGGCTGGCCGCCTTCATCGACATGTCGGGCGCCCGCTGGACAAACCGGCAGGTGGATGGCGAGTCGATCGAGCTGTCGCCCGCTGCCCTGCGTCAATTGCAGCAGGCGGCGGTTATCCGCCAGGCGTTCTTCGCACAGGGTAGCGGCACGGCGCCGTCGGTGCGCTTCAGCCTTCGCCCGACCATGCTGGACAGCCGGGCCACCCAGCTGCAACTGGTCAGCGGTGGCGAGACCATCACCTATCGTCACGAACCGCCGCGTGCACGCAAGCTGCAATGGCCGGGGGAGGCCGGGTTTGGCCCGCTGCGGATCAGCGTCACCGATGTCGAGAACCGGAGCTGGTCGCTGGAGAAGGACGGCATATGGTCGCTCTACCGCCTGCTCGACGAGGCGCGCATCCGCCCGGCGGCGAGCGGTGACCGTTACCAGATGGACCTCACACTGAACGGTCTGACCGCCAGCTTCGAATTGATCGCCGAAACCGCCGGCCCCAACCCGCTGGACCCCCGGCTGCTGCGCGATCTTCGTCTGCCGGAGCATCTGCAATGACATCCCCTGAACCCCCCGCACTGTCCTTACCCTCCCTGTGGCCGAGCGCCGGCCTGACCCGTCAGGGGGTCGGCCGCTCGGTCAACGAGGATGCGATCCTGTCGCGGCCGGACCTCGGGCTATGGGCGGTGGCGGACGGAATCGGCGGGCAGGCCGCCGGGGATGTCGCCAGCCGCGCGGTCATCGGCGCGCTGGCCGGAGCGCTGGAGTCCGCCGGTCCGCAACAGTCGCTGGACGCCGCCGCCGCCGTTGTCCGGGGGGCGCTGACGACCGTCAACCGCGAGCTGCTGGACAAGGCGGCCCAGCTCGGAACCCGGTCGGTCATCGCCACCACCATCGCCATGCTGCTGGTGCGCGGCGATGAGGCCCTGTGCCTGTGGGCCGGCGACAGCCGGATCTATCTGCTGCGCGACGTCCATCTCTATCGGCTGACCCGCGACCATACGGTGGCCGCCGACCGGATGATGGCCGGACTGCCGCCCTCTCCCGATCCAAGGGCGGCCCAGAGCCTGACCCGCGCGGTCGGCGCGCGGGACGCGTTGACGCTCGATCTGGCGGTGTTGGGGACCAGACCGGGCGACCTGTTCCTCGTCTGCACCGACGGCGTGTGGCAGGCCATTCCGCCCGAGGGACTGGCCGGGAGCTTCGAGGCCGACCCGGACGCCACCGTCCGCCTGCTGGCCGAACGGGCTCTGGCCGGCGGAACGCGCGACGACCTTTCAGCCGTCGTGACGCGGGTCTGCCCATGAACGCGTCCCCACCCCCCTCCATCACCCCAGCCGCCGAGCCCGTCGGCATCCTGGCCGACGGCGAGGAGGACCTCACCCTTTTCGCCTTCGACGACGCGACCACGCGCGAAACAGGTCCGGCCGCGATCTCCCCGATGGCCGCCCCTCCGGATGCCGCATCATCCGCCGCCCCGCCCCCGGCGCCGCTGGCCGGCCGTTACCTGATCGGCGATCTCATCGGACGGGGCGGCTTGTGCGATGTCTTCGCGGCCAGCGACACCCTGGCCGTCCCCTATGCTCCGGCGCTGGTGGTCAAGCGGCTCCGGGTGGAGCACCGGAGCAACGCGGAGGCCGTGCGCGAGTTGAAGGCCCAGGCGGAGCTTCTCGCCCGGCTGTCGCACCCCAACATCGTCCGCTTCGTCGCCGCCGGACACGAGCAGGGCGACCCCTGGCTGGTGATGGAACGCATCACCGGCGCTTCACTCGGCCAGCGGCTGCGCCAGTCGGCCGGTTCCGGGCTGGGGGGAGAGGCGGTCGCAACGCTGCTGTCCGACCTGATCGCGGCGTTGCGCCACATCCATGGAAAGGGACTGGTCCATGGCGATCTGAAGCCGGGAAACATCCTGATCGGGGACGACGGTCACGCCTTCCTGCTTGACCCACTGCCACCCGCCCAAAGCGAAGCCCAGCCGATCACGCCGCTGTACGCCAGCCCGGAACGCGCGGCCGGCCGCCAGCCGGCCATCGCCGACGATGTCTATGCCCTGGCGCTCGTCGCCTACGAGGCGATGACGGGACGGCACCCGTTCGGCCGCATCCCACCGGCCGAGGCGCTGACGGCCCGGCGACGCCTTCCCGCCCGCCCGGCGGAGCTGGACCGCGCCCAGTGGCGCTTCCTCTCCCGTCTGTTGACCGGCAACACCCGCTGGACCACGGCGGTGACCGAATTCACGCGGCTGACCCGTCCGGCCCGGCAGCGGGCCGACCGCCGGGACAAGCGTTGGAGCCGCCTCCCGATCGCCGCCCTCCTGCTGCTGGCCGTGCTGGGCGGCGCCAGCGCGATAAAACTTCTCTTCTAAGGAACCAACCGGCCGCAGCTGACACTCAAGGATACGAAGACGATCCAATGATGTCATCCCGAACACTTACGGAGAAAAGACCATGGCGACCGGTGCCTATATGAAAGTGATCGGCAAGAACCAGGGCGCGATCAGCGACCGTGCCTTTTCGGCCGAGAGCGTCGGCAGCACGATCTTTCAGGAAGCGCATCAGGATTGTATTTACGTCCTGGCCTCCAGCATGGAAGTCGCCGTGCCGACCGATCCGCAATCCGGCCAGCCGACCGGCGTGCGTGGTCACAAGCCCTTCACCATCACCAAATATTTCGACCGCGCCTCGCCGCTGCTCTGGCAGGCCGCCTGCACCGGCGAGGTGCTGGAAATCTCGCTCAGCTTCTACCGAACCTCCGCGCGCGGCGGGCTGGAGCAGTATTACAGCATCAAGTTCACCGACGCCGTGATCGTGGACATGAAGGGCTATTTCCAGAATATCCTGATGGACGAGTTCAAGGGCCTCGGCCATCACGAGGATGTGTCCTTCGTCTACCGCGCGGTGGAATGGACGCATGAGATGGCCGGAACCACGGGCTCCGACGACTGGCGGCGGCCGACCTACAGCTGATCCGGCGCTTCGAACACCACCCTTCGACGATGGCGCTCGAAGCCTTTCTTCTATGCGGAGAAGGGCTTCTTGCGCGTGAGGCCTCGGGAACGGACCAACCCGGAAAACAGGGAGCGTACGATGGAGTTTCAAAAGGAGCAGGCCGGCGGCGCGCTGATCATGCGCCCGATCGGCCGCATCACCAGCGGCAATGCCAATGATTTCGAACTGCTCCTCAACAACCAGCTCGACGCGGGAAACACCCGCATCATTCTCGATCTGTCGAAGCTGGAGACGATCAGCAGCGCCGGCCTGCGGGTGGTGCTGATCATCGGCAAGCGGCTGGGTGCGAAGCAAGGCCGCCTGGTGCTGTCGGCGATGCGTCCGGCGGTCCTGGAAGTGTTCCAGATCAGCGGCTTCCTGGCGCTGTTCCAGGTCTACCCCAACAACAGCCAGGCGACGATGGCGCTGGAACAGGGCCGGTAGTCCTACCACGGGCCCCGGGTTCCGTCGGGAGCGGCGCCGCGTGGACCGAGCGCAAAGGTCACCGTCCGCTCGCCCCTGGTCCCGTCCCCGACCCAACTCGACCAGCCGAGCCGGATTTCGCCCACCTCCAGGCGGAAGGGCGGCACCGCCGCCTCCGCCAGGGACAGCATGATATCGACCTCGCAGGGCAGCGGCAGGAGGAGATGGATCAAGGCGCAAAGCGCCTTGTGCGCATCGCCGTCGGGCAGGAAGCGGGGAAACGCCTCCCGATCGAGAGGCCCGACATGAACACGGATCTTTCCGGCGCCATCCTCCATCCGGTCTCCGATGATGAAGTCGCGTCCAAGACAGCACAGACCGGTGCCCAGCCCGTTGCGCTGCCAATCGGGCAGGACGACGGTACGCTGGACCAGTTCCTCCACCACCATCGGCAAGCCGTCGAAATAGCCGCTCAACACCTGCCCGATGATGTTGGCCGAACGGTTGCGCAGACGCAGCAGGCCGACATAACGCAGCAGACGGCCGGGATCGATGCGCGGCGCGAGCTGCGCCTGGGCATTGCCGATCCCCCCCAGGGCAAACAGCCTCGCGGCCAGAACCGCGGCCCCGTCATGCTGGCCGCCGGCATAGGCCCGATACTTCTGCCAACTACGGAACATCAGCGACAGGAGCCGGTGGTTGAACAGATCCAGGAAGTCGCGCAGCCGCGTGTCATCGGCGGCAGCCCACAGGATCCGCTCGGTATAACCCGCCGGCAAGGGGGATGATGAGCCGTAGAGGCCGAGAAAGGCGCAGGCCAGCGTCGCCCGGCGGTCGGGAGCGAAGGCCTGCGTCCCGTCATCGGGTTTCCGCGCGACATCCACCAAATCCAGCCCGCTGATGTCCGAAGCGGGAAAGCCGAGGCTGGGCGTTCCACGGAAACGGATCGCCTCGGATGCCGCCGGCCCCAGTTCTCCGACCGGGGCGGAGCGCGGATCGGACGCCCGTTGAAGCTGCATCACCAGCTGGAAGAAGGACCAGCCCTGCGGAGGAGGGGAGCTCACGGCGCGGCCCCGCCGCCGACCCGGACCGGCCAGTCGCATCGCCAGTTGCTGTCGCCGCCGCACAGGCGGAGCTTGTGGAAGCTGTTGATGTTGGACGCCTCGCCGAAAAAGGCGTTCAGCACCGAGCCCAGCAGAAAAGCCTCCCCCGAACCGCCCAGCCTGGCCTCGTCAACGATCAGCGAGATCTCGGTGCCACGCAGAAGATAGCCGGCGGGCATCCTCAAATCCGAGGGCTTCGCCTCGATGCCGCGCAACGCCTCCAGCCGCAGTTCGAGGCGCCGCCGCGCCCTCTGGTCCTGGAGGGCGACGAAATCCAGGCTCCCAATCAGCGTGCGCAGGGCGGCGATATCGGTCAGGCTGCCCGCGCTCACCGCCAGATTGGCGATCAATCGCCACAGCAGTTGGACGTCGAGCGGCGGAAGCGCCTGCGGGCTGACCGGCGAGATATTGCGGAAACGGGCATAGGTGGGAGAGGTGGCGGTAGCCCGATTGACGCCCCCCACCGGCACCATCTCGGCCAGCGTCGCGTTGCTGCAGGTCATGGCGACGGAGACGATTTCCGGCCGGCGCTCCACCGCGTGCCGGGTCTCGTCGACCAGGGCGAGAAAGGTGTCGATGCCATCCCGCGCCACCGCCGGCTTGCGCCGGACATGGTAATAGGTCGAGGAACGCCGGCCATCGTCAATGGCATGCAGGAAGGATTCGAAGGCCGAATAATCCACCCGCTCACCACGGTCGCGGACCCAGCCGGTGACATGGTCGATGGAGAAGATGCCGTAATGCTGCGGTCGCGCGGCCGCCGGCAGCAGCCGGTATTCGGTCTTGGCCTGCGAGATGTCCAGCGGCGTGGCCTCCAGGGGAAACAGGTTGACGACCGGCACGCAGTTGATGCGCAGATTGGCCGTGACCAGCCTCGCCGTTTCGTCCGCCGGACCGTCGAGTTCGAACCTGATGGTCCAGTCGCCGCGCGGCTGCGGTCCGGCTTGGGCCAGCCCGACCAGATCGAAGAACAGGAATTTTTCCGGGAACAGCAGATATTCCTGAAGCAGGATATGCCCGTGGAAACTCTGCGGCGACTGCGGCAGCAGCTGCTCCCCCCTGGTGAAGCCGACCGGACGGAGGGCGGAGGCGGGCAAGTGAAGGGTGCGGCCGTCCGGCAGCGACACCGACACACGGCGCAGCCGGCGGGTCAACCGGTAGAGCAGTTGGCGGCCGACACCGCTGTCCCGCTCGAAATTCAGATGGAAGCGCAGGGGATCGAGGCGCAGCGTGTCCAGGCGTGCCCCATTGATCGGGGTCAGCACGGCGCTGAGCCGGCTCTGGTCCCCCATCGATTCCATCGATGCCTGGGCAAGACGGACCGGATGGATGTCGCCCGCATGCGGATTGCGGAAGACGCAAGATGTTCCATCGACCGGCTCGGACTGGAAGGCGCATCCTGGAGGAAGGCTTTGCGTCTCGCTGACCGCACCGGCCTGAGGTTCCAGCTCGAGGATGGTCATCGCCGGGAAGGGCCGCAGCAGGTTCGGCCAGAGCAGCGACACCAGCGAATGCGAAAGTTCCGGCAGTTCATCGTCCAGCTTCTGGCGGATGCGGGCGGTCAGGAAACAAAACGCCTCGATCAGCCGCTCGACGTCGGGATCGCTGGCGTCCCGCGCCAGGAAGGGGGCCAGGGTCGGATTCTCCTGCGCGAACTCCGCACCGAGATCACGCAGGTAGGCCAGTTCATCCTGATAATAGCGGGAAAAGCTCATGGCGCGTCCTTCAGCGTTTGACCCGGACGAAACCGTCGTCGCTCAAGGTCGTCTCGAAGCCGATCCGTTCGCCGTCCTGACCCCGGAGGCGGGCGGAAATCTGGAAACGCAGACTCAAGGGGTTGTGCGGATCATGGTCTGGACGGACAAGAACCTGGACCAGCCTCGGCTCGAAGCGGTCGATCTGCGCCTTGATCGCACGGGCGATCACCGGCATCGATTCCGGCCCCTTGATGAGCGCGTCGTTGAAGTCGGGAAGACCATAGTCGGGGCGCGTCATGCAGCTTCCCTGGCGCGCGTTGAACACGGCGCTGAGGTTGGCCAGAATCGATGCGGACAGCTGGACGGGATCCATCCGCACCGGCGGCACGGTCCGTCCGTCCTCCAGGCGCTCGAACAGGGTTCTGGCGTAAAGCGGCATGGCGGGGTCCATGGGAAAGCCCCTCTCCCGCCCCGGCGGGGACGGGAGAGGGTGGGTGACGACGGGATCAGACCTTGTCGAGCTTGCCGGTCAGATTCAGGGTGAAATCCGCCCCCATATGCTTGAAGTGCGGCTGGACCTTCAGGTTGACGCGATACCAGCCGACATCCCCCTCGACCTCCTCCACCACGATCTTGGCGCGGCGCAGCGGACGGCGGCTGCGGACCTCGGCGGTCGGATTGTCCTGGTCGGAGACATAATCGCGGATCCAGTTGTTCAACTCGGTTTCCAGCTCTCCGCGCTGCTTCCAGCTTCCGATGTTCTCGCGCTGGAGCACTTTGATGTAGTGGGCAAGCCGGTTGATGATGAAGAGATACGGAAGCTGGGTGCCAAGCTTGTAGTTCAGTTCAGCCTCCTTGCCTTCCTTGGAACTGCCGAAGCTCTTGGGCTTCTGCACCGAGTTGGCCGAGAAGAAGGCGGCGTTGTCGCTGCCCTTGCGCATGGTCAGGGCGATGAAGCCCTGTTCCGCCAATTCATACTCGCGGCGGTCGGAGATCAGGATCTCCGTCGGAATCTTGGTTTCGGTCTGCCCCATCGCGTCGAAGCGGTGAAGCGGCAGATCCTCGACCACGCCACCGCTCTGCGGCCCGATGATATTCGGACACCAGCGGTATTTGGCGAAGCTTTCCGACAGGCGGGTCGCGAAGGCGAAGGCGGCGTTGCCCCAGCAGTAATCCTTGGAATCGGTGGACGCCGATTCCTGGTAGTTGAAGGATTTGATGGGGGTGCTCTGGGGGCCGTAGGGCAGGCGCAGCAGGAAGCGCGGCAGGGTCAGGCCGAAATAGCGGGAATCCTCGGACTCCCGGAAGGAGTTCCACTTGGCGTAGCTCGGGCTGTCGAAGATCGACTGGAGATCCTTCAGATTCGGCAGCGCCTCATAGCTGTCATTGCCGAAGAACTGCGGACCGGCGGCACCGATCACCGGCGTGTGGGACATGGCGCCGACAGCGGCCATGTTCTGCATCAGCTTCACGTCCGCGGCGTTGGGGCTGTATTCGAAGTTGGTGATCACCGCGCCGATCGGCTGGCCGCCGAACTGGCCGTACTCCGACACATAGACCTGCTTGTAGAGGCCGGACTTGGCGATCTCGGGCGCGTCCTCGAAATCCTCGCGAAGCTCGTCCTTGGTGGCGGACAGCACCTCGATCTTGATGTTCTCGCGGAAGTCGGTGCGGTCGACCAGAAACTTCAGGCCGCGCCATGCCGTTTCCAGCTTCTGGAAACCGTCGTCATGCAGGATCGTGTCGATCTGCCGGCCGAGCTTGGCGTCGATCTCCGCGATCATCTGATCGACGATGGCGTTGTTCACCTTCTCGTCCTTGCGGGTCGGCTTCATCAGCTCCGACACGAAGGCTTCGATGCCGCGCTTGGCAAGGTCATAGCCCTCGTCAACCGGGCGCAGACGGGTCTGTTCCATGATCTGGTCGAGCAGCGACGGTTCGTCCGTCGTGGTCGGGGCCGCCGTGGATTGTCGTTCGGTATCGGTCGCCATGGGACTCTCTCAAAACAAGGGGCGGGGCAGCGTGGCGAAAGGGGGATCAGCCGGTCGCGCCGGGTCCGTCGGGCAGCAGGCCGAGTTCGGACAGAAGCCGGCCGCGCGCGCCGCTATCCTCCAGCGTCGCCTGGATGGTCTTGCGGAAGGCCGGCACATTGCCAAGCGGCCCCTTCAACGCCAGCAGAGCGCTGCGCAGTTCCAGCAGGGCCTTCATTTCCGGCACCTGTTCGACGATGCGCTCCGGCTCGAAGTCACGGACGGACTCGAACTTCAGATGAACCGGAAGCGGCTCCGCCGCGTCCTCCTCCAGCTTGTTGGGCACCTGGGTCGACAGCGCCAGTTGATGGCTGCGCATCACGTCCTGGAAATTGTCCTTGTTGACGCCGGCAAGCGGGCGCTCCTCGATCGGGGTGTCGTCGGACCGTTGCGTGAAGTCGCCGATGACCAGCATCTTCAGCGGCAACTCCACGTCCTGCTTGGTGTCGCCGGTCGCCGGGCGGAACCGGATGTTGATGCGCTCCTTCGGAGCGACGGATGAATCGAGAGCCATGGATCTGTTCCCTTTCTTGACTTACGTGACGTCGATGAAGTCCAAGGCCCGGTCCATGGCCAGCCAGCCAAGCCGGGCCTGTACCGCCGCGATGCGGTCGGCGCGGGTCCTTCCGCCTTCCGCCGTCGCCGGCAGGGCGCGGTAACATTCAAGGACCAGCGCGCACAGATCGGCGCAGAGGACCGGCTCCCAATCCTCCAGCCCGCGCCGTTCGGCCAGCGCCTCCAGCTTGCCGGCGATGTCCAGCGCGGCCCGCGTGAAGCCGGCCTCAAGACACAGACGGGCGAGCGCCAGATCCCCGAGGAAGGCGCCGCGTCCGGCCCGCTCCACCGGACGGGAGGCGCTGAACAGGGCCACCCCCTCCTTCGCGCGCCCCTGGGCCACGGCATCCCGTGCCTCGCGCAGCGCCTTGGCCCAGGGATGATCGACCACCCCGCCCCCAGCCGTCCCGCCTGGCGCCGCCAGAATGTCGGAGGCCACCCATCCGCGGGTCACATCGTCGAGGAACGGCGACCCATCGGCATAGCGCAGGTCGCCCAGTCCGGGCAGACGACGCAGAAGAGTGGCCAGAGCGCCGCGCAGCGCATGGGCCGACGGCGTGAATTTCCCGCCCGCCCCCTCCAGCGCCAGAGCGGCCAGCCGCTGCCCTTCGAACCAATAGGGAAAGGTGTCGAGGCTCTCCTCGATGTCGTGGAACAGGTCGACGAACCGGCCGGCGCCCAACCACTCCCGGCAACGCTCGATCCTCTCGGCGGAGGGTGACCGCAGCGGCGTCGTTCCCGCCGGTGCTGGGGGAAGACCGTTCACAGGCAGCCAGACCGCGGCCCGCATCAGCTCGACCGCGCGAGGATCGGACGGATCGGCCCGACGCACGGCGTTGGCGAGCGTCCGCAGGCCGGCGGCGGTCTGGTCGATCGCCCGGTCGATCTGCGCCGGGGTCGCCCCCGCCGACACCGCCGCCGGCACTGGTGCGGGTGCGGGTAATGGTGGTGGCGATGCCGGCGGAACCGGCGGCGCTTCGCTGGAGGCAGGCTGGACGGATGCGGTCTGACCGGACGTCGAAGACGTCGGGGGAGAAGGCGCCGGCGGTGCAAGGTCGACCGCCGGGGGGGCAAGCAGCGCCGACGCCTCCGTGGCCCGTGCGCCAAGCCGGCGGATCGCCTCCCCCAACTCCGGCCGGCTGTTCTCCAGACGGCTGAGCAGCGCCTCGTTCAGGCGGCCCAGCGCATCGGCGCTGGCCAGCACGGCGGCGGCGTTGCCGGGGGTGGCCGGATGCTCCGCCACCACGGGGCCGAGCCGTTCCCCCAACCAGTTCACCGCGTTGACCCGCGCGGCCTCCCGCTTCTTCGGCGGATGGAGATCGTCCCAGAACGCCTCAACCATGCCCGCCAGGATCATCAGCCCGTCGGCCAGACCGGCATAGGATTCGGTGCGCAGCAGGCCATAGGCGAGATAGGAGCCGACCAGCAGATCCTTCGACTTGGTTTCGGTGATGGTCAGCGCATGGCGCACCACCTCCCTCCAGTCGACCGCGTTCGGTCCGCCGCTGTCGAGTTTGGCCACCTCGGACTGGAGCCTGTCGAATTCCGGCTCATAGCGGGCGCTGGGAAGCGCCGGGCCGGAAACAGGTCTGGCCCCAAGCGATGCGCGGTCAGACATCGCGCCACTCCCGCGGCGGATGCGCCTTGAAACGCTGGACTGTCTTGCGCCCGATGAGGATCATGGTGTCTCTTGCGTCGCCCGTTGGTCAATTGGTGGAGCCTTCGCGTCAGAAGGTTCCCAAGGGAGAGCCCCGGTTGGTCGATTTCCCGACGAAATCCCTCGACGGTGGCGGGCCGGCCAAACCGACGGTGCGGCGTCCGCGCCTGCGGGTTCTTCCCGACCTGCGGCAGGAGGAGCCGGCGGAATGCGCGGCCGTGGTTCTGGCGCTGGCTCTGTGGTGGTTCGGACGCCGGGAATCGGTGGCCCGGCTGCGCCGGCTCTGCCAGGTGTCGCGGCACGGGGCCTCCGCCCTCGATCTGGCCCGCGCGGCGGAAAGCTGCGGTCTGACCGTGCTGCCAGTGCGGGTTTCGGCGGCCGGCGCCCTGGCTTTGCCGCCGCCGGTGGTGGCGCTCGTCGAGGACTCGCACTTCGTCCTGATCACCAGGGCCAGCCATTGCGGCGTCTCCATCGCCGATCCGGCCACCGGTCCGCGCCGGCTCGACCGTGAGGAATTTTCCCGCCTTTTCTCCGGCGTGGCGCTCGCCCTGACGCCCGGCCCGGAATTCCGCCCTGGTGGAGAGCCCGTCTGGCGGTTCGATGCCACGCTGTGGAAACGTCACGCCCTGTTCATCGCGGCCACCGTCCCATTTCAGGCGGGAGCGGTCGTTCTGACCGCCTTGTCCCTGTCGGGGGCGGCCGCCGACGACGGCACCCTGCTGAAAGCGGCGGGAGGCGCGGCGGTGCTTTGGGGCGTCGCCGGCGGCTTGGACGGTCTGCTCGGGGACCGATGGCAACGGCGCGACGCGGTCCGGCTCGGCGCCACCCGGCTGGGCCGCCGTCTTGCCATGGCGGTGGAGACATGGTCACGCCATCATCCGGCCGCCCTTGCCGCGGGCATCGGCGAAGCGTCGTCCGAGTCCGCGGAGGCGATCGCCGACACCCGCCGGACAGGCCGGCTCGCCCTGGCCTGCTTCGGCGTGCTCCTGACCGCCCTCCAGACCCCCGCGCCCGATGGGCCGGCGCTCGCCGGGTTGGCGGCGGCGGTGCTGTCTGGAGGGGCACTGATCCGTCATGCCATCGCCCTGGCGGCGGCGCCCCACCGCAACGGCAAGGCGGCGGCGGAGCGCGACCACCGGCAGCTTCTGCTCAATGCGCTTCCCCGGCTCGGCATCGATGGAGCCGGGCAGGCGGAACGCCTGCTCGACCGCGTCGCCACGCTCGCCGTGACGGCCGACCGGCACGCAGGGGCGGCGTGGCGCTGGGAGACCGCCGGACGATGTCTGACCGTCGCACTGGCCGGCGCGGGGACATTGGCAGGTTTGGCGCTGGGAGCGGTTCCGACCGCGGGGTTGCCGGCATTCCTGGCCGCCCTGCCCTTGCTGGCCGGCTGGCTGATCGAACCGCCCCGGCGCCGGCGCTTCCGGCCTGCCGATGCGACGCCGGAAGCGCCGCAGGAGGGGCCAACCGATACCAACGCCCCGCGATGGGGCGTCCTGTCCGTCGAGAGCCTGTCCTACGCCCGTCCCGGCAGCGGCTTCACAATGCAGGACATCGATCTGAGGATGGCGGGCGGCGAGCGGATCGCGCTGGTCGGAGCGTCGGGCAGCGGCAAGACCACGTTCCTCGAACTGCTCGCCGGATTGCTAGCGCCGACCGAAGGTCACGTGACTCTGGATGGCTCGCCGGTTCCGGATCTGCCGATCGAGCGCCGCGCCGGCCTGATCGGTTATGTGGCCCAGGACATCCGCTTCCTCGACGCCTCGGTCCGCAGCAATCTGGCCGGTCTGGACGACGGGGTTCCCGAAGACAGCCTGACCGACGCCGCGCAGCGGGTCGGCGTGCATGAACGGATCGCCCGCCGCCGCACCGGCTACCAGACGTCTTTGGCCAGGGACGGCGATTGCTTCAGCGCGGGTGAGCGCACCCTGCTCGATCTTGCCCGCGTTCTCGCTCTCCGCCCCACCCTGCTCCTGCTGGACCAACCGACCGCGACCCTCGCTTCGGCGACCGCGCGGACGGCTTGGGAGGCCGTGCTCGCTTGCGGGGCCAGCGTGGTCGTATCGACGCACAGCCCGGAGGTTGCCGCGGACTGCGACCGCTGCGTTCTGCTCGACCGGGGACGGATCACCGCGATCGGTCCACACGAGGAGCTGATACGGACCGTGCCGCTCTATCGCACGCTGATGGGGCAAGGATGACGCGGCCATGATGCAATTGGACCTGACGGCCGGCCGCGCATTGTGGATGGTTCGGCAGTGCGCTGATCTCTCCGCCGGAATTCCCGTCGGTAACCGCAAGGTTCGGGTGCCGCTGGGCCGCATCGCCTGTGGGATTATGCCATCGGTGGACGGGACGACCCTCGCACCGGGGGTGGAACTGACGGCCCGCCTCGCCGGGGGCTCGCCCGACCCTGTCCGGCTCGTCGGCACGGAAGCGGCGGCGGCCCTTACCCCCGAGGCGGCGGACGGATGGGCGACGGCGTTCGGCAGCGCCCTGGCCGCGCTGGTGACGATGGCGCCGCGTGCCGACAAGGCGCTGGCGCCGGGCCAAAGGCGCAGATTGGAGGCCCCGGACGTTCTGGTCAGCCGCCGCGGGGTATGCTGGCTGGAGCCCGACATCCCCGGATTGGCGGGGTTCGGTGTCGGGATGGCGCGCGGCCCGCTGGCGATCACGCCCGACGCCTGGGCGCAGGCGACGGTCGGTGGAACGGCGAGAGCTGCCGCCGCCCGTTTCCTCTGGGCGAACGGGGCGCTCCTGGACGCGCTGCTGGCGACCCAGGAGGCCTGGGTGGCCGCCCTGCCGATGCTGGCGGCCTTGGCGGAGGTGGACCGGCATCAGGCCGAGCGCAACCGGCGGACACGCGCCGATGTTCTGCTGCGGGCGGCCGAACGGCAGGCACTGGCTCTGCCCTTGCCGGCCACGCCCCCTTCGGGCGACGAGCCGGCCTTGACGGTCATGGCGGCCATCGCCCATCGGCTGGGGCTGCCCCTGAAAGCACCGCAACGGCGGCGGCGGAGCATCTCCGATCAACCCTACACGCCATGGGAGGTGGCGGCCGCGTCGCATTTCCGAATGCGACGGGTGGCCAAGGGAGAACGGCTCCGTCCTTCCGGCAAGGCTCCTCTGGTGGCGATCCACGATGGCATGCCCCGTCTGGTCACGCGGATGCGCGACATGCCGGCGGATGACGGCGTCCTGCTGGTTCCCGTCCGTCCGCTCCCCGGCGTGCAAGCGACGCCGCTCGCCCTGCTGCGCGCCGGGACGAAGGGCGGGGTGGCGCTGCGGCTGGCTCTGCTCGACCGCCTGTTGCGCCTGCCGACGGCGCGGCTTCAGGCTCACGACGGCGACCGCTGGGTCGGCTGGATGAAAAGGCTGGAAGGGCTGGGCGGACAGCCGGCCGTCGCCGGCGCTCTCGGCGTCGCCGCGATACTGCTGGCGGCCAGTCTCGCCACGCTCGCCGCTCTGGTCGGCTGGCGGGCCGCCATGCTGACCGTCGGGTTGGCGGCGTTGACGGCGCCGCGCTGGCGGCGGGCGGCGCAAACGGGCCTGCCGGGGAAGGATGACGGAGATGACCTCGCCGTCGACGATCCCGCCACCCTGGCCATGCTGGAGCGGCTGCCGAAAATCCAGACGATGGCCGCGGCACCCTGGCTGCTGCTGACATGGTATCGGAACCGCCAGGGTGGGCACGGCCTCGGTGCCCTGCCCTGCCCGACCTTGCGCAACGCCGCGTCCGCCGCGGCGCTGGGGGCGGCTCCACTGCTCGGCGCGGCGCTGGCCGGCGGGCCGGGCGCCTGGACCGGAGCCGGCGCGATGACGCTCGGCACCCTGACCGGAGGCATGGTGTTGGGGCATGGGCTGGCGATGGCCGGGGCCCTGCGGCGCGACACGGTGCCCGGTGTTCCCGGAGGCGTGTTCGACCTCGACGGAAAAGGGCCGCCGGAATACTGCGATCCCGGTGGCCTGACCGGTCACGTCGCGGTAGTCGATCTGGCGGCAAGGCTGGTTGACGAGGAACGCTGGCTGTTCACCGGCCTGTCACTGACCGTGGCACCCGGCGAGTTCATCGCTCTTGCCGGTCCGCCCGGATGCGGCAAGAGCACCCTGCTGGCTCTGCTGCGCGGCCTGCGCCGCCCAACCGCCGGCGCGGTGTTTCTCGACGGCCATGATCTGAGCACCCTGGACCCGGCGATCCTCGCCCGCGACATCGCGGTCGTCGGACAGCGTGACCGGCTCCGCCCCAGCACGATCCGCAACATGCTGACCGGCCAGCGTGCCGTCGACGACGACGCCTTGTGGAGCGGGCTGAAAGCGGTGGGCATGCGCGACACGATCGCCGCGCTGCCCGCCGGCCTCGACACGCGGCTGGCGCTTGGTCACGGCGCACTCTCTCATGGGGAGGCGCAAAGGCTGCTGTTGGCGCGCGCCTTCCTGGCTCCGGCAGCCATCCTGCTGCTGGACGAACCGACATCGATGCTGGACGCCGCCGCCGAAGCGATAGTGGCTGAAACACTGCGCCGCCTGCCGGTAACCCGGATCGTCGCGACCCATCGGCCGGCATTGATCCGGGCGGCGGACCGGATCATCGACCTCGGCGCGCATTCCTCAAGAATGGCATGAGGTGGTCCTGCCGGTATCGCCCGCGTGGCCGTATGAACGCAGCGGTCGGAAGCCTTCCGACCACATATCAGACGAACTCATCCAGCGCGGCATCCCACCGGATCACAATGGGGTGGGTGAAGAACAGGCTGCTGCCGTCCAGCAGGACGAGACAGCCCTCGATATCGGGGGAACCGGCGATCTCCACCTGATTGGAACCCGCCTGCCGCTGAACACCCGCGATGAGACGAAGCACCCACGCGCCCTCGGAGGACGGGCCGACACGCCCCAGATCCACCTCCTTGACGGAGAAGGCGGCATGCAGGGATCCGGCACCATGCGAAAACCGCAGTCTTCCCTCCTCCCCCTCCACCGGCCGGACACCGGTCTCCGGCGACCGGCCGGCGCCATCGGCGCGTCCGCTCCCCGAGAGCGGCGAAGGCGACGCATCGGCCTCGTCCAACCCGGCGGTCGGGTCATAATCGTCGGGTGACGGACTGAAACCGCCTAGGGCAACGCCAAGTTCAGCCTCGTCCATCCGGGTCATCTGACGAAACGCTTCGCGCACGCTGCCCATGGCACGGGCCAGGGGACCGCGTGCCGAATCCGCCGCGATGGCGTCGAAGATACGGGTGGTCGCTTCCGGGCTTGGTTCGCATTGCTGGATGGCATCCGCCAGATCGAGAAATTCCACATCCAGACGGATCGCTTCGATCAGAAGCACACGCGCGCGGTGATGCTGGGCCAAAGCCCACAACAACCGCAGCCGTTCCTCCCGGTTCAAATCACCGTCGATGAGCCTGTCGATGCCTGCAGCAAGTTCATCAGACATGCTTCACGCTCCGTCCACGTCCGCCGACGAACCGTCCAACATCGGTTGGATGTGGGGTTGGATGCCCGGACGGGAAACATCTCACCTTCCTCATTTCGTGGCCTCGGCATCGGAGAAAGTTCCCGCCAATCGAAGACGCAGATGGGCCCGGGCGCGGGAAACCCGGCTGCGCACCGTGCCCACCGGAATCCCCAGGATCTGGGCGGCATCCTGATAGGAAACCCCTTCCATGCAGACAAGAACAAGCACCTCACGCATCTCGCGGTCCAGCAGCAAAAGCTCGCGATCGAGGAATTTGATGGTTGAACGCCGTTCGGCCGCCGCCGCCGGGGTGTCGACACTGCTTTCGACGCTGTCCAGAACCTCGTCGGATACGAACTCGTACCTTTTGTTCAGCGATCGGGTCGAAAAATTCCGGATGAGATTCATGGCGATTCCAAACAGCCAGGTCGTCGCGCTGGCCTCGCCGCGGAAATTGTGAAGCGACCGCCAAGCCTCGATGAATGTCTGCTGCGCGATGTCCTCCGCATCGCTGGGGTTTTTTATGTGTTTACGGATGAAATGGAACAGGCGGCGATGCTGTGCCAGGATCAATGTTCGGAATTCATGTTCGTCCATGGCACGGCTCTCCTGTTGAAAGGAGCGGGGTGTGGAGGGGATGCGGCATATTTCCGGCATGAGCGCCCCTTCCGGAAACGGCAGCGCGCGCGACGGATCCGCGCTGCGCGGCAGCCGGCTGAATTCGAGCGGTGCCAGGCGGGAATAACCGACCATTTCGCTTTCCAAGCCAATCGCGCATGGTTGCTCTGGCCCTATGCTCTTTGCGATTGCAGCATTTTCTTTCCTCTTTGGAATTGTCTCCAGAACTCGCAGTCATGGCGCTACGGCAACTTCCAGTTTCTTAAATTTCGAGGAGAATTTGTTTGGCTGATCGACTTGTCTTCTGCGCCAGGCAGCGTAACAATGCTTCCGATCGTGGATCTGATCGAAAATGCTTTATCGTTGAATAATACGATCGAATGTGCGAACCGTTATCCTAAAGGATCATCGGTGCAGTTTCTTCAAAGCCGTGTGGAGGGGTTGGGTATGGTCATGGCCCCGGACGAAGACGGTCCCCCCTTGCCGGATCCGCCGGCGCAAGATGGTCCGTTGCATGAATCCCTGGAGTTCCCAACGCCGCCGGCCGGTTCCCCACTGTCAGGGCGTCGAACCGTTTTTCCGCCCCGGATGCTGTCGGATCCGACCGTTCTGAGAGCTTTGCGTTTCATCGAGAACAACCGGACTGGCCCGCTGACGGTCACGGCCATCGCGGAACAGGCGGGAGTGAGCCTGCACCATTTCCAGCGCCGCTTCGCGGCCGTGATGGGTGAGACGATCGGCAACCATATCCGGCGTCTGCGGCTGGAGGGCGCGGCCACCCGGTTGATGTTCAGTCCCGAAACGATCCTGTCGATCGCCGTTTCGTCCGGCTATGGCAGTGCCGAGGCCTTCGCCCATGCCTTCCAACGCCAATTCCAAGTGTCTCCCACCGATTACCGGGCGCAGGCGAGGGCCGCGATCCCGCCGGTGGGACAGGAGGATCACGAGCGTGCCCTTGCCGTCTCGACCGGCTGGCGGGAAAGCACGGACCTGCTGGTGGTGCGCTTCTACGGTTCCCACGCGGGAGTTGCCGACTATTGGAGGCTTTTCGCGCAACAACTCGCGGCGGCCGGTCTCGACCCCCACGCGCAGCGGGCCGTCGGCATGTCCCTCGACAATCCCAAGATCACGGAGCGCGGATTTATCCGCTACGACTGCGCGATCGAGGCGCCGCGTGTCTTGCCGGCGCCACTCAAACAGGCACCGTTCTGGCGCATGACGCTTGCGCCGACGCGGGTGGCGAGGCTACGTCACGAGGAGTCCTATGACTCCGTCTTTTCCGCCTACCGGGCTCTGACCGGGGCCTGGCTCCCGTCGAGACAGGAACAGTTTGGCGAGGGTCCGGCGCTGGAACGTTACGATTTTCCCCCTTACACCATGCCGTCGGGCAGACCGGTCCCGATCACCATCGAACTCACCATCGTTTGACGCCGCGCCGTCGGCGCGCTGATCCGGCCCCGCTTCCTCACGGATCCCATCCCTCACAGTTCCCAATTCCTCACAGGTCGATGTGATCCGGAACCTGGAGATTGGGCGGAAGGCCGATCGGCGACGGGGAGATGCGCAAGGGCGCGGCAGCCTGGGAAGGAAAGAGAACCCTTGCATGCTCCCGCGCCGTCCGGGAGCGTTGGACGGTGCGGAGACGCTCCCGATTCCGGAGACCGCTCAGCTCTTGGCGATCTCGCCCAGCACATCCTTGGCGAGGCTGCGGATGTGCCGTTCCATGGCGGCCCTGGCCTCAGCCGGATCTCCGGTTTCCAGCGCGGCGATGACGTCGAGATGCTCGTCGCAGTCGGGACGGATGCGCGACGGCAGGCCGGACAGCTCGAACAGGCGCGTCGTCACCCGCAGGTCGCGGATGATCTGCGCCAGCACCGCGTTGCCGGACGCCTCGGCGATCAGGGTGTGCAGTTCCTCGTCGGCGGCCCAATGGTCCTCGAAACGGATCTTGGGCTCGTCGCGCAGCCGCAGCATCTCGGCCTTCATCCCCTGTAGCCGGACCGGATCGATCCGCGACGCGGCGGCGGCGATGGCCTCCCCCTCCAGGATCTCGCGCAGGCGCATGCTCTGGAAATATTCGCGGTTGGAGACCTCGCGCACCCGGTAGGGACGGTTGAACTCTTTACGGATCAGCCCTTCGCTCGCCAGACGCACCAGCGCCTCGCGGATCGGCGTGCGCGAAATGCTGAGCGCCGTGGCCAGCCGGTCTTCGACGATCACCTCGCCGCTGGGGATGCGGCGGTCGAGAATCATCCCCAGGATGGTGCGATAGGCCATGCCCGCCAGATTCACGCCGGCGACGGCCGGCGTCGCGGCTTTCGGGTCTTCCGCTTTTGGAGCGTCCATGTCCATGCTCATACCAAATCCTGCCACCTGACGCTGATCTTTCCCTAACAAAGCAGACGAACCGTCGTCCTGCAAAGATTCTGATCGGCCTGACCGGCGGGATGGGGGGTGAGGCCGCGCCCGGGCAAGGATCAGTGCTGCAAAATCTTGGCGAGGAACTGGGCGGCGCGCTCCGACCGCTGGGTCTCGAAGAACTCGGTCTTGCCGCAGTCTTCGATGATGCTGCCATGGTCCATGAAGATCACCCGGTGGGCGACCTTGCGGGCGAAGCCCATCTCGTGGGTGACGCAAACCATCGTCATGCCCTCGTTCGCCAACTCGACCATCACGTCGAGCACCTCGTTGATCATCTCGGGATCGAGCGCCGAGGTCGGTTCGTCGAACAGGATGGCGATGGGATCCATCGCCAGGGCGCGGGCGATGGCGACGCGCTGCTGCTGGCCGCCGGACAGTTGGCCGGGGAACTTGTGGGCCTGGGTGGCCAGCCCGACCCGCGCCAGCAGCGCCTCGCCCTTGGCCTCGGCCTCTTCCGTCCGCCGGCCCAGAACCTTGCGCTGCGACAGGGTCAGGTTCTGCATGATGGTCAAATGGGGGAACAGCTCGAAATTCTGGAACACCATGCCGACGCGGGCGCGCAACGCCGACATGTCGGTGCCCCGCGCGCCGACCTCGATGCCGTCCACCCGGATGCGGCCCGACTGGAAGGGCTCCAGCCCGTTGACACACTTGATCAGCGTCGACTTGCCCGATCCGGAGGGGCCGCAGACCACCACCACCTCGCCCTTCCGCACGGTGGCCGTGCAGTCCTTCAGAACCTGGAAGGTGCCGTAGCTCTTGCTGACATTCTCGATGGCGATCATGAGGAATTCTCTTGGCGATGGGCGGCGCCGCTGCGGCGTCCGGCCGTGGATGAGGGACGTTGGACGGATGAGGGCGCTCAGCCGAACCGGTCGATCAGGAAGGGCGTCGGGTCGATGTCGGTGCGGCCGTCGAGCAGCAGGTCGGCGGTCATGCGGGCGACGACCGGCGCCAGGGTGAAGCCGTTCGAGGTCACCGTGTTGAAGAAGCCCGGCAGTCCCGGCACCGGGCCGAGGATCGGCGCGCCGTCGATGTTGATGTTCATCGCCGCCCAGGCACGGACCACATGCAGCCCGGCGATCTGCGGCAGCACATGGCGGGCGACCCACAGATTGCCCTCGATGCTGGAGCGCGACACCATGTTGAAACGGCGAGCCGGGTCGAAGACGGCGGTCCAGGCGCCGCCGATGATCAGCCCGCCGGTGACCGCCTGCTTCAGGCTGAGATGGCGGTCGGCATGGGCGACGAGCTGGCTGACCAGCTTGGGCGCCGGCTCGGTCACGATCATCTGCAACGGCGCGCTGTGCACCGGCACGTCGATGCCGACCAGCCGCCCGGTCTCGCGCGCCCATGGGCCGCTGGCGTTGACGATCCGCCCGGCGCGGATGCGGCAGCGCGAGGTCTCCACCCGCCAGCCGCCGCCCTCCACCGCGGGGACCGCGGCGATGCCCGTGACGTTGACCCCGCGCAGGAAACGGGCGCCCTGGCGGCGCGCCTGCTCCAGAACGGCGTAGGTCGCGCGCAACGGATTGATCTTGCCCTCCTGCGGCGCGTATTCGGCGCCGATCAACTCCTCCGACAGGGCGGGAGCGAGGCGGCGCAGTTCGGCGGCGTCGACGATGGCGTTCTCGACGCCGTATTGCCGCTCCAGCGCCGCTTTGGCCCGCAGGAACTCCATGCCGGCCGGGCTGTCGGCCACCATCAGGCCGCCGGTGACGGCCAGTTCGAAATCGGCATCGCAGGCTCGCTCCAGCTCCCGCCACAGCGCGACGGAGCGCGGGCCGAGCGTCAGCGTCGCCGCCGCCGGTCCGCCGCCCGCCTCGGCCCTGGCCCCGAAGTCGAAGGAGAGGAGCTGGACGTGCAGGCTGCCGGCATTCGCCCCGGAGGCCTGGAGGTTGACGTCGCCGCGCTCCACCACCAGCACGTCGCGACCGGCCTGGGTCAGATAATAGGCGAGGCAGGAGCCGACCACGCCGCCGCCGACGATCAGGATCTCGGCCTCCTGGTCGGGCAGCGGTCCGTCCTCCAGCGGGCGGGCGAGGTTGGGAGTGATGGCGCGTTGGTGGCCTCCCCATTCCGGTTTCTCGAAGGCGAAGGCCCCGGCCGGCGTCGGTTTGGCCGGCAGGCGCGGGGCGAGATACTGGTCGGCGGTCCGCAACCGGCCGGTGGCCTGCTCCAGCAGCAGGGCGGCGGTCGCGGCGCAGTACCGGCCCTGGCAGCGGCCCATGCCGAGCCGGGTGGTGCGCTTCAGCGCCGCCAGACTGTCATGACCGGCGGCGATCTCGGCACGGACCCGACCGAAGGTGACCTCCTCGCAGCGGCACAGCATCGCCTCGTCGGGCACGGCGTCGAGCCGAACCGGCGGCGCGCGGTAGATCGACCAGAGCGCCGCCTGGAAATCCTCGGCCCGCCGCAGATCGTCCAGCGCCCGCCGGCCTTCCCCCGGATCGCTGTCGGGCAGGCCAAGCTGGGCGGCGGCGGCGATCCCGGCCAGCGTTCCGCGCGCCTGCGCAACCTTCGACCCGCCGAGATCGACGCCGTCGCCGACCGCGAAGACTCCCGGCAGGCTGGTCGCCCCGTCCACCGCGGTCTCGGTGGCGAGATAGCCGAGATGGCGATCGACCAGCCGGTGAGCGCAGCCGAGCGCGCGGGCGATCTCGGTCGAGGGGATGAAGCCGTAGCCCAGGCACAGCGCATCGGCGGCGACGGTGAGGGACTCATCCAGCCGGGGAGCGCCGTCGGCGTCGAGCGGGGCGTGGCGCACATGCTCCAGCCGGCCGTCCCCCTCGGCCGAGATGATGCCGTGTCCCCACAGCACCGGCACCCCGGCGCGCCGCAGCCTCAGCAGAGTGCGGGCGCCGTCGCCGATCAGGCCGGGGGCGGCGCGCAGCGCGGCCAGCATCTGCCGCCATTGGACGGGTGACGGACGCGGCGCGCTTTCCAGCACGGCGGCCACCTCGACGCCGCCCTCCACCAGTTCGCAGGCCAGTTGCAGGTTGAGCGGGCCGTTGCCGGCGATCACCACCCGGCGGCCGGGCGCCACGCGATAGGCGCGCGCCAGGGTCTGGCCGGCACCGGTCGTCATCACACCGGGCAGCGTCCAGCCCGCGAAGGGCGCCGGCCGCTCATAGGCGCCGCCGGCGAGCACCAGCCGGCGCGGCCGGTAGACGATCTCGCGCCCGGCGACGACCGCGACGACCTCGTCGGGGGCATGGGCGCCATGCTGGCTCATCTGCGCAACCTCCAGAACGACGCCCGCCGCGCCATCGCCGCCGAGGCCAATCCGGCCGGCTATTTCCTTTGACCCCGGCCGATGCCGGGACCGCCCCTTGAAGGAGCAAGGAGAGTTTCATGCCGCAGTTCGATACCGTGATCCGCCATGGCACGCTGGCCACCGCCTCCGAAATGTTCGCCGCCGACCTCGGCGTGATCGGTGGCCGCATCGCCGCCATCGGCACCGGGCTGGGGCCGGGTGCCCGCGAGATCGACGCGGCCGGCAAGCTGGTGCTGCCCGGCGGCGTCGACGGTCATTGCCACCTCGACCAGCCGACCAGCGACGGCTCGCAGTCGGCCGACGATTTCGAGACCGGCACGCGTTCCGCGGCCTGTGGCGGCACCACGACGGTGATTCCCTTCGCCTGCCAGTTCAAGGGCCAGTCGCTGCGCGACGCGGTGACCGACTATCACCGCAGGGCCGACGGCAAGGCGGTGATCGACTACGCCTTCCACCTCATCGTCAGCGACCCGACCGACCAGCTTCTCGGCCAGGATCTGCCGGCGCTGATCCATGACGGCTACACGTCGTTCAAGATCTACATGACCTACGACGACATGAAGCTGAACGACCGGCAGGTGCTGGAACTGCTCAGCGTCGCCCGGCGCGACGGCGCCATGGCGATGATCCATGCCGAGAACGCCGACTTCATCGGCTGGCTTACCGACAAGCTGCTGGCCGCCGGTCATAGCGCGCCGCGCCATCACGCCGATTCCCGGCCGATGCTGGTCGAACGCGAGGCGACCCACCGCGCCATCGCCATGGCCGAGCTGGCCGACGTGCCGATCCTGATCGTCCATGTCTCGGGCCGCGAAGCCATCGAGCAGATCCATTGGGCGCAGGGCCGCGGCATGCGCATCTACGCCGAGACCTGTCCGCAATACATGGTGCTGACCGAGCATGACCTGCACGGCCACGGCATGGAGGGGGCGAAGTGCATCTGCTCCCCGCCGCCGCGCGACAAGGCCAACCAGGCGGTGATCTGGGACGCTCTGGCCGGCGGAATTTTCCACATCGTGTCGTCCGACCATGCGCCCTTCCGCTACCAGGACCCCAAGGGCAAGATGCTGCACGGCGCGAACACGCCCTTCAACTGGATCCCCAACGGCGTGCCGGGCATCGAGACGCGGTTGCCGATCCTGTTCTCCGAAGGGGTGAAGAAGGGCCGCATCAGCCTACAGCGCTTCGTCGAACTGTCGTCGACCAACCCCGCCAAGATGTATGGCCTGCACCCGCGCAAGGGTAGCCTCGCCATCGGTGCCGACGCCGACATCGTGATCTACGACCCCGACCGCAAGGTGACCATCACCAACGCCCTGCTGCATCACAATGTCGACTACACGCCCTATGAGGGGCTGGAGGTGACCGGCTGGCCGGAGACGGTACTGTCGCGCGGCGAGGTGGTGGTGGAGAAGGGCGCCTGCGTGGCCCGGCCCGGCCGCGGCGCCTTCCTGCGTTGCGACACGCCGGATCTGGCGCGGCCGAAGGTCGTCACCGGTTGAAACGACCTGTCCCCCACCCCGAACCCGAGACGCAAGGATCACACAGCATGGACGCCCTGACCATCACCGCCGGCCCTTTCACCTTCGGCGCCCGTTTCGAGACGGCCGCCGCCCCGAAGACCTGCGCCAAGTTCCGCAGCCTGCTGCCCTATGAGGGACAGATCGTCCATGTCCGCTGGAGCGGCGAAGGCGTGTGGATCCCGCTGGGCGAAACCGATTTCGGCCTTGGCTACGAGAACCACACCAGCCACCCGGCGCCGGGCCAGTTCATCCTCTATCCCGGCGGCATCAGCGAGACCGAGATCCTGCTGGCCTATGGCGGCGTCCAGTTCTCGAGCAAGATGGGCCAACTCGCCGGCAACCACTTCATCACCATCACCGAGGGGCTGGAGAATCTGGCGGAACTCGGCAAGCGCACCCTATGGCAGGGCGCGCAGCCCATCCGCTTCGACCTGGCCCGCTGATGCCGAGGAGGCGGCCACTCCAGCCCCTCCACCGGGGTTAACGGAATGACGGCCAGGTTCCGTTGATCGGCCACAACAGCTTTGCTCAGCGGAGCCATGTCCGTCATGACGGGTCGTCTTTTCCGGACTGATCAAGGCGGCGCGCGCCTTCGGTCTCCGCCGCCGGCACATCGTCCGCCACGTCATCCCGCCCGAGGCGCCCCCCGGCCTGATCGGTGGCATGACGGTCTGGGTGATCGCGATGATCAACGCCTCGGCGATGGCGGGCGCGGTCGGCGGCGCCGGGGGCTTGGATAAGCGGAAACAGGCAAGTCGCGTCACTCATGGCTTCAATGGCCAACACATTGGCTTGCAGGCGATTCAGGGCCGGTTCGGGCAAACTGCGCGCGGCGTTCGAACGGAACTTCGCGATCACCGCCGCCTCATCCATTGGACGCTCCCGACAACCGAGCGGATGAGACAGCCGCGGCCCCTCGAACCAGCGCCCACGCGCCAGAACCCGCACCTGCCCGGCGGGCCGGCGCTTCTCCCCGCTCATCACCCCGTCGATCCCGTGATCGACGATCGCGGTCACACGGGCGGCCAGCGCGGCACGGGCATCATCGGCAAGCGCATCACGACCATACCAGTCCACAGGCGGCAGCTCCAACGCGACGCAGGCAAGACAGAAGGGCAGACTGAACTGCGCATCGACCATGTCGCGGGGAGCCGCATCCATGAAGTCGCGCGCCATGCCGGCCGAGGTCAGCACCTCGATCGCCTCGATCTCGCCGGCCGCCAGTCCATGGGCGCCGCGCAGGGTCTCGAAGGACTCCAGCGCCGTATGCATCCAGCGGCAGGCCGGATAGGGTTTGAAACTGGCATGGCGCGTCCACCAGATCTCTCCCAACCCGTCGCAGAGGATGTCCGGATCGAAACGGTCCGAGCCGATCATCCGCCAGAAGCCGGTCGGCCCGTCGAGCACATCCGTGGCGCCGACCAGACCCGCCTTGGCGTAGCCGACGGCCCGCAGGCCGGCCTCGGCGGCCGGAGCGTTGAAGTCCTTGAAGGAGACCAGCGGGCGGGATTCCCAATTGTAGCGCCGCAGACTGGGCAGCGGCGCCAGCGTGCCGGCGAAACCAAAGGCGTTGGCGAGATCGTCGGCGCCAAACCCGAGAAGGCGCCCATAGACGGCCGCCGCCGCCAGCGACTGGTGCTGGCAAACGCCGTACACCTGCCGGAACCGCTCATAGCTTGGCTGGATCGACAGGATGATCCTGGCGTTGATCTCATAGGCGGCGGCAAGCGCCGCGAGCAGCGCAGTCCCGTCGGCGCCGGACACCGCAATGCCGCTCAACGCGGCGGCGACCAGCGTCGCTCCCGGATGTCCCATCCCCTTGCCGTCGACCTCGAAGCCGTCGTCATGGTCGAGCGCGTTCATCGCCACGGAATTGACGAAGGCCGCCCCGGCCGGCGCGAGCGAGAGGCCGGTGCCCAGCACCGGGCAAGGGCCGTCGGCGCATTCAGCTCTTAGGGCGGCCAGCATGCGCCGGGTCAGGTCAGTGCCCGCACCGGCGAGTCCGCAACCGAGCGTGTCGAGCAGATGCAGCCTGATCTTGGCGACAATGTCGGGCGGGATGTCCGAAAGTCGCAGACCCGCCGCGAACCCGGCCAGGCGCCGCGTCAGCGAGGTCGGGGTCATGACGACCGCGTCAACGCTTCGTAGAGGGTGCAAAGCCGCTCGGTCACCGGCCGTCCGGCTCCGCCAAAGGGACGTCCGTCCAATCGCGATACCGGCGTGATGCCGCCGAAGGTGCCGGTGACGAAGGCCTCCTCGCTGGCATAGGCCTCGGCCAGGGTGAAATCGGCCTGCCGCAGCGGAATCCCGTGTGCCGCGCAAAGGTCGAGCACCTTCTGCCGGGTGATCCCGTTGAAGCAGTAGCGCCCGGTCGAGGTCAGCACCGTCCCGCCCGACACGAAGAACAGGTTGGTGGAGTTGCAACTCGACACGAAGCCGTGTGGGTCGAGCATCAGCGCCTCCTGCGCGCCGGCGGCGATAGCGGGAAGCAGGGCCTGGATGAGGTTGAGCCGGCTGTGCGAATTGAGCCGCATGTCGAACATGTCCGGCGGGCTGCAACGCACCGGCGTGGTGGCGAGCGCCAGCCCGTCGCGCTTCACCTGCGGGTCGGGCAGCTTGTGCTCGGCGACGATGGCGATGGTCGGGCGGCCCAGCGCGTTGCGCGGATCCTGATGGATGGTCGTCTTCTCGCCGCGCGTGACCATCAGGCGGATATGGACGCCGTCGGTCATGCCGTTGGCGTCGATGGTCTGTTGCAGCGCCTCGCGCACTCCATCGCGCGACAGGCCGATGTCGAGCGCGATGGCCTTCGCCCCCGCCTCCAGCCGCCCGAGATGATCGTCGAGGAAGACGAAGCGCCCATCGACATAGCGGATGCCTTCCCATACCCCGTCGCCCAGCCCGAAGCCGGCGTCGAAGATGGAAACGGTGGCTTGCGCGCGCGGAACCAGCCGGCCGTTCAGCCAGATCAGCACCCCGTCGTTGCGGTGGTCGTCCTGCGGCGTCTGCGCGCCTTTGCCGGTGAGTCGCATGGGAGAACCGTCAGAATCGGAAAGCGGTGAAACGGTCGAGGAAACGCCGCGTGCGTTCCTCGCGCGGGGATTTCAGCACCTGGTCGGGCGGGCCGTCCTCCAGGATGCGGCCTTCGTGCAGGAACAGGATGCGGGTGGCGAAGTGATAGGCGAAGCCCAGCTCATGCGTCACCAGCAGCATGGTCCGCCCGTCCTCCGACAGGTCGTTGATGACGCCGAGCACCTCCCCCACCAGCTCCGGATCGAGCGACGAGGTCGGCTCGTCGAACAGCAACACCTCCGGGTCCATCGCCAGGGCACGGGCGATGGCGACACGCTGCTGCTGGCCGCCGGACAGGCGGGCCGGATGGGCGTCGGCCTTCCCGCCGAGACCGACCCGCTCCAGATGCCGCTGCGCCGTCGCCCGCGCCTCTGCCTTCGAGCGGCCGAGCACCGACAGCGGCCCTTCCATCACATTCTCCAGCGCGGTCATGTGGGGGAACAGGTTGAACTGCTGGAAGACCATGCCGACACGCGCCCGCAGGCGGTTCAGCTCGGCCTCGCGATACCGGGTGCCGCCGTTGGCCGCCGGCCTGCCCACCGCCTCCCCGTCGAGGATCAGGCGGCCCCTGGTCGGCATCTCCAACACGTTCAGGCAGCGCAGGAGCGTGCTCTTGCCGGATCCGCTGGAACCGAGGATCGCGATGCGTTCGCCCCGGCGAACCGAAAGGTCGATGCCCTTCAGCACCTCGGTGGAGCCGAAGCTCTTGTGCAGGTCCTCGACCCGCAACACGACGTCGTCGGCCGTCGTCATGCCCGGCCCGCCGCGAAGCGCCGTTCCAGCGCATAGGATGCCAGCGTGAAGGGATAGATCAGCAGGAAATAGATCATGGCCACGACGGTGAAGGTTTCCATGGGAATGTAGTTCTGGCTGCTGAACAGCCGCGCCGTATACATCAGCTCATGCACGGTGATGATCGAGGCGACCGAGGTGTTCTTCGCGAGTTCGACCGCGCGGTTGGTGAAGGCCGGGACCATGCGCCGCACCGCCAGGGGCAGGATGATGCGGCGCAGCAGCCGCACCCGCCCCATGCCGAGCGCCCGGCCCGCCTCCCACTGCCCGGCCGGAACCGACTGGATGCCGCCGCGGTAGATCTCGGCGTAATAGGCCGAGGCGTTCAGGCTCAGGGCCAGCGCGGCGGCGGCGAAGGCCGGCAGCTGGATGCCGCTCAGCACCGGCAGCGCGTAGTAGAACCAGATGAGCTGGACCAGGACCGGCGTGTTGCGGAACAGCTCGACGAATCCGCGCGCCGGCCAGGCGACCCAGCGACGCGGCGAGATACGGGCGAGCCCCACGAGCAGGCCGCCGGACAGGCCGGCGGCAAGCGCCACCGCCCACAGCGCCAGCGTCAGGCCACAGGCTTCCAAAAGCAGGTCGATGTTGGCGAAGACCTCGCCGAACTGAAGCTCCGGCATCGTGATCGTCGGCATCGTCATCGCGCTCCCGCCCGGCGGCCGCGCGCCTCCAGCCACTCGGCGAGCTGGCTGGCGGAGAACAGGACGATGAAGAAAAGTCCGGCGACCACCGTGTAGACCTCAAGAGGGCGGTAGGTCTGGGTGACGATCACCATGGCGCTGTAGATCGTCTCGTGGAAAGCCAGCGCCGCGGCCAGCGTCGTGGTCTTCACCAGTTCGAAGCTGCGTTCGACGAAGGGCGCCGCCATCCGGCGGGCGGCCTGGGGCAGGATGATCCGCCGCATCAGCCGCGCCCGCCCCATGCCGAGCGCCCGGCCGGCCTCCCACTGGCCCCGTTCGACCGACAGGATGCCGCCACGGAACACCTCTGCGAAGAAGGCGGCGGACTGGATGCCCAGCGCCGCCAGGGCGGCGGCGAAAGGCGGCAGGGTCAGCCCGAACGCCATCGGCAGGCCGTAGAAGAACCAGAAGAAATGCACCAGCGGCGGGGTGTTGCGGTAGAATTCGGTGAAGGCCAGCGCCGGCCAGGACAGCGACCGCCGGCCCGACAGGCGCATCGCCGCCAGCACGCCGCCGATCGCCACGCCGGCCACTATGCCGCAGAACGACAACAGCAACGTCTGCCCCAGCCCGGCCAGCAGGATGTCGGCGTTGCGGGCGACGGCGAAGAAATCCCAGACATAGCCCATGAGGCGTTCCCGCGCTCCCGTTCCCGCGCTTGAAGGCCGCCCCCGGACCGGCCGGGGGCGGATGACCGGTTCAGCTGCGGGACCATTGCTCGCGCAAGAGCGCCGGAGCGTCCTTGGGGTCGATCCCGCGGAAGGCGAGGAACTCCTCGTAAATCTTCTGGATCCGGCCCGATTCATAAAGCGACTGGATGGCGACGCCAACCCAGTCGCGCCACGACTTGTCCACGTCGCGACGCACGCCGGCACTGGTCGAGGCGGCACGGATCGGGTCGGGCAACAGCACGGTTCCGCGCTTCACACGGCTGCGCAGCATGACCAGCGCCGGATGGAACAGCGAGACCGCGTCGACGCGGCCGGAGACGAAAGCGGCCCCCACCTCGTCGATGTTGGGAAAACGCTCCAGCTTCGCATTGGTCAGGCGGACGGTCAGTTCACGGTCCGGCGAGGTGCCGAGCACGACGCCGATGCGCACATCGGGCTTGTCGAGGTCGTTCCAGCTCTTCGCGGCCAGACCGTCGCGGGCCAGGACGCCCAGCGCATAGTAGAACATCGGCTGGACCGGGAAATCGACGGCGAGCGCACGCTGGGGAGTGGCGTCCATGGCGAACAGCACGTCGAACTGGCCCGCCTGGAGCCCGGCGACCGCGGTTCCCCAGGTCGTCTCGACGGCGACCGGCTTGACGCCAAGCTCCTCGGCCAGGGCGACACCGGCGCCCCAGCCGATGCCCTTCCATTCTCCCGACCGCTGGTCCTTGAAGAACCACGGCTCGCCGGGCGGCGCGCCGATCCGCAGTTCGCCACGGTTGCGAACCTGCTGGAGGGTATCGGCAGGCTGTTGAGCCGCCGCCGGCCCCGAGGCGGCCGCGACGAGCGAGGCCCCAGCCCCCGCGCCGGTCAGCATGATCGCACCGAGCGCACCGCGCCGCTGAATCCTGATTTCGTCCATGTGCTGCACTCCCTTTTTCCAAGTGTTATCAATGACATTGTTGTTTCGCAACATAAAACCGTATGTGTCTTGTCATTTTAGAAAATAAACAATTTTATATTGTTCTATTTGCCGCCGCGAAAGCGCCGGACCGTCAGGCAAGGTCGATGGCCGTGGCCCCTTCAGTTCTCCTTTGTCCGCGACCTTGTCGCCCCCTGAAGCAAGACAGTTCCCAAGCGATCTGAACTTTGAACGGGCAGCGCAGGCCATCGCCGCGCCGCAGCGGTCAGCCGGAACATCCCCATTATTAACCTTTATGAACTGTAATATTTTATTTATTTGTCGATCTTGACAGTAGATAAAAAGCCGCCTTACCTTTTGCCCGCCAGCGCGCAATCCAGCACCGGCGATCCGGCCCGCCAATCCGCCATTTCCCTCGAAAACCGGAGACCGACCTTGACCGCCCGCCTCTCCCGCCGCGCCGCCCTGACCGGCCTCGCCCTCGCCACGGCGGCCCTCGGCCTGCCGACTGTCCCCCGCGCTGCCGAAAAGGTCGGCGAAATCCGCCTCGACTACGCCTATTACAACCCGGTCAGCCTGATCCTGAAGGAAAAGGGCTTCCTGGAGGAGGAGCTGAAGAAGGACGGCATCGCGGTCCGCTGGGTGCTCAGCCTGGGCTCCAACAAGGCGCTGGAATTCCTCAACGCCGGCAGTCTCGATTTCGGTTCCACCGCCGGGGCGGCGGCGTTGATCGCGCGGATCAACGGCAACCCGATCAAGTCGGTCTACGTCTATTCCAAGCCGGAATGGACGGCGCTGGTCACCGGCCCGAACAGCCCGATCACTTCCGTCGCCGACCTGAAAGGCAAGCGGATCGCCGTCACCCGCGGCACCGATCCGCACATCTTCCTGGTTCGCGCCCTGGCCGAAGCCAAGTTGACCGACAAGGACGTGAAGCTGGTGCTGCTCCAGCATCAGGACGGCCGGCTGGCGCTGGAAAAGGGCGACGTCGATGCCTGGGCCGGGCTCGACCCGCTGATGGCGCAGGCCGAACTCGACAACGGCGCCAGACTGTTCCACCGCAACGCCGCCGCCAACAGTTGGGGCGTGCTGAATGTCCGAGAGAGCTTCGCCAAGGATCACCCGGAATTGGTCGGCCGCGTGCTGCGCGCCTACGAAAAGGCCCGCGCCCACGCGCTCGCCAACCCGCAGGAGCTGAAAGCCACCATCGCGGCCGCCGCCAAGCTGTCGGAGGCGGTGGCGACCCGCCAGCTCGAACGGACCGACCTCAGCCATTCTCTCATCGGCGAGGCACAGGCCGCGACCATCCTGGAGGCCGGGTTGGCCTTGCAGCAGGCCGGCGTCCTGGCGGCCGACGTCGATGTGAAGGCCAACGTCGCCGCGCTGATCGACCCGTCCTTCGCCAAAGCCGCCATCCCGTAAGGAGGATCGCCGGTGAGCCTTTCCGAACCGGCGATCGCCGCCGACACGGCCTTCCGGGCGGCGGGTCCGTCCGTGCGGGAAAAGCTGCGTCTTGAGCTGGACAAATGGCTGCTTGGACTGGCCTTGCCGCTGGCTCTGGCGCTCGGCTGGGAGTTGGCCGTCGCCAGGGGATGGGGCAACGGACGATTGTTGCCACCGCCCAGCCGTATCCTGTCCACCCTGTGGGTGCTGGCGAAATCGGGCGATCTGAGCGTCCATATCCTGGCCACGCTGGGGCGGGTCGGGCTCGGGTTCCTGTCCGGCGTGCTGGCGGGAACCCTGCTGGGGGCGCTGACCGGCTATCTGACGGTGGCGCGACGGCTGTTCGATCCCACCTTGCAGGCGCTGCGGGCGATCCCCTCCATCGCCTGGGTGCCGCTGTTCATCCTGTGGTTCGGCATCTTCGAGACATCGAAGATCATCCTGATCGCGGTCGGAGTCTTCTTCCCGATCTATCTGGCGCTGTCGGGCGCCATCCAGGGCGTGGATCGCAAGCTGGTCGAGGTCGGGCGCATCTTCCGCATGTCGGGGGTCGAGCTGGTGTGGCGCATCCTGCTGCCGGCGACCCTGCCCAGCTACCTGCTGGCGCTGCGGGCCGGGCTGGGGCTCGGCTGGATGTTCGTCGTCGCCGCCGAGTTCATGGGCGCCAGCGAGGGGCTGGGGTTTCTGCTGACCGATGGGCAGATGACCGGCCAGCCGCAGACCATTCTCGCGTCCATCCTCGCCTTCGCGGTGCTTGGCAAGCTGTCCGACGGGTTGCTGGCCGCCCTGTCGCGCCCCCTGCTGCGCTGGCAGGATTCCTTCAAGCCGGACGTCTGACGCCATGCTGCGCATCGATACCCTCAGCAAGCGCTATCCCAACGGCCTGCTGGCGCTCGACCGCCTGAGCCTGGAGGTGGCTCCCGGCGAAATCCTCGGCATCGTCGGCGGATCGGGCTGCGGCAAGAGCACGCTGCTGCGCCTGATCAGCGGCCTGGAACGGCCGAGCGGCGGATCGGTAAGGCTGAACGGCGAACCCGTCGAAGGCCCGCGCGACGAGATCGGCTTCGTCTTCCAGGAGCCGCGCCTGATGCCCTGGCTGTCGATCCGCGACAATGTCGGCTTCGGCATTCGCCACCTGCCGCGGGCGGAGCGGGAGGCCCGCGTGGACGAGGCCTTGCGCCGGGTCGGCCTCGGTGAGTTCGCCAAGGCCTGGCCGCGGGAGCTGTCCGGCGGCATGGCGCAGCGCGCGGCGTTGGCCCGCGCGCTGGTCGGCCGACCGTCGGTCCTGCTGCTCGACGAGCCCTTCTCGGCGCTCGACGCCCTGACACGCTATGATTTGCAGGATCATCTGCTCGACCTCTGGGGCTACGACCGTCCGACGATGATCCTGGTCACCCATGACATCGAAGAGGCGCTGGTGTTGTCCGACCGTGTGGTGGTGATGCGGCCGCGCCCCGGCCGGATCCTTGGCGTGACCCGACCGACCCTGGACCGCCCGCGCGAACGCACCGACCCGCTGTTCGAGGAGTGGAAGCACCGGCTGTTGCGCGACCTCGGCCGCGCCACCCGCCCGCACGGCAATGGCGACGAGGCGTTCCCAGCCGCCGCGATCTGATCGACCACGTCACCTCGGACGATTGATCGTCACGGGGAAGGGGACCAATACGGCCGCTGATGCACAGCGCCGGCCTTAGGCTATAGACGGAGACCACGGACATGGTAAGGCAACTGCACCTCGGCGCCTTCATGCGGCCGGTGTCGATCCATACCGGGGCCTGGCGCTATCCCGGCGCCTTCCCCGACGCGAACTTCAACTTCGCCCACCTCAAGCGCTTCATCCGCGCCCTGGAGGCGGCGAAGTTCGACGCCTTCTTCATGGCCGACCATCTGGCGCTGCTCAACATGCCGATCGAGGCGCTGAAGCGCAGCCACACCGCGACCTCGTTCGAGCCGTTCACCCTGCTGTCGGCATTGGCGGCTTCAACTGAGCGGATCGGACTGGTCGCCACCGCCTCCACCACCTTCGAAGAACCCTTCCACATCGCCCGCCGCTTCGCCTCGCTCGACCACATCTCCGGTGGGCGGGCGGGCTGGAACATCGTCACCACCGCCAACCCGGACGCCGCCTTGAATTTCGGCCGGACCGAGCATATGGAGCATGCCGAGCGCTACCGTCGCGCCCGTGAATTCTATGATGTGGTCACCGGCCTGTGGGACAGCTGGGCCGACGACGCCTTCGTCCGCGACCAGGAGAGCGGGCTGTTCTTCGACCCGGACAAGCTGCATGTCCTCGACCACAAGGGAGATCATTTTTCGGTACGCGGCCCGCTGCACATCGCGCGGCCGGTCCAGGGCTGGCCGGTGATCGTCCAGGCCGGCGCCTCGGACGCGGGACGTCAGCTGGCGGCGGAAACGGCGGAGGTGGTGTTCACCGTCTCCTCCACGCTGGCCGACGGACAGCGGATCTACGCCGACATCAAGGGCCGGGCGGAACGGGCCGGGCGGTCCAGCGACAGTGTCAAGATCCTGCCGGGCGCCCTGGTGGTGGTCGGCGAGACGGTGGAGGAGGCGAAGGCCAAGCGCGCCCGGCTAGACAGTCTGGTTCATGAGGCGAGCGCCTTCGCCTCGCTGTCGATCGCGCTCGGCACCGACGTCTCCGCTTTCGATCCGGACGGCCCGCTGCCGGAGGTTCCGGAAACCAACGCCAGCCGCAGCGGGCGCCAGCGCGCCATCGACCTCGCCCAGCGCGAAGGGCTGACCGTCCGCCAACTGGCGCAGCGCCTGGGCGGCTATGCCGGCTTCGCCTTCGTCGGCACACCGGTCTCGATCGCCGATGAGATGCAGCAATGGCTGGAGGAGGAGGGGTCGGATGGCTTCAACATCATGTTCCCCTTCCTGCCGGAAGGGCTCGACGATTTCACCCGTCTGGTGGTTCCCGAACTCCAGCGCCGCGGTATCTTCCGCCGGGAGTATGAGGGAACCACCCTGCGCGATCATCTCGGGCTGAAGCGGCCGGAGAACCGCTTCTTCGCCCGGCGGAGTTAGGCCGGGACACGGACCGCCGCGGCGGGAACGGGGAACTGCGCCAGTTCGGCCAGGTGTGGAATTGGCTGGAGGCGATAATTTTACAATATCTTATGTTTATATGAAATATATCACGTAGAGATTTTCCTTTGCTGATTGACAAACCTACTTTTCTAATAGGAAATTTGACACCTTCCCAGCCCGTCACCAACGAAATCACACAGGGACCAGTCCACCATGGCCATTCGCCAGCCCGCCAAGGTCGGCAAGCTGCTCGCCGGAGAACAGCCGAGCGGGGATGATCTGGACGTGTTGAAGGCGCAAGGTGTGCGCAGCGTCGTCAACCTGCGGGAGGACGGCGAGCGCGACAGGCCGTCGATCCCGGCGGAGGAAGGCCGGCAAGCGGAGGCCCTCGGCTTGTCCTTCGTCCATCTTCCGGTCACCGTCCCGGAACTTTCTCCGGAGCTGGTCGAACAGTTCCGCCGGACGGTCGATGCCCTGCCCGGCCCGGTCTATGTCCACTGCGGATTGGGACAGCGGGCGGTCACGCTGGCGCTGATCGTGGACGCCCAGGATACGGGGGCCAGCGCCGAAGACGCGATCCGTGACGCGGAGCGCCAGGGCTTCGAAATCACGCCCGAGGTCAAGACTTTCATTCGGACGCAGCTCGACCGCGATTGACGGCCGGCCGCCAGGAACCATCGGAATTCGAAGGGAAGCAGCCTATGAAACGGCTCATTGGAATGCTGGTCGGCGCCGCCGCCCTGATCGGGCTTGCGACACCGTTCGCCGCCGCAGCGGCGGAGAAACAGGTCCGCATCGGCTATCAGAAATACGGCACCCTGATCATCCTGAAGGAACAGGGCCTGCTGGAGAAGAGGCTGGAGCCGCTGGGCTACAACGTGGTCTGGACCGAGTTCCCCGGCGGTCCGCAGTTGCTGGAAGCGCTGAATGTCGGCGCGCTCGATTTCGGCACCACCGGCGAGGCGCCGCCGATCTTCGCGCAGGCGGCCGGCGCTCCCCTGCTCTATGTCGGCTACGAGCCGGCCTCGCCCAAGGGGGAGGCGCTCCTGGTGCCAAAGGACAGCACGATCCGGTCCGTCGCCCAGTTGAAAGGCCGCAAGGTCGCGCTGAACAAGGGCTCCAACGTTCACTACCTGCTGGTCAAGGCGCTGGAAAGGGCCGGGCTGTCGGTCGCCGATATCGAGCCGGTCTATCTGCCGCCGGCCGACGCCCGCGCCGCCTTCGAGCGGGGTGCGGTGGACGCCTGGGCGATCTGGGATCCGTTCTACGCCGCGGCCTCCGTCGCCACCGGCGCGCGCACGCTGACGGATGGAACCGGAACCGACGGAACCGGAACCGACGGAACCGGACCCGACGGCGCCGGGAGCGACGGGGCGGGGCTGGTCAAGAACCATCAGTTCTTCCTCGCCGCCAAGCCGTTCGCCGCCGCCAACCAGCCGGCGATCGACGCCATCCTTGCCGGGTTGGCGGAGATCGACGACTGGGCGGGCAAGAACGTCAGGGCGGTCGCCGAACAGCTCGGCCCCAAGGTCGGCATTCCGGTTCCCGTGCTGGAGATCGCCGCCAGCCGTCAGGGCTATGGTCTGCGTCCGATCGACGCCGAGGTGATCGCCGAACAGCAGCGCATCGCCGACACCTTCTTCGCGCTGAAGCTGATCCCCAAGAAGATCGACGTGTCCACCGCCGTCCCCGGGAGCAAGTCATGACCACCAATTCCGAAGCCGCCTCGGAAGCCAACATTCTGTGGTTCATTCCGACCCACGGCGACGGCCGCCATCTCGGCACTTCGGTCGGCGCGCGCGAGACCGACCGGCACTATCTGCGCCAGATCGCGCAGGCCGCCGACAGCCTGGGCTATTACGGGGTGCTGCTGCCGACCGGCCGGTCCTGCGAGGACAGTTGGGTGGTCGCCTCCTCCCTGGTCCCGGTGACCGAACGGCTGCGTTTCCTGGTCGCCGTCCGGCCGGGGCTGCAATCGCCGACGCTGGCCGCCCGCATGGCGGCCACGCTCGACCGCCTCTCCGACGGGCGTCTGCTGATCAACGTCGTCACCGGCGGCGACCCGGTGGAGAACAAGGGCGACGGCATCTTCCTGTCGCACGGCGAACGCTACGAGGTGACGCGCGAGTTCCTCGATGTCTGGAAAGGGCTGTTCGGGAACGAGCCGGTCGATTACCAGGGCAAGCACATCCGGATCGAGGACGGCCGCCTGTTCTACCCGCCGGTTCAGGCTGGCGGACCACCCCTCTTCTTCGGCGGATCGTCCGACGCCGCCAACGCGGTCGCCGCGACCTATGTGGACAAGTACCTGACCTGGGGAGAGCCGCCGGCGCAGGTCGCGGCGAAGCTCGCCGACGTCCGCTGTCAAGCGGAGGCAAGAGGTCGGAAGGTTACCTTCGGGATTCGTCTGCACGTCATCGTGCGCGAGACCACCGAACAGGCGTGGAAGGCGGCCGACGACCTGATCCGTCATGTCGACGATACCACCATCGCGGCGGCCCAGGCGGTCTATGCCCGCATGGATTCGGTCGGGCAGCGGCGGATGTCCGAACTGCACGGTGGACGCCGCGACAAGCTGGAGGTCGCCCCCAATCTGTGGGCCGGCGTCGGGCTGGTGCGCGGCGGCGCCGGCACCGCCCTGGTCGGCGACCCGGAGACGGTGGCGGCCCGCATGCGCGAATACATCGACCTCGGCATCGACACCTTCATCCTGTCCGGCTATCCGCATCTGGAAGAGGCCTACCGCTTCGCGGAGCTGGTCTTCCCGCTGCTGCCGCTGGCCACCACGACCGGCCGTCCGCGAAGCAGGGTCGCAAATGGCGGTCCGTTCGGGGAAAGCATCGCCAACAACCTGCCGCCAGCGCTTCGGCAATCCGCACAGTGAGGGGCAGCGCGAGGTCGGATGCAGGTTTCCGGCCCGAACTGCCACAACGGATCGGGTGGAGACTGGCGCCCTGGCCTCCGCGCCACTGCTTCCGCTCGCTCCTTGGGAAGCGGCGGCACGGTTCAACTGGCTGCCGACACGGGTGTCCGAGATGGAACGGATCTCCGTGCCGAGCCTCCTCCGGATTGGAGGACAGCTCAGTTGAGCTCCTGCTGGGAACGGAAGGTGGACATGACGACGACACGGCGCTTTTTCATGGACGAGTTCAAGCGGGGACATGTCGAACACCCCATGCACCGTCACGGTTACGGTCTTCGTGCCCAGCGTCCCCGAGCCTTCCGGGTCCGCACCAGCGACAGCAACCACGCCCTGCCGATCGCTTGAATCCGCCCAGCTTGCCGGTCACCCGCAAGTTCGCCTGAAGTCCATCGCTTCCAGGCAAAGCCTGCCTTCAGGCCGAATTCCGCACCAAAGTCGTGTGGAGATCGCTGGCGGAAGGATAACGCGTCATCCATGTGAAAGTTGTCATAACAGCGCTGCGAAATCTACACTCTCACCTGCATAAGATAGCGAGCAATTAGCATTAGCTGCACTGCAACATTCCAAGACAAGCCATGCCGAAACGGCGGGTGTCGATGGGAGATTCCGGTGCGATGTTTACGGTACAAAAAGCGGCGGTCGAATGACACCGCCCGACCACAGGGTTTCGAGAAGGCCATATTATGCAGACCAAGCATTCCGTCGCCCGCAGTGCGACAGCCGCCATCATCGCACTGGCTGCCCTGGTCGCCGCCGCCGCCGCCGGTGCCTCGTCCTCCGCCGAGCGCGCAGCGGTCCCGATGGCGTCCATCGACTTCCAGGCCATCACCGATACGGCCAATCGCGACCCGCTTCTCTTCAACTGATCCGGCCTGATCGCGCCGTCCGCCGACATGGAGATCGAGGTACGGCGTCGCCATGTCGATCCGTCGGATCAGGTGGTGGCGCGTTCAACGATGCCAAAGCCGACGTCGACGACCTTCCGGGCGACCGGATGGCCGGCCAAGCGGGTCAGCAGGGCTTCGGCGGCCAAGCGGCCGATGGCGAAGCGATCAATGCGCACGGTGCTCAGCGGCGGTGACATGTAGGCGGCGAAATCCAGGTCGCCGAAGCCGACCACGGCGATATCCCCCGGCACCGCCAGGCCGCGGGCCTGGGCCTCAAGCACCACGCCGTGCGCCATCGCATCGGAACTGCACTGGATGGCGCCCCGCCGGAACCCATTCGCAAGCAGTTCACCCAGGGCTTCCCGTCCCATGGCCATGGTGCTGGGAGCCGGTGTGGAAATGCAGGCGACGTCGCTGATCCCATGGCCGGCCAGGGTCGCGATGAATTCCCTGCTGCGCAGCGTCGCACGCTCATCGTCGGCGCCGATCGTGGCAAACTGCCGGTATCCCTTGCCATACAGATAGTTGGCGACCCCTTGGCCAACCGCCTTGTGCGAGAAGCCGACGGCCATGTCCACCGCCTTGTGCGACAGGTCCCAGGTTTCGACAATCGGGATCTTGGCGGCCCGTAACTGCCGGCGCGTCTGCGCCAGATGGCTGGTGCCGGTGAGATAAAGGGCGTCCGGCCGTCGGCTGAGGATAGCCTGGAGCAGACCGCCCTCGCGCTCGGTGGGGTAGCCGGACAGCCCCAGCAGCATCTGGTAGCCGTCCAGGGCCAGCCGGTCGGTAAATGCCTGGATCGCCCCCGAGAACAGCACGTGCGTGAGTGTCGGCACGACCGCCGCGACCACCTTGGTCCGGCTCGACGCCAGCCCGCCAGCCAGCAGGTTGGGGACATAGCCGGTTTCCACAATCGCCTTTTGAACGACCTCCTTGAGTTCCGAGGTCACCGTTTCCGGGTGATTGATCACGCGGGAGACCGTCATCCTTGAAACGCCGGCCAGCGTCGCCACCGTCTCCAGCGTCGCCCGTCCGCTGGACGGTCGCGCGGTGCGGCCTCCGGCAGCCTTTGCCGGCGTGGCTCCCTTCTTGGTCCTCTGATGGCGAGGGCGGAGAGTTGGTGTGTCGGACACGGCGCGGACCCCAAACGTTGAGTTTTAGATACGGCCAGCGACGGTGAGACGCAAGGACGTCCGCTGGGGCCGACGGGGCCGGCCGGCGGCAAAGAAGCCCGCCGGACCATTTGATTGTTGGCTTAACGGAAAAAACGGTGGCAAAGCGCCGCAGCCTCTTGCGTCGCATTTTCATTGAAGCTAACAATCGCAGCGCTATTGTGAGCGGTAACAAAAAACGCCAGGCATTTATCGCTCTTAAGAGAGCGCTCACAACAGATAATTTCTGGCTATGGATGGGAAACACCAAATAACCGGCGGCAGCATGTCATTGAAAATGGAGGCGCCATATGAGTGTCCAAACAGTTATGAGTGACCCCGCTGCCGCCATCGCGGCAACGGCAACAAAAACGCGTGTCCGCTGGACGATCGTTGTGATGCTGTTCGTCGTGACAGCCCTCAACTATGCCGACCGAGCGGTGCTGGCCATCGGCGGCCCAGTGCTTTCCAAGGAACTTGGCATCAACGCCGCCCAGATGGGCTTCATCTTCTCGGCCTTTGGCTGGTCCTATGTGATCGGCCAGTTGCCGGGCGGCTGGCTGCTCGATCGTTTTGGTTCGAAGTGGGTGTATGCGGGAAGCATCTTCACCTGGTCGCTGTTCACGCTGTTCCAGGGTTTTGTCGGCTTCCTGACCGGCGCCACGGCGGTCGCGGCGCTGTTCGCGCTTCGCTTCGCCGTCGGCTTGGCGGAAGCGCCCTCGTTCCCCGGCAACAGCCGCGTGGTCGCCGCCTGGTTCCCCGGCCATGAACGGGCTACGGCCTCCGCCATCTTCAACTCGGCCCAATACTTCGCCACGGTGATCTTCGCCCCGGTGATGGGTTGGCTCACCCACTCCTTCGGCTGGCCATGGGCTTTCGGGTTCATGGGAATTCTGGGCCTGATCGTCGCCTGCCTCTGGCTGAAGGCCGTCCACAGCCCGGTGGAGCACCCGAAGATCAACCAGGCCGAGGTGGATTACATCGCCGCGGGCGGCGGTCTGGTCAATATGGACAATGCCGACAAGAAGACGGCCAGCGCTGCCGATGGGGCCAAGTGGGACTACATCCGCCAGCTCTTCGCCAGCCGCATGATGGTCGGCATCTTCCTCGGCCAGTTCTGCATCAACGCGATCACCTACTTCTTCATCACCTGGTTCCCGGTCTACCTGGTGCAGGCCCGCGGCATGTCGGTGCTGAACGCCGGCTTCATCGCCTCGATCCCGGCCATCTGCGGCTTCGCCGGCGGCCTCCTCGGTGGCGTGGTGTCGGACGCCATGCTGCGCAAGGGCTTCTCGCTGACGTCGGCGCGCAAGACGCCGATCGTGCTGGGCATGCTGCTGTCGATGAGCATGATCGCCTGCAACTACACGGACGTGCAGTGGGTGGTGGTCGGTTTCATGGCGCTGGCCTTCTTCGGCAAGGGCGTCGGCGCCCTCGGCTGGGCCGTCATGTCGGACTGCGCGCCCAAGGAGATCACCGGCCTGTCGGGCGGCGTCTTCAACATGTGCGGCAACATCTCGTCGATCAGCACGCCGCTCATCATCGGCTACATCATCCAGACGACGGGCTCGTTCAACGGCGCCCTGGTCTTCGTCGGTGCCAACGCGCTGATCGCCGCGGTCAGCTATCTGGTCGTCGTCGGCGAGATCAAGCGCATGGAACTGAAAAAGTGATCGGTCCCCGGGGCCGCCGCGCGGCAGCCCACCTTCCCCCGTTGAAGACGCAGTCCAAGAGGATTTTCCGATGCACATCGGCGAACAACTGATCAACCCGACTGACAAGCGCCTGCGCCTGTCCGCACAGCTTGGCGCCAAGGGCATCGTCATCGACACCCGCCCCAACAGCGCGGTGATCGGCGAGGACGGGCTGTGGGATGCCACGAAGGTGGCGGCACAGCGCCGGTGGATCGAGGGTTATGGCTTGCGCTTGGAAGGTATGGCGCTCGATGTCGGTTCCATCCTGCTCGACAGCCTGCGCGCGCCTGAAAGGGCCGCGGCCAAGGCCAGGGAACTCCGCCACAACATCCAGGCCGCCGCCGAGGGCGGGGTGGACATGGTGAAATACACGGTCGCCATGGTCGGCATCACCCGCACGGGAGAGGTGGAGGGACGCGGCGGCATGCGCTGCTCGACCTTCAAGGCCGACGAGTACAAGGCGGAGAATGACGCCCGCTTCTCCTACTGGGGCACCGTGCTGCCGGATGACGAGGCGTCCCGTGCGGATGGCGCTGCCGAAACCTGCGGCCAAGTGATGGCGTCGCAGGCCGGCGGCATCTCCGAAGCCGATGGCTGGCGCGCCATCGAATATCTGGTGGAAGCGCTCCTCCCCACCGCCGAGCGGGCTGGCGTCAAGCTTGCCTGCCACCCGCACGACCCGGCCTACCCGCCCGGCGGCCTGAACGGCGTGCACCATGTGCTCGGTTCGCTGGACGGCCTGAAGCGCTTCGTCAATCTGGCGCCGGAAAGCCCGTCGCTCGGTTTCAACTTCTGCCAGGGCACCATCGCCGAGATGTCGCGCAGCCCAACCGAAACGGTGGTCGAGGCCATCCGCACCTTCGGCCCGCAGAACCGCATCTTCATGGTCCATTTCCGCAACATCAAGGGCGGCTACCTGGACTTCCGCGAGGCGATGCCGGACGAGGGCTCCGTCGACATGGCGGCCTGCATCCGTGCCTACCGCGAGGTCGGTTACAAGGGCGTCCTCTGCCCCGACCACGTCCCCTTCTCCGACGTCGACCCGGATCGCGAACGCTTCTTCGCCTTCTGCCTGGGATACACGCAGGCCCTCCTTCAGGCCGCCTGACCCGGTTGCCGTCAACCAGAAACCCAAAGGATTGGAAACATCATGAGCAAGCTTGGCTTTATCGGATTGGGGATCATGGGCACGCCGATGGCGGGTCATCTTCAGGCGGCCGGCCATAGGCTGTACGTCCACACCGTCGGCGGGGTGCCGGAGGTGCTGGTCGCCGGTGGCGCAGTGGTCTGCGGCTCCGGCAAGGAGGTGGCGGAACAGGCCGAGATCGTCTTCATCATGGTCCCCGACACCCCCGATGTCGAGAAGGTGCTGTTCGGCGTCGGCGGCGTCGCCGAGGGCCTGGGCGCCGGAAAGGGCGCCGGCAAGATCGTGGTGGACATGTCCTCCATCTCGCCGGTCGCCACCAAGGACTTCGCCCAGCGCGTCAACGAGCTGGGCTGCGACTATCTCGACGCTCCGGTGTCGGGCGGCGAGGTCGGCGCCAAGGCGGCCTCGCTCACCATCATGGTCGGCGGCCCCGACAAGGCCTTCGAGACCGTCAAGCCGCTGTTCGAGCTGATGGGCAAGAACATCACCCTGGTCGGCGGCAACGGTGACGGACAGACCACCAAGGTCGCCAACCAGATCATCGTCGCCCTCACCATCGAGGCGGTCGGCGAGGCCCTGCTGCTCGCCGCCAAGGCCGGCGCCGATCCGGCCAAGGTCCGCCAGGCGCTGATGGGCGGCTTCGCCAACTCCCGCATCCTGGAGGTCCATGGCGAGCGCATGGTCAAGCGCAGCTTCGACCCCGGTTTCCGCATCGAGCTGCACCAGAAGGACCTGAACCTGGCGCTGGCCACCGCCCGTTCCCTCGGCGTCAGCCTGCCCAACACCGCCACCGCCCAGGAGCTGTTCAACGCCTGCGCCGCCAACGGCGGACGCGCCTGGGACCATTCCGCCATGGTCCGCGCGCTGGAGATGCTCGCCAACTTCGAGATCGGCCAGACGGTCTGACGACAACGGGGCGATGGGCAAGGGGGACACCCCCTTGCCCATCGCCCCGTCCCCCGGGACCCACTGCGGTGGATGACCAATGTCAACGGGTTCCGCGCGATCCTGAGCGACGCGCGCTGAACCAGGAGGTGAAGCGATGAACGTTCCGGAAAACGCCTTCAAGCGGGCGATCGAGGCCGGCCGGTTGCAGATCGGCCTGTGGTCGATCCTGTCGAGCCATGTGACGGTGGAGATCATCGCCGGCTCCGGCTTCGACTGGCTGGTGCTCGACACCGAGCATGCGCCCAACGAGCTGCCGATGGTCTACAGCCAGCTCCAGGCCGCCGCCGCCGGCGGCCGGGCGCATCCGGTGGTGCGCGTGCCGTGGAACGACATGGTGACGCTGAAGCGTTACCTGGACATCGGCGTGCAGTCCTTCCTGATCCCCTACGTGGAGAGCGCCGAGGAGGCCGCCGACGCGGTGTCCTACACCCGCTATCCGCCGCACGGCGTGCGCGGCTATTCCGCCGCACCGCGGGCGAGCGGCTTCGGCCGGATCAAGGACTACCCGCAGCGATGCGAGGCCGAACTGGCGGTGCTGGTCCAGGTCGAAAGCCGCAAGGGGCTGGACAACATCGAGGAGATCGCCGCGGTCGAGGGCGTGACCGGCCTGTTCATCGGCCCCGGCGACCTGGCGGCGGCGCTCGGCCATGTCGGCAACCCAAAGCACCCCGAGGTCCAGGCGGCCATCGAGGACGCCATCGCCCGCATCCGCGCCTGCGGCAAGCCAGCCGGCATCCTGTCCGCCGACGAGACCCTGGCCAAGCGCTACATCGAGCGCGGCGCCACCTTCGTCGCCGTCGGATCCGACCTCGGTATCCTCGCCCGAACCTCCGAACAACTCGCCGCAAAGTTCAAAGCCAATCTCTGACACCGCGCGACCACCGGCAAACCCAGGCGGCACATCCGAGGGCCTGTTTCATGTCCGACACTCCGCTCTACATCAAGGTGCATGGCGACGACAACGTCGCCATCATCGTCAACGCGCCGGGACTGGCGGAAGGGACTGAGTTCCCCTGCGGCCTGACCTTGCGCGACTTCGTTCCGCAAGGTCATAAGGTGGCGCTCGCCGATCTGGCCGAGGGCGCGCCGATCCGCCGCTACGGGGAGGTGATCGGCCATGCCGCGCGCGCCATCGCCAGGGGCAGCTGGATCGAGGAGTCGCTCGTGACGCTGCCCAACGCGCCGGCGCTGGCCAGCCTGCCGCTCGCCACCAACGTGCCGCCGGCGCAGCCACCGCTGGACGGCTACAGCTTTGAAGGCTTCCGCAACCCGGACGGCTCGGTGGGCACCAAGAATCTGCTGGGCATCAGCATGAGCGTGCAATGCGTGGCCGGCGTTCTGGATGCCGCGGTCAACCGCATCAGGACGGAACTGCTGCCCCGCTTCCCGAACGTCGATGATGTCGTCGCCATCGGGCATACCTACGGCTGCGGCGTGGCGATCAACGCTCCCGAAGCGGTGGTGCCGATCCGCACCCTGAAGAACCTCGCCCGCAACCCCAACCTGGGTGGGCAGGTCATGGTGGTCGGCCTGGGCTGCGAGAAGCTCCAGCCGGAACGCCTGCTGCCGGCCGGCGCCAACGGCGAAACCAGCATCATGACGCTTCAGGACGAGCGTCATGTCGGCTTCGGCGCCATGGTCGCCTCGATCATGGAGATGGCCGAGACGCGTCTGGCGGAGTTGAACAAGCGCAAGCGCGTGACCTGTCCGGCCTCCGACCTTGTGGTCGGCATGCAATGCGGCGGCAGCGACGCCTTCTCCGGGGTCACCGCCAACCCGGCGGTGGGCTATGCCTCGGATCTGCTGGTGCGCGCCGGCGCCACCGTGATGTTTTCCGAAGTCACCGAGGTCCGCGACGCCATCCACCTGCTGACGCCGCGCGCCATTGACGAGGAGGTCGGACGGGCCCTGGTGCGCGAGATGGACTGGTATGACCGCTACCTGTCGGCGGGCCGGACCGACCGCAGCGCCAACCCCTCGCCGGGCAACAAGAAGGGTGGGCTGGCGAATGTGGTGGAAAAGGCGCTGGGCTCCATCGCCAAGTCCGGAAGCAGCCCGATCGTCGGCGTTCTGTCGCCCGGCGAGCGGGCGGAGCGCAAGGGGCTGATCTACGCCGCAACCCCCGCCAGTGACTTCGTCTGCGGCACGCTGCAACTCGCCTCGGGCTGCACCATGGAGGTGTTCACCACCGGCCGCGGGACGCCCTATGGCCTCGCCATGGTGCCGGTCATCAAGGTCGCGACCCGGACCGCGCTGGCCGAGCGCTGGCACGATCTGATCGACGTGGACGCCGGACGCATCGCCACCGGACACGCCAGCATCGAGGACATTGGCTGGGAGATCTTCCGCCTGATCCTGGATGTGGCCAGCGGCCGCAAAACGACCTGGGCCGACCATTGGGGCCTGCGCAACGCGCTGACGCTCTTCAACCCGGCACCGGTGACCTGATCGGGCCGGGCCTTCCCTGCGATCGATGATTTCCTCCACATTGATCCGCGCGCATTTCGGCATCGCCGGGGCGCGCCCGTCGGCCGACCGGAAAAATCCGCAAGAAGTTCATCTCGAGAGCTTATCGCCAAACCGGTGGCGTCAGCTGCGATGACCGCTCCCCCCAACAACCAAAGCGGAGCGCGGCTTTCAGCGCCGCCCCCTGGAGACCCACCATGGCTGCTCAATCATCGTCGCCCAAGATTACCGAAATGCTGGTCGTGCCGGTCGCCGGCCATGACTCGATGCTGCTGAACCTGTCGGGAGCCCATGCCCCGTTCTTCACCCGCAACATTCTCATCCTGAAGGACAGCGCCGGGCACACCGGCGTCGGTGAGGTGCCGGGCGGCGAGAAGATCCGCCAGACCCTGGAGGACGCCCGCGCCCTGGTGATCGGCCAGCCGATCGGCGCCTTCAACAACATTCTGAACCTGGCGCGCCGGGCGTTCGCCGACCGCGATTCCGGCGGCCGCGGCTTGCAGACCTTCGACCTGCGCATCGCCATTCACGCCGTAACGGCGTTGGAAGCGGCGCTGCTCGATCTGCTCGGCCAGTTCCTGGAGGTCCCGGTTGCCGCCTTGCTCGGCGAGGGGCAGCAACGCGACGCGGTCGAGATGCTGGGTTACCTTTTCTATGTCGGTGACCGGACCAGGACCGATCTGCCCTACCGCAGCGAACCCGATGCCGATAACGATTGGTTCCGCCTGCGCCACGAGGTGGCCCTGACCCCGGAGGCGGTGGTCCGGCTGGCCGAGGCGGCGCATGACCGCTACGGCTTCAACGACTTCAAGCTGAAGGGCGGCGTGCTGGCCGGCGAGGAGGAGATCGAGGCGGTGACGGCGCTGGCCAAGCGCTTTCCCCAGGCCCGCATCACCCTCGATCCCAACGGCGCCTGGTCAGTGGAGGAGGCGATCCGGTTGTGCAAGGGCAAGGGTGACGTGCTCGCCTATGCCGAGGACCCGTGCGGCGCGGAAAAAGGCTATTCCGGCCGCGAAGTGATGGCCGAATTCCGCCGCGCCACCGGCCTGCCGACGGCGACCAACATGATCGCCACCGACTGGCGCCAGATGGGCCACGCCATCCAGTTGCAGTCGGTCGACATCCCGCTGGCCGATCCGCATTTCTGGACCATGCAAGGCTCCGTCCGGGTCGCCCAGATGTGCCACGAATGGGGACTGACCTGGGGTTCGCACTCCAACAACCACTTCGACATCTCGCTGGCGATGTTCACCCACGTCGCCGCGGCGGCGCCGGGCAACATCACCGCGATCGATACCCACTGGATCTGGCAGGATGGCCAGCGCCTCACCAAGGAGCCGTTCCAGATCAAGGGCGGTCTGGTCGCGGTGCCGCGGAAACCGGGCCTGGGCGTCGAGGTCGACATGGACGAGCTGGCCAAGGCCCACGACCTCTACAAGCGGTACGGCCTGGGGGCCCGCGATGACGCCATCGCCATGCAGTACCTGATCGCCGGCTGGACCTTCGACAACAAGCGCCCCTGCCTGGTGCGCTGAGCGCGGCGGGGCGGCGTGATCTCCGGGCCGCCGCCCCCGCCCCTCGCCCGCAATGACAAGACATCACGAGAAGAACGTGAGATGAGCAAGCTTGGCTTTATCGGATTGGGGATCATGGGCACGCCGATGGCGGGGCATCTTCAGGCGGCCGGCCATAGGCTGGCGAGATATTGCGATCCACGATCGGAATGATGGACGAGGCCGCTGCCCTTGGTCGGCCGGCGGTCGTGCAGCGCCTGCTCCAAAGCATCCAGGACGAAGTCGGCGTGGGCGGTGCGCGACAAGCGCCACATGGGCTGCTCGGCACCGGCATCGTGATCGCCAGCGTCCTGCTGATCCTGTTCCGCGAGACCCGGCGGGCCGGTCAAAAGGCCCGCTCATGCCCAAGCAGCATACCCTTGATAAACACCATCTAAAATTGCATTCTTTTCAAGAATATGCAATCAATTCGGTGCACTCACGAAGGCCGTCCCAACGAAGAGAAGTGGCTAAAAATTCCGTTGGAATAATTGGAAAATTTATGAAAATCTTTCCTCATTTTAACCAGCTTTGAAATAATCGATTGGATAAGGATTTCCTACTAACTGGCCGGTGGTTATAAAAACTATATGAGCTGCAACGGAAGTTGAGCACAGCCGCAGAAAACGAGGGCCGTAGCATGAAAATCCGTACAAAAATTTTGTGTGCAAACATCCTGATTGCTGTGTTCCCCATCTGCATGGCCGCCGTCCTTGCGTGGAACGCCGTGGATGAACTGCGGCAACGCCACCAGACGGAAAACTCGCTGTCGGCATTCGAGGCAACACTGCAAATTGGTCCGTTGCTGGCCGCAGAACGGTCACGCTGGGCGGTTGTCTTCGACAATGACAAGCCGCTGGACATCGCGGCCGCTCAGCCTCTGGAGACTGCCATCTCAGCCAGCGACGCCGCCCTGGACAAGGCCCGTCGGCAAATCGAGGCCGCCCACCTGTCCGCCTCTCCTATCATCACCGCGGCCAACCAGCTGAAGGCCGCGCGGACAATTGCCCGGCAGGCGGCGGAGCAGGCGAAGCCCGGCCGTCCGGCGACAATCGCCACGGCCACCGTAGATGCCATCATTGCGGCCAATCAGAATGTCGGCAAGGCCATCGACGATGCCTACCGCTCCACCATCGTCAGCGGTCCCGACCTGTTCGGCCACGCCAACTTGGCGCGGCTGGCTCAGGACATGCGCGACGTCAACGGTACCCGCTCCGCCGCCGTCGGACTGTTCGTCGCCGGCCTACCCTTCGGGCCGGATCGGCTGCAAGCCGCGACCGAGATGACCGGCAGGATAGCCGGGCTCTGGCAGATGATGCAGCAGGCGGTGCTCAACCTCGGCAACCCACCGGAGTTGACCAGGGCGCTGGATCATGTGCGCACGACCATCATGTCGGAGGGCGAACAGCGCTTCCAAAGCGTGATCGATGCCGCTCGCAAGGGCATGCCGTCTCCGGTAACGCTGGCCGATTGGCGTCCCTGGGCGACGCCAATGCTGAACAACAGTCTGGTAATGCGGGATGCGGCCCTCGTTGTCGCCCATTCGAGCAACCAGGACAGTATCGCCAAGGCTTGGACCAATCTGATTCTCGCCGGGGTCATTCTGGGCGTGGTCTGCATCACGTTCGGCATCGTGCTGATCATGCTGTCGGCCCAAGTCACGCGGCGTCTAAGCACCCTGACGTCCACCGTCGTCCGGCTGGCCGACGGCAACCTCGACGTCGACATCGCTCATTCCAAGCTGCCTGACGAGATCGGTGCAATGGCACGGGCGATCCAGGTGCTGAAGGAAAGCGCCATCGAGCGCGTCCGTCTCGAATCCGAACAGGAGGCTCAGCGTGCCGCCCGCGAAACGCGCACCGCCGCGGTCGAACGGATGGTGCGGGACTTCGACCGCACCGTGTCGGCCATCCTTAACAGCGTGTCCGGGGCTTCCGCCCAGTTGAACGAAACCGCCAAATCCATGGCGGCGCTGGCGGAGGAGACCAGCAGTCAGGCCTCCGCCTCCACTTCCGCGGCGGAGCAGACCTCGATGAACGTTCAAACCGTGGCCTCCGCGACGGAGGAGATGACCGCGTCGATCCGGGAGATCAGTGAACAGGTCTCTCGTTCCAACGGCGTCGCCGCCCAGGCGGTACGCGAGGCTCAGGACACCACCGGCTCGGTCCGCAACCTGGCCGAGGAGGTCGCGCGCATCGGCGAAGTCGTCAAGCTGATCCAGGACATCGCCAGCCAGACCAACCTGCTGGCGCTGAACGCCACCATCGAAGCGGCGCGGGCGGGGGAGGCCGGCAAGGGCTTCGCCGTCGTGGCAAGCGAGGTGAAGCAGTTGGCCAACCAGACGGCCAAAGCGACGGAGGACATCTCCGCCCAAATCAACAGCGTGCAGAACGCGACGCGCGGCACGGTGCATGCTATCGAGGAGATCGGCGGCACCATCGGCACGATGAACGAGATCGCCGCGACCATCGCCGCCGCCATTGAGGAGCAGAGCGCCACCACGGCCGAGATTTCGCGCAACGTCCAACAGGCGGCCCAAGGCACCGGCCAGGTCAGCGGCAACATCGCGCAGGTGCACGAGGCCGCCGGCCAAACCGGTCGGGCGGCATCTCAGGTGCTGGACGCCTCCACCAGCGTGTCGCGTCAGGCGGCGGACCTGCGCCGCGAGGTGGAAACCTTCCTGACCGGCATCCGCGCCGCTTGACGGGGTTCGGCAGTTCTCGCGCCACGTCCGGAGCCGCAAACTGTCCCGTAGAATGAAGCGGGTGACCTTCCCCCGGTAAAAAGCTTCTCCCGCACTTTGCGTGGAACAGGCGGCAAGGAGGCCCCCCTTATCGTGGCGGCATCGCCGCTCTCTCCAGGGAAACGAGATAACGCTCCTCCCATTGACGGCATGTTTCCAGCTCTCCCAGCAGCCAGTCACGGAATAGGCGGACCTTCGGCAGGTCGAAGGACGATTTCAGCGTGACGAAGCCGTGCCCCTGCGCCTTGAGCGGACGGGTGGGAAAGGGGATGACCAGCTTGCCGGACTCAAGCTCCTGGCGAGCGAGCAGCAGGCTGTCCAGGCACACCCCCATCCCGTTCACCGCGGCGTTGATGGCCATGAAGGACCGGTCGAAGCGAAGGCCGCGCTCCATGTCCAATTGTACGCCGCGGTGCCGGCGCGCCCAGTCGCGCCAGCCGACAATGTTGACTTCCGAATGGATCAGCATATGGCGGCTCAGATCCTGTGGCCGCCGGATTGGGTTCAGGCCACTGGCGAGGCCGGGGGAGCACATCGGCACTATGCTGTCCTCCGGAAACTGCGCCATCACGCAGCCAGCCGGGGGCGGACCCGGATTGTAGCGGATGTCGATGTCGACCGCCCCCGTCGTCAGGTCGATGGGAGAGACTGAGGCCTGGAGCCGGATATCGATGGCCGGATGCAACTCCTTCACGCGGTTCAGGCGCGGCATCAACCATTGCGTGGCGAAGCTCGGCATCGAGCGCACGGTCAGGATCGTGGTTCCGGCCCCGGCGGTGGTGGCGTTGCGCGTGGCGGCATCGATACGGGCGAAGGCGGCGATGATCTCCGTGGCATAGGCCCGGCCGGCGTCGGTCAGCGTCACCGAACGGTGCACGCGGTGGAACAGCGGAAAGCCCAGCTGCTCCTCCAGAATCTTCACCTGATGGCTGATCGCCGATGGCGTCAGACCGAGATCCTGCGCCGCAGTCGCGAAGGATTGCAATCTCGCGGCAGCCTCGAAAGCCTGGAGCGCCTTGATCGAAACCCGTCTTTGCATTGCAGCGATCTAATGAACTCAGTTCATGTGAAGACGATCTTATTCGTTTGTCGGATTCATCTCAAGACCGTAGCATCCTCGCAACGATCCGGTTAGCAAACCATCAGCTGATCAAGCGGAAATCCACCATAACCCACGCGAAGACAACGGTCCGTCGCGGCTCCTCCGGGACCGCCCTGGCGGAGCCTTGTCCGAGGCAAGCTTCAGAAGGAAGGAGCGACCATGCTGCTGTCCAACAAAGTCTGTGTGATCACCGGCGCCGCGTCGCGCCGCGGCATCGGCCGGGCTACCGCCAAGCTTTTCGCACTGCATGGCGCACGTGCGATCATCCTCGACCTGGACGGTTCCCAGGCGGCCGAGGCGGCTGCCGAACTGGGAGAGGCCCATCGCGGCCTCGCCTGCGACGTGACCGACCGGGAGGCCTGCTTCACCGCTGCCGCCCGCGTGGTGGAGGAGTTCGGCCGCATCGACGTGCTGGTCAACAATGCCGGCATCACCCAGCCGCTGAAGCTTATGGACATCGGCCCGAAGAACTACGAGGCGGTGACCGACGTCAGCCTGCGCGGCACCCTGTACATGAGCCAATCCGTCATTCCCCACATGCGCGAGCGCAAGTCCGGCTCCATCGTCTGCATCTCGTCGGTATCGGCGCAACGTGGGGGCGGCATTTTCGGCGGCCCGCATTACAGCGCCGCCAAGGCCGGCGTGCTGGGCCTCGCCAAGGCGATGGCGCGCGAACTCGGGCCGGACAACGTCCGCGTCAATTCGGTCACCCCCGGCCTGATCCAGACCGACATCACCGGGGACAAGCTGACCCCGGAGCTGCGGCTGGAGATCCTCAAGGGCATCCCGCTGAACCGCCTGGGCGATGCCGAGGACGTGGCCCGCTCCTGCCTGTTCCTGGCGTCGGAGTTGTCGTCCTATGTCACCGGGGCCACGCTCGACGTCAACGGCGGCATGCTGATCCACTGATCCCGAACGGACGGAGACCCCCCGTGGACCCCGCGATCGATACCACCCCGCTCGGCCACAATGTGCCGCTGAGCGAACGCGCCTACCGCATCCGCCGCAACGCCCTGCTGATGGGCGAGGTGCAGGGCCAGGGCTATATCGGCCAGGCGCTGGACATCGCCGACGTGCTGGCCGTGTCCTACTTCCACGCCATGCGCTACCGGCCCGACGACCCGCATTGGGAAGGGCGCGACCGCTTCCTGCTGTCGAACGGCCATTACGCCATCGCGCTGTACGCCGCCTTGATCGAGGCCGGCATCGTCCCGGCCGACGAGCTGGAGACCTACGGCAGCGATGACAGCCGCCTGCCGATGTCGGGCATGGCCGCCTACACGCCGGGCATGGAGATGTCGGGCGGATCGCTCGGCCTCGGGCTCGGCATCGCCGTCGGCATCGGGCTGGGGCTGAAGCGCAAGCAGTCCGACAACCGCGTCTACACGCTGTTCTCCGACGGCGAGCTGGACGAGGGGTCGGTGTGGGAGGCCATCCTGTCGGCCGCCCACTACAAGCTGGACAACCTGATCGCCATCGTCGACGTCAACAACCAGCAGGCCGACGGCCCATCGACCCAGGTGATGGCCTTCGAGCCGCTGGCCGACAAGCTGGAGGCCTTCGGCTGGTTCGTCCAGCGGATCGACGGTAACGATCTGGACGCTGTGGTCGCCGCCTTCGACGCCGCCAAGTCGTACCGCGAGCCGAAGCCGCGGATGATCATCTGCGACACCAGGATGGGCAAAGGCGTGCCCTTCCTCGAAGCCCGCGAAAAGAATCACTTCATCCGCGTGGACGCACACGAATGGCAGCTGGCGCTCGACGCGCTCGACGCCGGGAGGAGCGCATGAGCACCGCCACCACCAACACCACCGCCAAGCCGCGCCTGAAGACGTCCGCCATGATCGCCTCGATCGCGGCGGAGGGGCAGCGCACCAAGCCGGCGCCCTTTGGTCATGCGCTGGTCGAGCTGGCGAAGCAGCGGCCGGAGATCGTCGGCATGACCGCCGACCTCGCCAAATACACCGACCTGCACATCTTCGCCCAGGCCAATCCCGACCGCTTCTATCAAATGGGAATGGCCGAACAGCTGCTGATGGGAGCGGCGTCGGGGTTGGCGCATGAGGGTTTCATGCCCTTCGTCACCACCTATGCGGTCTTCGCCTCGCGCCGGGCCTACGACTTCGTTCACCAGACGATCGCGGAGGAGAACCGCAACGTCAAGATCGTCTGCGCCCTGCCCGGCCTGACCTCCGGTTACGGCCCCAGCCATCAGGCCGCTGAGGACCTGGCGCTGATGCGCGCCATGCCGAACATGGTGGTGATCGATCCCTGCGACGCGCACGAGATCGAACAGGTGGTGCCGGCGATGGCGGCCCATCAGGGTCCGGTCTACATGCGCCTGCTGCGTGGCAACGTGCCGCTGGTTCTGGACGAGTACGGCTACAAGTTCGAACTCGGCAAGGCGAAGCTGCTGCGCGACGGCGCCGACGTGCTGATCGTGTCGTCGGGCATCATGACGATGCGGGCGCTGGAAGTGGCGAAGGTGCTGGAGGCCGAAAGGATCGACGTCGGCGTCCTGCACGTCCCCACCATCAAGCCGCTCGACACCGAGACCATCCTGTCCGAGGCCGGGCGGACCGGCCGCATGATGGTGGTGGCGGAGAACCACACCGTAATCGGCGGGCTGGGCGAGGCGGTGGCCGGCACGCTGCTGCGCGCCGGGGTCGCCCCGGCATTCCGCCAAATCGGCCTGCCGGACGAGTTCCTGAAGGCCGGCGCCCTGCCCACCCTGCACGACCTCTACGGCATCTCCACCGACGCGATGGTCGCCAGCATCAAGAGCTGGCAATAGAGGTCGGCAGATGGATGGCGGCGGAGCGGGCCACCCGCTCCCCGTCTCCGTTCCCCGCTCCCGGTCCTGGTCCTGGTCCTGGTCGCCAAAAAGCCAAATCATAGAACATCCGGAGAGGAAACCATGCTCAAGATGCCGCCCTTCCGCACGACCTCCTTCCGTCCGAGCCGCCGCACCGTCCTGGCCGCCGCCGCCGCGATGCCGCTGGTGACCATCCTGAAGCACCCGGCCGACGCCGCCGAGTTCCAGTTCAAGTACGCCACCGGACAGGATCCGACCCATCCCGTCAATATCCGCGCCCAGGAAGCGATCAACCGCATCCGCGAGGCGACATCGGGCCGGCTGGACATCAAACTGTTCCCGGCCAACCAGCTGGGCAGCGACACCGACCTGCTGGGGCAGGTGCGCAACGGCGGCGTCGAGATCTTCAACTTGTCCTCGCTGATCCTCGCCACCTTCGTGCCGCTGTCCGGTATCACCAGCATGGGCTTCGCCTTCAAGGACTATGGCGCCGTCTGGCAGGCGATGGACGGCGCGCTGGGCAAGCATGTCCGCGACGAGATAGCCAAGACGCCGATCTTCACGCTCAGCAAGATCTGGGACAACGGTTTCCGCCACGTCACCTCGTCCACCCGGGTGATCAGGACGCCGGAAGACATCAAGGGCTTCAAGATGCGGGTGCCGCCGGCGCCGGCGCTGACCTCGCTGTTCAAGGCGATCGGCGCCGCCCCGGCACCGATCAACTTCAACGAACTCTATTCGGCGCTACAGACCACCGTGGTCGAGGGCCAGGAGAACCCGCTGGCGATCATCGCCACCACGCGCCTTTACGAGGTGCAGAAGTCCTGCAGCCTGACCGCCCATGTCTGGGACGGCTATTGGGTGCTGGGTAACAAGCGCGCCTTCGCCAGACTTCCGGCCGACATCCAGGGCATCGTCAGCCGCGAGCTGGACCGCTCGGCTGACGACCAGCGCGCCGACATCGCGGCGCTGGCTGAATCACTGAAGACCGATCTGGCCGCCAAGGGGCTGTCCTTCCACGGCGTCGACCGCGAGCCGTTCCGCCAAGCGCTGTCCACCACCAACTTCTACGCGGAGTGGAAGGGGAAGTACGGCACCGTCGCCTGGGAGCTGCTGGAGACGGTGACCGGCAAGCTGGGCTGAGGCCGGCTGTCGCCGAAATGCCGCCGACCCGACCCGGCCGGACCCGCCGACCCGCCCGCCGCCCTGGCGGACGCCGGACCGGGCCGACCGGCCCCCCAAACCGATCGTCGGTGCGAACCGACCCTCCACCCGAAGGGCTGGCCTCCATGAACACTCCCGTCACTGCGGCGACCGCGTCCATCCATGGCGCCGGACAGCCGTCCAGCAGCCATGCCCGCTGGCTCGATCAGCTCGACCGGGGCGTCGGGCTGCTCGTCGAGTTTCCGGCGGCGCTGCTGGTGCTCGCTGAGGTCGGCGTGCTGCTGGTCGGCGTCATCTGGCGCTATCTCCTCCACAGCCCGATCATCTGGTCGGACGAACTGGCCTCCATCCTGTTCCTGTGGCTCGCCATGTTCGGTTCGGTCGTCGCGTTGCGCCGGGGCGAGCATATGCGGATGACGGCGCTGGTCGGCATGCTGGGACCGCGCGCCCAGGCCTTCCTGGACGTGCTCGCCATGACGGCGGCGCTGGCCTTCCTGCTGCTGATGACCGAACCCGCCTATGAATTCGCATCGGAAGAGGTGTGGGTCACCACCCCCGCGCTCGACATCGCCAATTCCTGGCGCGCCGCGGCGCTGCCGGTCGGCATCGCCTTGATGATCTCGGTCGCCCTGCTGCGGCTGGCCCGGCGCGGCCGCGCCATCGACGTGCTGTGGGCGGCGCTGGCGGTAACGGCGACGATCGGTGCGGCAATGCTGGCCGGTCCGGTCTTCGCCGGGCTCGGCAACCTGAACCTGCTGCTGTTCTTCGTGCTCGGCGTCGGGGTGATGGTGTTCCTCGGCCTGCCAATCGCCTTTTCCTTCGGGCTCGCCACCTTCGGTTATCTGTCGCTCGCCACCTCCACCCCGGCCATCGTCATGGTCGGCCGGATGGACGAAGGGATGAGCCACCTGATCCTGCTGTCGGTACCGCTGTTCGTCTTCCTGGGCCAGTTGATCGAGATGACCGGCATGGCGCGCGCCATGGTCGGCTTCCTCGCCAGCCTCCTGGGCCACGTGCGCGGCGGCCTGTCCTATGTCCTGCTCGGCGCCATGTATCTGGTCTCCGGCATCTCCGGGTCGAAGGCGGCGGACATGGCGGCGGTCGCCCCGGTGCTGTTCCCCGAGATGAAGGCGCGCGGGGCCAAGCCTGGCGATCTGGTCGCCCTGCTGTCCGCCACCGGCGCCCAGACCGAAACCATCCCGCCGTCGCTGGTGCTGATCACCATCGGGTCGGTCACCGGTGTGTCGATCGCCGCTCTGTTCACCGGCGGCCTGCTGCCGGGCATCGTGCTGGGCGCGGCGCTGGCGGCCCTGGTCTGGTGGCGCTACCGACATGAGGATCTGTCCCACGTCCGCCGCGCCAGCCGGGGCGAGATCGCCAAGGCATTCCTGATCGCGCTGCCGGCCATCGCCCTGCCCTTCGTCATCCGCGCCGCGGTGATCGAGGGTGTCGCCACCGCGACCGAAGTGTCGACCATCGGCATCGTCTATGCCGTCGTTGCCGGCCTGCTGATCTACCGCCAGTTCGACTGGCGCCGCATCTACCCGATGCTGGTCGAAACCGCGGCCCTATCCGGCGCCATTCTGCTGATCATCGGAGCGGCCACCGGCATGGCCTGGGCGCTGACCCAGTCCGGCTTCTCCAACACCCTGGCGACGGTAATGCGCGAGCTGCCGGGCGGCGTGCCGGTGTTCATTGCGGTTTCCATCGTCGCCTTCATCATCCTGGGCAGTGTCCTGGAGGGCATCCCCGCCATCGTGCTGTTCGGTCCGCTGCTGTTCCCCATCGCCCGCGAGATCGGCGTGCATGAGGTCCATTACGCGATGATCGTCATCCTGGCGATGGGCATCGGCCTGTTCGCCCCGCCCTTCGGTGTCGGCTATTACGCGGCCTGCGCGATCAGCCGCATCAGCCCTGACGAAGGCATGAAGCCCATCCTGGGATATCTGGCAGCCCTGGCCGTCGGGCTGATCATCGTCGCGGCGGTGCCGTGGGTGTCGATCGGCTTCCTCGGCTGACCGGGTCCGGCGCGGGCGATCTGCCCGCGCCGCCTTTTTCCAGCCTTCCATTCCCTTTTGAGGACACCAGGACAATGACGACCGTTGGGTTCATCGGGCTTGGTTCCATGGGGATGCCCATGGCGCACAATCTGCTGGCACAGGGCTTCGCCGTGCAGGGGTTCGACGTCCGGCGCGAGAACGTCGAAGCCCTGGCGGCATGCGGCGCCCGGCCGGCCACCGGGGCGGCGGATGCGGCCGCCGGAGCCGACGCGCTGGTGCTGATGGTGGTGAACGCCGCCCAGGCCGAGCAGGTCCTGTTCGCCGAAGACGCGCTGGAGGCCTTGCCGGCGGCGGCGGCGGTGATCCTGATGGCGACCTGTCCGCCAAGTGCCGTAGCCGCGCTCGCGGCGCGGGTGGAGGCGGCCGGCCGCGGCTTCGTCGACGCGCCTGTTTCGGGCGGCGTGGTCGGAGCGGTCGCCGGCAGCCTGTCGATCATGGCGGCGGCACCGGCCGCGGTGGTGGAGCGGGTGCGCCCGGTGCTGACGGCGATGGGAAGCAAGGTCTATCATGTCGGCGAAGAGCCGGGACAGGGTGCCACGGTGAAAACCGTCAACCAGCTGCTGTGCGGCGTCCACATCGCCGTGGTGGCCGAAGCCTTCGCGCTCGCGGCCAAGGTCGGCGTCGACTTGGAGGTCCTGCTGGAGATCATGAGCGGTTCCGCGGCGTCCAGCTGGATGCTGAAGGACCGCGGGCCACGCATGCTGCAAGCCGATCCCGAGGCTACCAGCGCGGTCGACATCTTCGTGAAGGATCTCGGCATCGTGCTGGAAGCCGGCCGCGACGCCAAGGCCGCCCTGCCCCTGGCCGCCGTTGCCCACCAGATGTTCCTTGCCACTTCGGGCCGGGGCGAGGGCGGGATGGACGACAGCCAAGTCATCCGCAGCTATCATGTGGTGAACGGGACCAGTCAACGGTCATTCTTGGAAAAATGACCCCTTTGCAGGTCGCAGTGACGCGGCAGCCGGTCAAGCAAGGTACGACCTTCGAAGATGCGGGTAATTAGATCATCAAGCGTTTGATCGGACGCATATCCTGCGTGCATGATGCAATTCCAGCATTCATCTGGTGTATAGAGGTCGCAGATTGATCCGACGGCTTTGCACAGCTCTTCGATGGTTCGGGCCTCGATCCAGATTTCAGGCGCGAAGCTCTAGCAAGCTCACCGCATGCATACACAGGCAACGCCTACCGGCGCGTTTCTGATCTGCCAACGGCGAAAGGCCCCGTCTCATATTGAGCGCGGGGCCTTTCGATTTTGAGTGTGAAGATGCAAGCGGCTTGTTTTTGGAAAGATTGTCTCTTGTGCCTGAGCGACCTGGCGGCGACCTACTCTCCCACGTCTTAAGACGCAGTACCATTGGCGCGGAGGCTTTTCACGGCCGAGTTCGGGATGGGATCGGGTGTTTGACACCTCGCCATGACCACCAGGTCACCGAGGCACAAGACCGACGCTCCTTCCAACAAGGCATATGCTTGAACGTGCAAGTGATTGAGAGGATGTATCGAACCGGCTTGTTTGCGTCAAGCAGGCTTGCTGCTGCGCATGGCGCGGTTGTGTGGGGTTGGGATCAAGCCGATCGAGCGATTAGTAAGGCTTAGCTTCAGGCGTCGCCGCCCTTCCACATGCCTCCTATCGACGTGATGGTCTGTCACGGCTCTCAAGGGAGCTCTGGTTTAGAGGTGGGTTTCCCGCTTAGATGCTTTCAGCGGTTATCCCGTCCATACTTAGCTACCCGGCCATGCCACTGGCGTGACAACCGGTGCACCAGAGGTATGTCCATCCCGGTCCTCTCGTACTAGGGACAGATCCTCGCAAAACTCCGACACCCACGGCAGATAGGGACCGAACTGTCTCACGACGTTCTAAACCCAGCTCACGTACCACTTTAATCGGCGAACAGCCGAACCCTTGGGACCTGCTCCAGCCCCAGGATGTGATGAGCCGACATCGAGGTGCCAAACGACTCCGTCGATATGGACTCTTGGGAGTCATCAGCCTGTTATCCCCGGCGTACCTTTTATCCGTTGAGCGATGGCCCGTCCACGTGGAGCCACCGGATCACTATGGCCGACTTTCGTCTCTGCTCGACTTGTCAGTCTTGCAGTCAGGCGGGCTTATGCCATTGCACTCGACGAGCGATTTCCGACCGCTCTGAGCCCACCATCGCGCGCCTCCGTTACACTTTGGGAGGCGACCGCCCCAGTCAAACTACCCGCCATGCAGGGTCCCGGACCCGGATCACGGGCCACGGTTAGATGCCAGAGACTTCAAGGGTGGTATTTCAAGGTTGGCTCCACCCGGGCTGGCGCCCAGGCTTCCAAGCCTCCCACCTATCCTACACATGAAGTCCCTAGCACCACTGCAAAGCTGTAGTAAAGGTGCACGGGGTCTTTCCGTCTGACCGCGGGAACTCCGCATCTTCACGGAGAGTTCAATTTCGCTGAGTTGGTGTTGGAGACAGCGGGGAAGTCGTTACGCCATTCGTGCAGGTCGGAACTTACCCGACAAGGAATTTCGCTACCTTAGGACCGTTATAGTTACGGCCGCCGTTTACCGGGGCTTCAATTCAAGGCTTGCACCTCTCCTCTTAACCTTCCGGCACCGGGCAGGCGTCAGACCCTATACGTCGCCTTGTGTGGCTTCGCAGAGCCCTGTGTTTTTAGTAAACAGTCGCTACCCCCTGGTCTGTGCCCCCCGCCCTGGCTTGCGCCAAAACGGGGCCCTCTTCTTCCGAAGTTACGAGGGCAATTTGCCGAGTTCCTTCAACACCATTCTCTCAAGCGCCTGGGTATACTCTACCAGTCCACCTGTGTCGGTTTGGGGTACGGTCTGTATGGCGGGGCTGTTTCCTGGAACAGGTCCACAGCACGATCAATCCGATAAGATCGTACACGCTTTCCCATCCGTCACCTCCGCCAGGCCCACGAATATTAACGTGGTTCCCATCGACTACGCCTTTCGGCCTCGCCTTAGGGGCCGGCTCACCCTGCGTGGATTAACCTTGCGCAGGAACCCTTGGACTTTCGGCGACAGTGTTTCTCACACTGTTTGTCGCTACTCATGTCAGCATTCTCACTTCCGATACCTCCAGGCGGCCTCACGGACACCCTTCGCAGGCTTACGGAACGCTCCGCTACCACGTATCTTGCGATACATCCGCAGCTTCGGTACACGGCTTGAGCCCCGATACATTTTCGGCGCAGGCCGGCTTAACTAGACCAGTGAGCTATTACGCTTTCTTTAAAGGATGGCTGCTTCTAAGCCAACCTCCTGGTTGTCATGGCCTTCCCACATCCTTTCCCACTTAGCCGTGATTTGGGGACCTTAGCTGGCGGTCTGGGCTGTTTCCCTCTCGACGATGGACCTTAGCACCCACCGTCTGTCTGCCGCGCTCTGCTCACGGGTATTCGGAGTTTGGTTAGGTTTGGTAAGGCTCGCGCCCCCCTAGCCCATCCAGTGCTCTACCCCCCGCGGCAATACGCGACGCGCTACCTAAATAGCTTTCGCGGAGAACCAGCTATTTCCTGATTTGATTGGCCTTTCACCCCTAGCCACAGGTCATCTCCGACTTTTTCAACAGGCGTGAGTTCGGTCCTCCAGTGCGTGTTACCGCACCTTCAACCTGCCCATGGCTAGATCATCAGGTTTCGGGTCTAAAGCATGCAACTCGGGCGCCCTGTTCAGACTCGCTTTCGCTGCGCCTCCACCTACCGGCTTAAGCTCGCTGCATACTCTAAGTCGCTGACCCATTATACAAAAGGTACGCCGTCACCCCATGAAGAGGCTCCGACTGCTTGTAGGCATCCGGTTTCAGGAACTGTTTCACTCCCCTTGTCGGGGTGCTTTTCACCTTTCCCTCACGGTACTGGTGCACTATCGGTCACTGAGGAGTACTTAGGCTTGGAGGGTGGTCCCCCCATGTTCAGACAGGGTTTCACGTGCCCCGCCCTACTCGTGCATCTCGTCCGGTTTATCCATACGGGACTATCACCCACTGTGGTCCGACTTTCCAGACGGTTCCGGTTATGTAGACAAGATGGCTGGCCTGGTCCGCGTTCGCTCGCCACTACTAGCGGAGTCTCGGTTGATGTCCTTTCCTCCGGCTACTTAGATGTTTCAGTTCGCCGGGTTCGCTTCCCATGC